>NZ_JBVVQH010000006.1:0-314176 GCF_055811115.1 Mesorhizobium sp. WSM4832 | reverse complement strand
CTTCTCCCTTGTTGCGTGGGTGGAAAACCAATCTTGGCGAAACATCGCGCCGCCATCCACGCCCTCATAGGATCTTGTGGGAGAAGGTGGATCGGCGCGTCAGCGCCGAGACGGATGAGGGGTGTTCCAGCGGAGTGAGACGTTGGCAAACTTGCCGTCTCCTCCGGCATCGCCAAGCTGGAACACCCCTCATCCGTCGCCTTCGGCGACACCTTCTCCCACAAGGGGAGAAGGGGGAGTTTTACCCATTCACCGCCCTGCTATCTTCCGGCGCGTCGGCCCTCTCCGTCAGCCCGTAATCGCGCACGACATGGGCGATGCGCAGGCGGTAGCCGGCAAAGATACCGCCGCGTCCCGCCTTCTGCGCCTGGCGGTGCTCCTCTGTGTTGCGCCAGGCCTTCACCGCTTCCTCGTCGCGCCAGAAGGACAGCGACAGCACCCGCCTGGGATCGACGAGGCTCTGGAAGCGCTCGACCGAGATGAAGCCGTCGATGCCGTCGAGCAACGGCCGAAGCTCGGCGGCGATGCCCAGATAGACATCGCGCTTTCCCTCCGCCGGCTCCACCTCGAAGATGACTGCGATCATGCCTCTATCCCTTCTCTGACCGTTATATTTGTTCCTACGCAATTCCGGACGGAAAACCGCTACACACTTTTCCTGAAACTGCTTCAGGTGCGGAAGACCTGCCTCGGGCCGTGCGGCCCCGACACCAGCTTCAGGAAGACGCGGTCTTCCTTGAGAATGAACTTCTCGCGCCTGGCAAACTCGTAATTTGCCTTACCGGCCGGGTCGGCGGCAAGCCGCGCGCGGTAGGCTTCATAGGCCGCGAGGCTCTCGATGTTGTAGGCGGCATAGGCCGTGGTGGCCGAGCCTTCATGCGGCGCGTAATAGCCGATCAGGTCGGCGCCGCAGCGCGGAATGGCCTGGCCCCAGGCCCGCGCATATTGCTCGAAGGCCGCCTTGCCGAACGGGTCGATCTCGTAGCGGATGAAGCAGGTGATGGTCATTTTGTGTCTCCTCGTCGGTGGCTTTCGGACGACCACGGTTCGACCGCGATCGAAGCATTGCTTGGGTCGTTGTGCTAGGCATTCTCCTGTCAGGAGGGTTTGCCCGGGCTGCTTGAGCTCGCCCCAGAATAGTGCTTCCCTCGCAGGAATGCTTCGATGAGGATCAAACCATGCGTGAAGGACCCGATATCGCCCGCATCGCCAGCCTGGTCGGCGACCCGGCCCGCGCCAACATGCTGAACGCGCTGATGGGCGGCACGGCGCTGACCGCCTCGGAACTGGCGCTCGAAGCCGGCGTGTCGCTGCCAACCGCTTCCTCGCATCTGTCGAAGCTCATGGATGGCGGGCTGCTGACGCTCGTCAGCCAGGGCCGTCACCGCTATTACGGCCTCGCCAGCGCGCAGGTGGCGGGCATGATCGAGGCGATCATCGGCGTCGCCGAGGCCGTCGGCCCGAAGCGGGTGCGGCCCGGCCCGCGCGATGCGGCCATGCGCGTGGCGCGGGTGTGCTACGATCACCTCGCCGGCGAGCAGGCGGTGGCGATGCTCGACCGGCTCTTCGACAGAAAACTGTTGCTGCGCGACGACAGCGAGATCCGGCTCTCGTCATCCGGCGCCTCGCATTTTTCCGCGCTCGGCATCGAGATCCCTGCCAAGGCGCGGCGGCCGGTATGCCGCGCCTGCCTCGACTGGAGCGTGCGGCGCTCGCATCTCGCCGGCACGCTGGGCGCCGCCATCCTCGACAAGATCATCGCCGAGAAATGGGCGCGCCGCGAAAGGGACAGCCGCGCCGTGCTGTTCTCGCCCAGGGGGAAGCGGGAGTTTGAGAGGGTGTTTCTCTCCTAGGCCGACAATTTCGCGATGCCGGCGCGAGGCGCCCCCCTCTGCCCTGCCGGGCATCTCCCCCTCAAGGGGGGAGATCAGCTGTACGCCAGGTTTCGCCAATGGCCAACGTTGCAGGAGAAGCGCCTGCGCCCAAGCTGCCAATCTCCCCCCTAGAGGGGGAGATGTCCGGCAGGACAGAGGGGGGCGTGAAGGAACGCGGCGTGGCTGATTTCCTGGCCACCTATCCCCTTTTCAGCACCTTCCCCAGCTTGAAGAAATCCTCCCACGGATCGGCCTTCTTCAGCTGCTTTAGCGTGGAAGTATCGCCGAGCGGGAAGGCATTCGGCGCGAGGCCCTTTTCAAGCTCCGGCCAGGTCACCGGCATCGAGATCGTGGCGCCCTTCTTGGCGCGCGACGAATAGGGCGCGACCGTGGTCGAGCCGCGGCCGTTGCGCAAATAGTCGACGAAGATCTTTCCGGTGCGCGCCTTCTTCGACAGCGTCGCCGTGTAGCGGTCGGGCGCGGCCTGTTCCAGGGCGCGGGCGAAGTCATGGGCGAAGTCCTTGACCGCGTCCCAGTCCGCCGACGGCTTCAGCGGCACCAGCACGTGATAGCCCTTGCCGCCGGAGGTCTTGACCAGATTGGGCAGCGACAATTCGTCGAGCTGCTTGTGGATGTCGAGCGCCGCCTGCCGCACCTTGCCGACGTCGACGCCTTCATCCGGATCGAGGTCGAAAATGATCTGGTCCGGCTTTTCCAATGTGTCCAGGGTGCAACCCCAGATATGGACCTCGACGACGCCGTACTGGACAAGCGCGGCAAGCCCGTCGAAATCCTTGATGAACAGGATTTCCTCGCCGTCGGTCGGATCCTTCATCCGCGCGATCTTGTCGCTCATGCCGGGCGAGGCGTGTTTCTGGAAGAAGCGCTGGCCGTGGATGCCGTCGGGCGCGCGCACCAGGCTCAGCGGCCGGTTGACGACGAATTGCTCCATGCGCGGCCAGACCAGCGCATAGTGATCGAGCAGGTCCTGCTTGGAGACCTTTTCGTCGGGCCACAGCAGCTTGTCGGGGTGCGAGAGCTTTATCGAGGTCCCGGCGGATCCGGACGCGGCGGCCTTCGCCGCCTTGTCGCTCCTCGTCTTCGCGCCGCTCTCGGCCTTGGCGGCGGCTTTCTTCGGCTGTTCCTGCACGACTTCCTCCGCCGGCTTGTCCTCGCGCAATCCCTGGAACGAGGCGTGGCGGATTATACGGTCGGATGTCCAGCTGCGGAACTCCACTTCGGCGACAAGTTTGGGCTTGACGAAGGTGAGGCCCTTGCCCTTGGGCACGGCGGCCGAGAATGGCGAGTCCTTCGCCGTAAGCCCTTCGAGCTTCTTTTTCAAATCCGTCATCACCTTGCCGGAAAAGCCGGTGCCGACGCGGCCGGCGTAGTGCAGCTTGCCGCCTTCATTGAAGCCGACCAGCAGCGAGCGCACGCCGCGCCCTGTCTTGTCCGAAGGCAGATAGCCGCCGATGACGAATTCCTGGCGCTGCGTGCATTTTGACTTGATCCAGGACAGCCCCCGCCCGCTGCGGTAAGTCGCGTCGGCTCGCTTCGACACCACGCCTTCCAGGCCCATGCGGCAGACATGCTGCAGCATGACCTTGCCCGGTTCGTGGAAATGATCGGAGAAGCGTAGCGCCGAATTTTCCGGCTGCTCGCCCAGCAGTTCGGCAAGGGCCTGCTTGCGTTCGACCAGCGGCTCGCGGCGCAAATCCTGGCCATCGAGCCGCATCAGGTCGAAGACATAATAGATGAAGCGGTCGGCGCGGCGGGCCGACAGGTCCGCCTGCAGCAACGGAAAGGACGACGCGCCGCTGTCGGCCAGCACCACGACCTCGCCGTCGATGATGGCGTCCCGGCATTTCAACCCAGCAAGCGCCGCCGTGACCGGACCGTCGAATTTTTCCGTCCAGTCGAGGCCGGCACGGGTGAGCAGCCTGACCTCGCTGCCCGCGATCTGCGCCTGCATGCGGTAGCCGTCGAATTTCACTTCGTGCAGCCAGTCGTCGCCGGACGGCGCGTCCTTCTCCAACGTCGCCAGTTGCGGCTCGATGAATTCGAGGCGCCTGGCGCGCCCGGACTTTGCCTTGGGGGTGGCCGGTTTGTTGGAATGCCAGACTTTCGGCTTCTCGCCTTTTGCCGCCTTGCCGTTGCCGACCTCCTCGATGGTGAGGCCCGACTTCACCGATTTCGGCTCTTCCTTGAGGATATCCTCGCCGGGGCGAGCGGCCGCGTCGTCCGACTTGATCAGCAGCCAGTTGTCGCGCTTTTCGCCGCGACGGGGCTTCAGCCTGACCAGATGCCAGCGGCCATGCAGCTTGTAGCCTTGGAGCTCGAAGCCGATATGGCCTTTCTTCATGCCTTCGGCGGGATCGCCTTCCGGAATCCATTTGCCGTCGTCCCAGACGATGACCGAGCCGCCGCCATACTCGCCCTTCGGAATGGTGCCCTCGAAGGACGCATAGTCGATCGGGTGGTCCTCGACATGCACGGCCAGCCGCTTCTCATGCGGATCGAGGCTCGGGCCGCGCGTCACCGCCCAGCTCCACAGCACCCCGTCATGCTCCAGGCGGAAATCATAGTGGAGCCGCGTGGCGGCGTGCTTCTGGACGACGAAGATACCGCCGGCCTGCTTTTGCCTGCCGACCTTGCCGGCCGGCTCGGCGGTTTTCCTGAAATCGCGCTTGGCGTGATACTGTTCGAGGCTGGCCATGCCGCCATTCTCCTATGCGGATTTGCGCTTGGGCGCGGAAGCTTTGGCCTTCGCCCGCCCTGCCGGCGCCTTTGACGAGGATTTGCCGGGCTTCTCTCCGCCCTCCGCGTTGAGGCTCTTCTTCAGCGCGTCGAACAGATTGACGACATTGGACGGCTTCGACGGCGCCTTGGCCTTGGGCGCCTTCCTGCCTGCTTTCTTGGCGCGGATCAGCTCGAGCAGCGCGTCCTCGTAGCGGTCATCGAATTTCGAGGGATCGAACTTCGTCTTTTTCTGGCTGATGATGTGCTGGGCAAGGTCGATCATCTCATCATCGGTCTTGGTCGCCTTGATCTCGTCGAAGACCGTGTTCGGCTGGCGCACCGTGTCGTCATAGCGCAAGGTGGTCAGCACCATGCCCTTGCCGAGCGGCTCGATGACCACCGGGCGTTCGCGTTGATAGAGCACGATGCGCGCGAGCCCCGCCATCTTCCTGGCCGCCATCGCGTCGCGGATGACGGCGAAGGCCTCTTCAGACACCTCGTCCGCCGGCGAGACGTAATAGGGTGTGTCGAGATAGACCTGCTCGATCGAGGATTTCTCGACGAAACCGTCAAGGTTCATCGTGTGCGAGGACTCGATCTGCACCGCCTCGATCTCGTCCTCCTCGATATGGACGAATTCGCCGTCGCTCACCTCGTAGCCCTTGATCTCGTCGCCTTCTTCCAGCGGCTTGCCGGTTTCGGCGTCGACATAGATGCGTTTGACGGTGTTGCCGGTCTTGCGATTGAGGATGCGGAACGAGACTTTCTCGGCATGGGTGACGACGTTGGTCAGCTCGATGGCGCAGGTGACCAGCGACAGTTTTAGATAGCCCTTCCAGGCCGGACGTGGTGCCATGGCGAACTCCTGCGCGATGCGATCTCAATCGCAACGGATGGCGGCTGGCTTGGGTTCCGGGCGGACCGGCGGGGAGGTCCCTTATTCGGCGGCTTGCCGACCTGTCAGGCGGCTTGCAGGTTGATCCTGGTTTCGGCGATTTCGGTGAGCTTGCGATCGGTGGCCTGCCCCTGCTTGAGGTTCTTGGCCAGAACATTGGCGCAGTCGCTGCGGCCGAGCTGCCTGGCCCAGGCTATCAGCGTGCCGTAGCGGGTCATCTCATAGTGCTCGACGGCCTGTGCCGAGGCGATCAGCGCGGCATCGAGGACGTCCTTGTCGTCGATATCGCCGCTCACTTCATCGGCCTCCTCGAGGATGCCGTCGATCGCAGGGCAGTTGACGGTCTTGGCCTTGACGCCAAGCAGCTCGAACACCTGCTCGACCCGTTCGATGTGGCCCTTGGTCTGCGTGAGATGCTTCTCGAAGCCGGCTTTCAATAGTGGATCGGTCGCCTTGCCGATCATCTTCGGCAGCGATTTCTCGATCTGCTTCTCGGCGTAATAGATGTCGCGCAGCGTGTGGATGAAGAGATCGTCCAGCGTCTTGATGTCCTTCGAAAAGAAGCCCATGGCGGTTGCCTTTCCATGTTTTCGCATTGTCGGGAAGTTGCGCGGCCGGGCAACATGGCCGGGTTCACCCCGGCCTTGTCCGGTCAACGTCGTCACCTGTGGCAGGTTCCTGCCGGCCCGGGCACGCGAAAGGAAATTCCCCGTGGCCGGACGTACGTGAAACAGAAGCGCGGCCAAGCGACATCGGAACGAAACATATGTGATGCAAAAGTCACACGAGACGGAATCGCGACGAAAGGCACCGAAAGACCCCGAATCAGCCGCAATCCGGCCACGATGCAACGACTTTCGGACCAGAAATTAACATCACGTTCACCGACTATTCACGCCTCGACGCTATGCTCCCCAACAATCGGACGGGACATCCGAAAGCGGGACAGGGACAGGTAAAATGAACTTCTGGAACCACATCGCCGGCTACGCCGCCGCCATTCGCGAATTCGTCGCGCCGACCTATCGGCCGGAGCGCTATTACATGCGCGGCCCGGGTCCGGCCTGCGCACGCCGTGGCAACTCGCTCGGCGTCGGCGCGAACTGATCATGACCCGCGAACGAGCCCACCACAGCCGCATTTGCCGGCCGGCCGCCGACCAGCGCGCCACCACCTATCGCGTCGAGCGCCTTGCGCTTGCCGCCAACTGGCGTGCGACAACGCCGCGACTTTGACGCCGCCGCCGGCTGGCTTAGTGTCTCCATAGCTTAGTGCTTAGGGGCACAAGCAACCGGGGCCGCCATGACCGACCTGCCCGAACGTCCCAACGTCCCGCACCAGGCCTATGACGCCCGTCAGCCGCTGATCGTCTTCGACGGCGTCTGCGTGTTCTGCTCGGGCTTCGTCCAGCTCATTTTCAGGCTCGACCGGAAAAACCGCTTCCGCTTCGCCACCGCGCAGTCGCCTTTTGGCGAGGCGCTGTTTCGCGAGCACGGCCTGCCGACCGACGATTACGACAGCAACCTCGCCATCATCGACGGCGCCGCCTTCACGCGCCTCGACAGCTTCATCGCCGTCATGGCCGCGCTCGGCTGGCCATGGCGGGCGGCGAAGGCGCTGCTCGTCCTGCCGCGCCCGCTGCGCGACTGGATCTACGATCGCGTCGCCAAGAACCGCTACGCCCTGTTCGGCCGCAAGGACAGTTGCGATATCCCGCCCGCCGAACTGCGGCAGCGGCTGATCGGCTGACAGCGATTCCGGCAGGACTGGCTTGTGAGGTAAGGCAATGAAGCTCCTCATCGTCGGCGGCTACGGCACCTTCGGCGGACGCATCGTCCAGCTCCTGGCGAATGAGCCGCTCCTCGAGCTCATCATCGCCGGCCGGTCGCTCGCCAAGGCGGCAGCCTATTGCAAGGGCCGAGGCAACACCAAAGCACGGCTTGTGCCGGCGACCTTCGACCGCGACGGCGACCTTGCCGGCCAACTTGCCGCGTTGCGGCCCGATGTCGTCGTCGACGCCAGCGGCCCCTTCCAGGCCTACGGCAAGGATCGCTACCGTCTGATCGAGGCCTGTATAGATGCACGCATCCATTATCTCGACCTGGCCGACGGCGCGGAATTCGTCGCCGGGGTATCCGCCTTCGATGCGGCGGCCAAGGCGGCCGGCGTCATGGTGCTCTCCGGCGTGTCGAGCTTCCCGGTGCTGACGGCGGCGGTGGTGCGGCGCCTTTCGACCGGCATGGCGCGTGTCGAGACTATCCGTGGCGGCATCGCACCGTCGCCCTTCGCCGGCGTTGGCGAAAACGTCATCCGCGCCATTGCAAGCTATGCCGGCCAACCCGTGCTTCTGATGCGCGACGGCAAGCCGGCCGAGGGCCGTCCGCTGACCGAGCAGATGCGCTACACGATCGCACCGCCCGGACGCGTGCCGGTGCGCAACACGCTGTTCTCGCTGGTCGACGTTCCGGACCTGCGCGCGCTGCAGGGGTTGTGGCCGGAGGCGAAGACCGTCTGGATGGGCGCCGGGCCGGTGCCGGAGGTGCTGCATTGGGCGCTGATCGGGCTCGCCTGGCTGGTCCGGGCCGGCCTCGTCCGCTCGCTGTCGCCGCTGGCGCGGCTGATGCATTGGGCGACAAACAGGCTGTCATGGGGCGAGCATCGCGGCGGCATGTTCGTCGAGATCGAGGGCTCGGACCAGGCCGGCAGGCCGACCAGGCGGTCCTGGCACCTTTTGGCCGAAGGCGACGACGGGCCGCTGATCCCGTCCATGGCGGTCGAGGCGATCATTCGCAAGGCGCTCGACGGCCGCATGCCCGAGCCAGGCGCGCGGGCAGCGACGCGCGACCTCGAGCTGGAGGATTATGAAGCGCTGTTTGTCGGCAAGGCGATCCACACCGGCTTCAGGGACGATACCGGGAAGGCCAATGGGCTTTATCCCGATCTGCTCGGCGATGCCTGGACAAGCCTCCCGGTTGAGATCCGCGCCATGCATGAGGGAGCGGCAACGGCGCAAGGCCGCGCCAGCATCGAACGTGCCGACGGTATTCTTAGCCGGCTTGCCGCGCGGCTTGTCGGCTTCCCGGCCGCCGGGACAGATGTCCCGGTCAGCGTCCGCTTCGGCATCGACAAGGACGGCGAGACCTGGATGCGGACCTTTGCCACACACAGCTTTTCCAGCCGGCAGTTTGCCGGGCGCGGGCGCTCGGAGCGACTGCTTTGCGAAGGCTTCGGGCCGCTTACTTTCGCCATCGCGCTGGTGGCTGGCGAGAACCGCCTGTCGCTCGTGCTGCGCCGCTGGAGCTTTCTCGGCCTGCCGTTGCCGATGTGGCTTTGCCCGCGCTCGAATTCGTACGAAACCGTGGAGGACGGCCGCTTCCGCTTCCATGTCGAGATATCGCACCCCATCGCCGGGCTGATCGTGCGTTACCGCGGCTGGCTGGAGCCGACACACGGTTCGAGCACGGTGGGTTCGCCAGCCACCTCGCCCAGTTCCCGGCAGCCCGCGGCCGTGCACAGCGTCCAGCCTTCCCTGGTGGCGCCGGACGCCGCCAGCACCAGACGCGGCTGGGGTCCGATCCGCGGCGCATAGACCCACCAGCCGCTCCGCAGCGTCGAGCCCTCCGGGGGTTCCATGCCGGCGCCGGAGCCTTTTACACGCGCTTCGACGATCCGCAGGCCGGACGGCGTCACCGCCCAGTCCTCCTGCCAGCGTGTCCGTTCCACCGAATGGGTCCAGGACAGCGTGAAGGCGGCGACGGCGAGCGTCACCGTCTTGCCGGCGGCGAGGATACACAGGCTCATGCGGTGCCGGCTGTGGACAACCGGCGGGCACGCCAGCAGTGCCAGCCGATCCACGCCAGCGCCAGCGCCCAGCCGGTCTCGTCGGTGAGCGGCAATGCGGCCACCAGCAGCACGCCTGCGGCAAAAGCGACGATCCGCTCCCACCAGGCCATGCGGCGGGCGAGGAAGCCGACGGCCGCGGCGCCCCAGAGCACGATGCCCATGCAGGCCGTGACGACGATATAGGCGACCTCGATGGGGTAGCCGAACGAAGCTGCGATCGGACCCGCGTCCTGCAGCATCAGGGCCGGCGTGTAGACGGCCATGAACGGCACGACGAAGCCGGCAATGGCGAGCTTGGTCGCCTGGATGCCGATCTTGAGGCCGCTTTCCTTCGCCATGGGCGCGGCGGCAAAGGCGGCGAGCGCCACCGGCGGGGTCAGGTCCGCCATGATGCCGAAATAGAAGACGAACATGTGGCTGACCACCAGCGGCACGCCAAGCGACAGCAAAGCCGGCCCGGCAAGCGAGGAGGTGATGATGTAATTGGGGATGGTCGGAATGCCCATGCCGAGCACCAGGCAGGTCAGCATGGTCAGCACCAGCGACAGGAACAAATTATCCTCGCCGATGGAGATGATCCAGCCGATGAAGGTGGAGGCGATGCCGGTCAGCGTCAGCGTGCCGATGACGATGCCGACGATGGCGCAGGCGATGCCGACCGGCAGCGCGTTCTTAGCGCCCTCGGCAAGCGAGTCGACACAGATGCGCAGCGTCTCGCGGCCGCCCTTGAAGACGAGGCAGGCGATGACAAGCGCGGCAATGACCAGGCTGAGGACATTGACGCCGAAGCGCATGAACGACGCCGCGGCGAGCCCGAGCGCCAGCCAGAAGACAACGCGGAAAGCAAATGGACCGATCAAGGCCGCCAGCGGCGTGCCGAGGATGAGCACGATGGTCAGCGCCAGGCCCATGGTGCCGGCGAAGACCGGCGTGTAGCCGGCAAACAGCAGATAGACCAGCACGGCAAGCGGCAGCACCAGCGGCCAGTGCTTTTTGACCGCTTCCCAGGGATTGGGGAGCTCCGCCTTGGCCATGCCGTGCAGGCCGGCCTTGCCGGCCTCGAGATGCACCTGCCAGAAGCAGGCGCCGAAATAGAGCAGCGCCGGGATGATCGCCGCCTTGACCACATCGGCATAGGGGATGTTCAGCGTCTCGGCCATGATGAAGGCGACGGCGCCCATCACCGGCGGCATGATCTGGCCGCCCATCGAGGACGTCGCCTCGACGGCGCCGGCGAAGGCTGCGCGAAAGCCGAAGCGCTTCATCAGCGGGATGGTGAACTGGCCGCTGGCGACGACATTGGCGACGCCCGAACCGGAGATGGTGCCCATCAGCGCGGAGGAGAGCACGCAGACCTGGGCCGGGCCGCCGCGCCACGAACCGACGAGACCGAGGGCGAAATCGTTGAACAGCGCGATCATGCCGGCGCGTTCGAGAAAGGCGGCAAAGACGACGAAGATGAAGATGTAAGCGGCCGAGACGTAGACCGGCGTGCCGTATATGCCCTCGGTGCCATAGGCGAATGTCTCGACCAGCTGCGCAAAATCATAGCCGCGATGGATGAAGGGCGGCGGCAGGTGATTGCCGACGAAGCAATAGGCGAGGAAGATGAAGGCGATGACCGCCAGCGGCAGGCCCATCAGCCGCCTAGCCGCTTCGAAGACAAGCACCACCAGCAGCGCGCCGACGATCAGGTCGGGCGTGGTCAGGAAGCCGGAGCGGCGGATGAGGTCGGCGTAGAAGACCCAGTTGTAGAGGCCGGTGCCGAAGCCGAGCCCGCCGAGCACCCAGAAGGCCGCCTTCGCCGCGGCGCTCCTGGTGCGCAGATTGGCGATCAGGCCGAAGCCGAGCAGCAGCAGGAAGCCGACATGCATGGCCCGCACCACCTGGCTGGGCAGGCTGCCATAGGCGGCGATGTAGATCTGGAAAACGGAGAAGGCGACGGCAATGAGGAACGCCGCCTTGCCGGCGAGGCCTTCGCCGAAACCAGGCGGCAGGCCCTCAACCTGTTCTTCGGCGACAGGGAGATGAAAAGTGGCCGATGTGCCGGCGCTTGTTGTTGCGGGCTTTGCTTCGCTCATCCGACGCGCTCCAGGATGAGTGAATGGCAGTGCGAGGCGCCCCCCTCTGCCCTGCCGGGCATCTCCCCCTCAAGTGGGGAGATCGGCGGCATCGATGTCGGCGCTCGCCCTGCAACGTCGGCGATTGGCGAAAGCCGCGATGACGGCCAATCTCCCCCCTTGAGGGGGAGATGTCCGGCAGGACGGAGGGGGGTGCCTGGCGAAGACATCTCAGTTGGTCGCGCCACCCTCGCTTACTTGATGAGCCCTTTTTCCCTGTAATATTTCTCCGCGCCGGGATGCAGCGCCACAGGCATGCCGTCCAGCGCCTTGGCCGGATCGATCGCCTTGGCCGCGGCATGCGCGGCGGCGAGCTGGTCGAGATGCTCGAACAACAGCTTGGTCATCTGATAGGCGGTGTCGTCGGAGACGTCGGCGCGGGTAATCAGGAAATTGCCGACGGCGGCGGTCGCCACGTCTTCCGTCTGGCCTTCATAGGTGCCCTTCGGGATGACCACGGAAAGATAAGGCGCATCGATCTTGGCGACGTCCTCGGCCGGCACGGCGACGACGTTGATCGGAACCGAGGTCGCGAGGTCGCGGATGGAGGCGACGCCGAGGCCGGCGGACTGCAAGGTGGCATCGAGCTGCCGGTTCTTGATCAGCTCGACCGACTCGGCGAAGGGCAGATATTCGACCCGTCCGAGATCCTCGTATTTGAGACCGGCGGCGGCGAAGATGGCGCGCGCGTTGAGCTCGGTGCCCGAAGCCGGCGCGCCGACCGAAAGGCTCTTGCCCTTGAGGTCGGCGAGCGTCTTGATGCCGGACTCCTGGCTGGCGACGATCTGGATATAATTGGGATAGATCGCGGCAATGCCGCGCAATTTGTCGAGCTTGCCCGGAAAGCCGGCCTCCGTGTTGCCTTCGGCGGCCATCTTGACCGAATCGCCGAGGGCAAAGGCGATCTCGCCCTTGCCCTGCTGCAACAGGTTGAGGTTTTCGACCGAGGCCTTGGTCGCCTGAACCTGGGTGTGCGAGCCCTCGATGCCTTTGCCGTAAATCTCCGACAGGGCGACGCCGAGCGGATAGTAGACGCCGGACGTGCCGCCGGTGAGCACATTGATGAATTCCTGCGCCCCGGCCGACACGGCGCCAAGGCCGAGCGACAAAGCCAGCGCGCCGGCGGCAATAAGCCTGGTCCTGAAATTGAACACTGCGATTTCCTCCCTGAAACATCCGCGCCGCGCCGTCCTCCTCGGCCACGAATTCATGGAGAGTTTAGACAGCGAGCGGCAAATGCCAACCTGCAATTGCAGTCATTAGACGAACGGTTAAGACAGCGAAAACCGCTCAAACCCGTCTGTTCCGGCTACAAACCTCAATCCGGCAGCGCCGCGACTGCGACGATCTCGATGACGATATCGGGCTGAGCAAGGGCAGCAACGCCGATCACCTCCGAGGGCGGCGGGTTGTTGTAGCTGCAGTGCTTGGGACAATGCTCGGCAAAGAACTCGTCCAGCACGTCCAGGCGGAAATTGGGCGAGCCGAGAACGCCGCCGTCGGGAAACGGCCCTCTGACAAAGAAGGTCAGCCTGATCAGATGTTCGAGACCGCTGCCGAGATCCTCAAGATCCGATTTGATGTTGCCGAGCACCGCGCGCCACTGCGCCGCCGCATCGCCGGCAAAGCCGCCGCCCTTCTTGCCCATCGGATCGTAATCGTCGGATGTCGCCGTATTTCCGCACAGGTAGACGGTGCCCTTCGCGCCGCTGACGACCGTTCCTTTTCCCCACGGCATCAGCCGGCCGTTCTTGAATTTCTTGTGGGTCACGAGTTCCATTCTCTTCTCCATCGCCCGCGATCTGCCCGATCCGGAGAAAAGGATAGGGCTATGAGCTACCGCTGCCAGTATTCAGGCATTCCCACGATCGGGCGTGGCTGCCTGGAAAGCCTGGTCCTTGCGCAATCCGGCGACGAAGACGAAAGATTTTCGCGGCGCCTGTCGAAATCGGTCGATGCCGCACGACATGGGTCGGCACGCGACGAAGCGGCCTTCAAGGAAACGGGAGAAGACCATGCGATACATGCTTTTGATCTACAATGATGAAGCCGCGATGGCGAACGTTCCGAAAGAGCAGACCCAGCAGGTACTCGCGGCCTACGGCGCCTATACCGAGGCGCTGAAGAAATCCGGCGCGTGGCTGGCCGGCGACAGGCTGCGCCCGACCCAGGCATCCACCTCGGTGCGGCTGGCCGGCGGCAAGACCAATGTGCTCGACGGCCCCTATGCCGACACCAAGGAGCAGCTCGCCGGCTTCTACATGATCGAGGCGGCCGACATCGACACGGCGATCGAATGGGCGGCGCGCTGCCCGGCGGCGAGCAGCGGCACGGTCGAGGTGCGGCCGATCTGGGAAATGGAAGAGTACGTAACCGCGTAGCGAGCCGCTGTGATGGATGATCGCTCGGAGATCGCGCGGGCGGCGGCCGAAGCGGCCGCCCGGCACAGCTACGGCAAGCTGGTCGCCTGGCTCGCGGCCCGCACGCGCGACGTCGCCGGCGCCGAGGACGCGCTGGCCGACGCCTTCGCGGCGGCGCTCGAACGCTGGCCGCGAAGCGGCGTACCGGCGCAGCCCGAAGCGTGGCTGCTGGCGGTGGCGCGCCGGCGCGACGTGGACGCCGTGCGGCGGCGGCTGACCGGCGAGGCGGCCCGCGATCACCTGAAGCTGATCGCCGAAGAAATGGAGGCGCGCATGAGCGGCGGGGACCTGCCCGACGACAGGTTGCGGCTGATGTTTGCCTGCGCCCATCCGGCGATCGAGCCGAGCGTGCGGGCGCCGCTGATCCTGCAGACGATCCTCGGCTTCGATGCCGCGACGATCGCCTCGGCCTTCCTGGTATCGCCGGCGACGATGGGCCAGCGGCTGGTGCGGGCCAAGGCGCGCATCCGCGAAACCGGCATCCCGTTCCGCGTGCCGGAACAGGCGGAGCTCGGCGACCGGCTGGGCGCCGTGCTGGAGGCGATCTACGCCACCTTCGCCGAAGGCTGGTCGGATCCGACCGGCACCGACAGCCGGCGGCGCAACCTCGCCACCGAAGGCATCTGGCTCGGCCGGCTGGTCGCCTCGCTGATGCCGGGCGAGCCGGAGGCGCTCGGGCTGCTGGCGCTGATGCTTTTCGCCGAGGCGCGCCGCTCGGCGAGACGCGGCCCGGAAGGAGACTTCGTGCCTTTAGCCAATCAGGATATCGCGCTCTGGGACGACGGCCTGATCGACGAGGCCGAAGCCTTGCTCGTGCGCGCCGCGCAAAGGGAAATCATCGGCCGCTACCAGCTGGAGGCCGCCGTGCAGTCCGCCCATACGGCGCGCCGGCGCGGCAGCGGCACCGACTGGGCGGCGATCCGCCAGCTTTATGATGCGCTGCAGGCCGTGGCCGGCTCACCGGTGGTGGCGATCAACCGCGCCGTGGCGATCGCCGAAACCGAGGGCGCCCCGGCTGGACTGGCGGCGCTTTACGTGCTGGGCGACGACAAGCGCCTGCAGGACTACCAGCCCTATTGGGCCGCCCGCGCCGGGCTGCTGGCAAGGCTCGGCAATATCAAGCATGCCGCCGAGGCCTACGACCAGGCGATCGGCCTCGAGCGCGATCCGGCCCTGCGGCGTTTCCTGCAAGGCGAGAAGGCGAAGCTCGCCAGGAAGTAGAGCAATGCCTTGGAGATTGGCTGAAGCCTCCCCAACCTCGTCATTCTAGGGCGGAGCAAGGAGCGGAGCGACGCGCGCAGACCCTAGAATCCATGCCGTCACGTTGGCCGAAGGATGCAAACGGCACAGAATTCTGCACCGTTGCGGCGCGTCGAAGTCACGGAATGGATCCTCGGGTCTGCGCGCGTCGCTCCGCTCCTTGCTCCGCCCGTGGATGACGACCGTAAGGGCGGCTGAAGCAACCTTCGAGGCGCAGCGCGCCTAGGCCCCCAGGCCGTCGAACAGGATGGTCGAGAGATAGCGCTCGGCGAAGGAGGGGATGACGACGACGAGGTTCTTGCCCTTGTTCTCGGGTCGCGAGCCGACAATGATCGCGGCCTGCAGTGCCGCGCCCGACGAGATGCCGACCGGCACGCCTTCGAGGCGGGCGACGAGGCGGGCATTGGCGACCGAATCCTCGTTCGAGACCCTGACGACCTCGTCATAGATCGAGGTATCGAGGATTTTCGGGGCGAAGCCGGCGCCGATGCCCTGGATCTTGTGCGGGCCGGGCTGGCCGCCCGACAGCACCGGCGAGGCCTCAGGCTCGACGGCCACGACCTGCAGCGACGGCTTGCGCTTCTTCAGCACCTGGCCGACGCCGGTGATGGTGCCGCCGGTGCCGATGCCGGCAACGAAGATATCGACCTCGCCATTGGTGTCGTTCCAGATCTCCTCGGCCGTGGTGCGGCGATGGATCTCCGGATTGGCCGGATTCTCGAACTGCTGCGGGATGATGGCGTTGGGCAGCGTGGCGGCGAGCTCGTCGGCCTTGGCGATGGCGCCCTTCATGCCTTTCGGCCCTTCGGTCAGCACCAGCTCGGCGCCGAGCAGCGCCAGCATCTTGCGGCGCTCGACCGACATGGTCTCCGGCATGGTGAGGATCAGCTTGTAACCCTTGGCGGCGGCGGCGAAGGCGAGCGCGATGCCGGTGTTGCCGGAGGTCGGCTCGATCAGCGTCGTCTTGCCGGGCGCAATCTTGCCGGCCTCCTCCAGAGCCTCGATCATGGCAACGCCGATGCGGTCCTTGACCGAAGCGATCGGGTTGAAGAATTCGAGCTTGGCCATCAGGTTGGCGACGACGCCCTTCTCCTTGGCGAACTTGTCCAGCCTGACCAGCGGCGTGTCGCCAATCGTCTCCGTGATCGAGTTGAAGACGCGGCCGCGGCCGGGCACGCGCGCGGAGGTGACGGGCTTGTTCATTGGTTCGCTCCCAAGGCAATGGCACAGGCAAAACAGAATAGGGCTTTCAGCCCTGCAAGATAGGCTGAGGTTTGAAAATATCCGAGTGGGGCGGTTGCTGAAAAGCACCCCAAGCCGGAAATGCATTTTCCGCTGCGGCAGGTTTCAGGAATAGTTTGGCCGAAATCCGGGACGGTTGAGATTGGAGCCTATTGACGTGCCGCTATGGCCGCGGCCGCTCCCATCATGAAGCCGGCGGCGGTGCGGTTCAGCACCTTCAGCGCACGCGGCGATTTCAGGAACCAGCGCGCCTTGGCGGCTAAAGCCAGATAAGGCACCAGCACCACGAACAGCACCACCACGGTAAGCGCCACGAGGATGGCGTAGTCGGCAAGCGTGATCGTCTTCAGGTCGACAATGGTCGGCGTGATGGCGAGATAGAAGATCATCGTCTTCGGGTTGCCCAACGTCACCGTCAGCCCGGCGATGAAGCTCGACACCAGCCCGCCCTTGGCGTTGCGCGCCTCGATGTTCTCAGGCGTGATGCCGCCGGTCCAGAAGCGCCAGGCAAGGAAGGCGAGATAGGCGACGCCGGCCCATTTGATGGCCAGGAAAACCATGCCGAAGGTCTGGGCGACGAAGGCGAGCCCGAGCACCACGGCGGTGAGATAAGTGAGATCGCCGAGCATCAAGCCGAACGACATGGCGAGCGACGAGCGAAAGCCGGAACCGAGCGCGCGGGCGACAAGCGCCGTGACGCCCGGACCAGGAATGGCGGCGGCGACGCCGAGCGCGGCGCTGTAGGCAAGGAATCCGGTGAGTGTCATGGTTCAGGCCTGGCGTATGATTCCCCGAAGGGATCGATGAGGAGCGGGGCTTTTATCATGATGCCGGATCGACGGGAATTCCCTCACAGCGGGATTCGTTGCGCCAGCTCGGCCGGCATTTTGGCCGGTCGCGACGACGACCCAGGATTGGCCGAAACGGCCCAACCTCGTCATTCTATGGCGGAGCAAGGAGCGAAGCGACGCGCGCAGACCATAGAATCCATGCCGTGACGTCAAGGCGTTGCAACTGTGCAGAATTCTGCTCCGCTGCGCCCTCGATCAGGTCACGGAATGGATCCTCGGGTCTGCGCTCCGCTTCGCGTCGCTCCGCCCGTGGATGACGAGGTCACGAACAGCTACCCACCGTGCGTAATGCGCCAGACGGTGCCGTTGCCGTCCTCGGTGAGGATCAGCGCGCCATCCCTGGCCACCGCCACCCCGACCGGCCGGCCCCAGACTGCGTCGTCGGCAATGACGAAGCCGGTGGCGAAATCCTCATATTCGCCTGTCGGCTTGCCGTCCTTGAACTTCAGCCGCACCACCTTGTAGCCGGTGCGCATATCGCGGTTCCAGGAGCCGTGGAGGGTGACGAAGGCGTCGCCCTTGTAGTCAGCAGGGAAATTGGCGCCGTCGTAGAAGGCGATGTTGAGCGGCGCCGAATGGGCCTGCATCAGCACGTCGGGCATCGTGACCTTGCCGGCGAGATCGGGCCGCGCGCGCTTGTGGCGCGGGTCCTCATTGTCGCCGATATAATACCAGGGCCAGCCGTAGAAGGCGCCTTCCTTCACCGCGGTGGCGTATTCGAAGGGGGTGTTGTCGCCAAGCTCGTCGCGCTCGTTGACGACGCACCAGAGCGCGCCGGTCGCAGGCTGCACGGTCATGCCGGAGCAGTTGCGCAGGCCGGTGGCGACCATCCTGCGGTTGTTGCCGTCGGGATCGAAGGCGAGCACGTCGGCGCGGCCTTGTTCCGCGCCCCAGGCCTCGCCCAGCGGCTGCGACTTCGCCCACTCCTCCACACCGCCTTTCGGCCTGGCGCCCATATCCTCGGCGATGTTGGAGCCGGAGCCGACCGACAGATAGAGCGTCTTGCCGTCGGGCGAGAAGGCGATGTCGCGCGTCCAGTGGTGGCTGGCGGGGACTTTGGCCACGATTGTTTCCGGCTTGCCGGACGCTTCCAGGTCGCCGTCGCGATACGGGAAGCGGACGACGCTGTTGCTGTTGGCGACATAGACCCATTGCGGCTTGTTGCCCGGCGGATAGAAGGCGATGCCGTAAGGCCGGGTCAGGCCCTTGGCGAAGATCGACGTCTCGGCGGGCTTCGCGCTGCCTTCGGCAAGGCGGTAGACGCGGACCTGGCTCGCCAGGCTGTCGGCGACGAAGAGGTCGCCGTTCGGCGCCACGCGCACGACGCGGGGACTGTCGATGCCCGACGCGATCAGCTCGGCGGAGAAGCCGGGCGGCAGGATCGGTTTCGCATCCTCGGGGCGCTCGGCGACGTCGCCGCCGTTCGAAGCGGACTCCGTCACATAGGGTTTCGGCAAATCCTGCGGCTTCAGCAGCCTGCGCACGCCCGGACGGTCGGCCTTCCAGTCGCCGAACGCTTTCTCGCCGCCGAGCAGGGGTTGACCGGCCTGCTGCGCAAAGGCGCCGCCGGCAAGAACCAGCGCGAGGCCCGCAAGGCCGGCGATCCGCATCATGGCTGTTCTCCGTCGTCCGTCAACGCGCCTCAATCGATCGAGCGCTTGCTAACAGCAAATATTGGCCAAGCGATCTAAAAGAGAAGCAAGCGCACGCGGATTTGACGGCGGATCACCGAGGCTCAGGCCTCTTCGATATCCAGATCGTCGTCGAGGCGCTTTTCCAACTCGACGAGGTCTGCCGGCAAGGGCAGGCCCATGGCGCGCAGCTCCCTCAGCTTCTCGCGCAGCTGTTCCTGGATCTCATGATCATCCTCGGGCTGGTTCACCATTTCCTCGAGCAGCAGACTGATCTGGGCCTTCAGCGATTCTAGCGCCATTTTCTTACCCCCTTGAGGAACTCTAGCGGAGCATGCGCGAAATGAGCTGCGCCGTATAGTCGACCATCGGTACGATACGCGCGTAGTTCAGCCGCGTCGGTCCGATGACCCCCAGCGCGCCGATGACGCGGGCATCCTTGTCGCGATAGGGCGCGACGACCAGCGACGAGCCGGACAGCGAAAACAGCTTGTTTTCCGAGCCGATGAAGATGCGCACGCCCGGCCCTTCCTCGGCGAGGTCGAGAAGTTGCAGCAGCCCGTCCTGCGTTTCCAGGTCCTCGAACAGATGGCGCAGCAATTCCAGATCGGCCTGGGCGGTGACGTTTTCCAGCAGGTTGGCGCGGCCGCGCACGATGAGACGCGCCGGCAGGCCGCTTTCGGCGCCCGCCCAGACCGCGAGACCTTTCTCGACCAGGTCCTGCGACAGCGTATCGAGCGCCGCCTTGGTCTCGTCCTTGACGCGCGAGATCTCGATCCGCGCCTCGGCCAGCGTGCGGCCGCGAATATGGGCGTTGAGGAAGTTCGAGGCCTCGTGCAGTTGCGAGACGGTGATGCCGGCGGGCAGGTCGACGACGCGGTTTTCGACATCGCCGTTCTGCGACACCAGCACGGCAAGCGCCTTGGTGGGCTCGAGCTGGATGAATTCGATGTGCTTCAGCGCCACCTCGTTCTTGGAGGCGAGCACGAGGCCGGCGCCGCGCGACATGCCGGACAGCATCTGGCTGGCTTCGGTCAGCATATGCTCCAGCGTCGCGCCCGGACCCGAAGCGCGCACCTGCGCTTCGATGACACGGCGCTCCTCGTCGGACAGGTCGCCCAGCTCCATGAAGGCATCGACGAAGAAGCGCAGGCCCGTCTGGGTCGGCAGCCGCCCGGCGGAAATATGCGGCGCGTAGATGAGGCCGAGATGCTCAAGGTCGCTCATCACGTTGCGGATGGTGGCGGGCGACAGCGACGACGGCAGGATGCGCGACAGGCTGCGCGAGCCGACCGGCTCGCCGTCGCGCAGATAGGAATCGACAATCCGCCGGAAAATATCGCGCGAGCGCATGTCGAGTGACTGAAGTACCGGCGACTGCGACGTCGGATCGACTGGTTTGTTCATTCCGGCGAAAAACCTCCTACCGAAAGATATAGACTTAAGCCATGCTGGCGCAACCCAGTGCCGCGCTTGCGGTCACAGTGCCGCGCTTGCGGTCACCCGGCCGTTTTTTCTTGCGCCGCCCTTTTCCTTTGCGACTTGGGCTGCATGCGTCTACAAGCCGGCCACGATTCCGGAACCGAGAAGAAAGCAGGCCGAATGCGCCCCTCCAAACGCCAAGCCGACGAAATGCGCGCCATCTCCTTCGAGCGTGGCGTCTCCAAGCATGCCGAGGGTTCGTGCCTGGTGAAATTCGGCGATACGCATGTCCTGTGCACGGCGAGCCTGGAGGAAAAGGTGCCGGCCTGGATGCGCAATTCCGGCAAGGGCTGGGTGACGGCCGAATACGGCATGCTGCCGCGCTCGACCGGCGAGCGCATGCGGCGCGAGGCCTCCGCCGGCAAGCAGGGCGGCCGCACGCTGGAGATCCAGCGGCTGATCGGCAGGAGCTTGCGCGCCGTGGTCGACCTGCAGGCGCTGGGCGAACAGCAGATCACCGTCGACTGTGACGTCATCCAGGCCGACGGCGGCACCCGCACCGCCTCGATCACCGGCGGCTGGGTGGCGCTCTACGATTGCCTGCGCTGGATGGAAGCGCGCCAGATGGTCAGCGTCGCCAAGGTGCTGAAGGACCATGTCGCGGCGATCTCCTGCGGCATCCATGACGGCCAGCCGGTCATCGATCTCGACTACCTCGAGGATTCCTCAGCCGGCACCGACGCCAATTTCGTCATGACCGGCAAGGGCGGCATCGTCGAGATCCAGGGCACCGCCGAGGGCGAGCCGTTTTCCGAGGAGCAGTTCGCGGCGCTGATGGGGCTGGCCAAGAAGGGTATTTCGCGGCTGGTGAGCCTGCAGCAGATGGCGGTGGCGTAGGGGTTTCCAATGCCGAGCCTAGGCCCCCCTCTCTGGCCTGCCGGCCATCTCCCCCTCAAGGGGGGAGATTGGGTGTCAAGACGGCTTTCGCCAATCACCAATGTTACAGGAGAGGCGCCGGCGCAGCCGCAGCTAATCTCCCCCCTTGAGGGGGAGATGCCCGGCAGGGCAGAGAGGGGGGCCTCGTGATACCCTCGGCAATCCTCGAATCCGCCCTCTACGTCACTGACTTGCAGGAAGCCGAAGCCTTCTACCGCGATATCCTCGGCCTTACCGTCCTCGGCAAGGTCGAAGGCCGCCACGTCTTCTTCCGCTGCGGCGACGGCGTGCTGCTTCTTTTCAACGCCGAGGCGACGAAAATCCCACCCGCGCCGGACGCCAGGCTGAAGGTGCCGCCGCATGGCACGGCCGGCGAAGGCCATCTCTGCTTTGCCGCAAGCGCCGACGAGATCGCCAAATGGCGCGGGCATCTGGCGGCAAGGAACATTGCCATCGAAAGCGATTTCGAATGGCCTCAAGGCGGACACTCGATCTATATCCGCGACCCGTCGGGCAATTCGATCGAGTTCGCCGAGCCAAGGATCTGGGGTTTCTGATGCATTCGCTCAACGGAAAGAAGATCGTCGTCGCCAGCCACAATCAAGGCAAGCTGCGCGAATTCGCCGACCTGATGGCGCCGTTCGGCTTCGAGGCGAAGTCGGCCAAGGAATACGGCCTGCCGGAGCCGGACGAGACCGGCACCACCTTCGAGGAGAATGCCTATATCAAGGCCTATGCGGCGGCCAAGGCCACCGGCCTGCCGGCGCTGTCGGACGATTCCGGCCTCTGCGTCGACGCGCTCGACGGCGCGCCGGGGGTCTACACCGCCAACTGGGCCGAGAAACCGGACGGCAGCAGGGATTTCGGCATGGCTATGCAGAAGACCGAAACGGCGCTGCAGGAAGCCGGCGCGACCGAGCCGGCGCAGCGCACCGGCCGCTTCGTCGCCGTCATCTGCCTGGCATTTCCGGACGGCGAGGCCGAATATTACCGCGGCGAGGCGGAAGGCACGCTGGTGTGGCCGCCGCGCGGCACGCTCGGCTTCGGCTACGATCCGGTGTTTTTGCCCAATGGCTTCGACAAGACCTTTGGCGAGATGAACGCGGAAGAAAAGCATGGCTGGAAGCCCGGCCAGGCAACCGCGCTTTCGCACCGCGCCCGCGCCTTCCAGAGATTCGCGCAAGCCCGGTTGGATTTGGCGCGATCGGGATCCGCATGAACCCGGTGACCATGCCGCTCGACCGCAGCCCCGGCTTCGGTGTCTATATCCACTGGCCGTTCTGCGCGGCCAAGTGCCCTTATTGCGACTTCAACAGCCACGTCCGCCACCAGCCGGTCGACCAGGAGCGTTTCGCCCGCGCCTTTGAGGCCGAGCTCAAGACCATGCGCGCCCGCACCGGGCCGCGCGAGGTGACCAGCATCTTCCTCGGCGGCGGCACGCCGTCGCTGATGAAGCCGGAAACGGTGGCGACCGTGCTGGAGGCTGTGGCCAGGAACTGGACGGTTCCGGCAGGCATCGAGGTGACGCTGGAAGCCAACCCGTCCTCGGTCGAGGCCGAGCGGTTCCGGGGCTATCGCGCCGCCGGCGTCAACCGCGTCTCGCTCGGCGTGCAGGCGCTGAACGACAAGGATTTGCGCTTCCTCGGCCGGCTGCACAATGTCGAGGAGGCGCTGCACGCCATCGGCCTCGCGCGCCAGATCTTTCCGCGGCTGTCCTTCGACCTGATCTACGCCCGGCCCGGCCAGACGCCGGAGGCGTGGGGAGCGGAACTGGAACAGGCGATCGGTTATGCCGTCGACCATCTTTCGCTCTACCAGCTCACCATCGAGGAGGGCACGCCCTTCCACGCGCTCTACGCGGCGCGCAAGTTCACGCTGCCCGACAACGACCACGCCGCCGACCTTTACGCGCTGACGCAGGAGGTGACGGCAGCGCATGGGCTGCCGGCCTATGAGATTTCCAACCACGCCCAGCCGGGCACCGAGAGCCGGCACAATTTGACCTACTGGCGTTATGGCGAATATGTCGGCGTCGGGCCGGGCGCGCATGGCCGTTTCGTCGAGAATGGCCGCCGCACGGTGACCATCGCGGAGAGGATGCCTGAGACCTGGGCCAATCTGGTCGAGGCCAAAGGGCACGGCATCACCGGCGGCGAGATTTTGACGCGCTCCGAGGAAGCCGATGAATTCCTGCTGATGGGCTTAAGGCTTGCCGAAGGCATCGACCTCCAGCGCTACGAGGCGCTCGCGGGGCGCGGCCTTTCGAGCGCGCGGCTGTCGGTGCTGCAGGAGGAAGGGCTGGTAGCGCCGGTCGGCAATGCCCGCCTGCGCGCCACGACCGCCGGCATGATCGTGCTTGACGCGGTGGTGGCGGATCTGGCGCGGTAGGTAAGCAGCCAACTGATTTGTCAGTCTGTTCGATGATGTTAGATATTTGGCTTGCCTAGCCGAATGCCATTTCCATACATCCAATGGGACCTGCAATGAAGTTCCTGATCCATGAGACGCTGCGGACTTTAAACACGGATGATGTTTTTGAGTTTGGATTGACCGAGATTTCGAAATCCCCTGAGGATCCCGATCTCTATGAAGCAGTGACCGTGTTCACCAGAAACCAAAAATCGAAGAAACATAAAACATCGGGCTTGAGCGAGTTTGACGTGCTACGCAACTTCATGACTTACGTCGGGATTAATTTAAGGGCAATCGCAAAGGACGACTCGATCGAGTTCGACTTGAACGGACTCACTCTGGATCAGTACATACCGCTTACGAAATCAATACGCGAGATTATGGACGAGTAACGCTGGTTTCCCCATCCATAGGAATATCTGTTAGCCTTGAACGTCCTTTTCGTCTGCAGCCAGAACCGCTTGCGCAGCCCCACCGCCGAGCAGGTGTTTTCCAGGCGGCGCGACATCGAGGTCGCGTCGGCCGGCATCATGGACCCGGAACTGGTGCGGTTGCTCGCATCCGGGCGAGGTTGTCGATAGCGAAGTGGAGTTGTCGGTTCAAAATTTGCTTACGGGGACACCGATACAGGGCTAAGCTTTTTCCTCCTTCCTGTGTCTGAAAAGTAACATCTTTGTGGTCATATGGCGATATTCTTAAGACGGTCGATTTCTGGATCAGAGCGCGTTTAGGGGATTCCATGCGAGCTTCCAATTTTGCCGTCCTGGCATCGCTTATTTTCGCAACTCCGGCGTTCGCTGCCGATCTTGCTGCCCAAACAACTGAGCCTGCACCCTATAGCTGGACCGGCTTTTACGTCGGTGCGAATGTTGGGGGGGCGTGGAATGATAGCAAGTGGACTGATTTTGGGGGACCTGAGTTCAACACGAACGGCAACGGTGTCGTTTATGGCGGCCAGATTGGATATAACTATCAAATCCAACAATTCGTGTTGGGCGTAGAAGCTGATTTCGACGGATCATCTGTCAAAGGTGATAATCAGTGCTCGACCGCGATCGGATCTGTTTGCAGAACGAAGCAGGACTGGCTTGCCTCGGTTCGAGGGCGCGCTGGTTATGCTTTTGATCGGCTGCTGATATATGGGACAGGCGGCATCGCCTTCACGAAGTATAAGTTCGATCAAATCACCCCACTTGATCAGTCATGGAATGGTGGTTCACGCACTGGCTGGACGGCTGGCCTTGGTGCTGAGTATGCCTTTTCGGACCACATCACGGCAGGCGTGGAGTGGAAGTATTACGATTTCGGGAAGAAGACGGGCGACGGAGGCATTAGTCCAACGTCAATCCGGTTCAATGAGACCGAAAACAGTGTTGTCGCCAAGGTGAACTACAAATTCTGAGCGGCTGCGCGAAATCAACAAAAGTTAGCAAACGCCGCGCGTCATCCGCGCGATGACTCTGGTGCCGCGACGTTTTAAGCGTCGTGCTTCTGGCGGTGCTTGCCGCGGGTCTTCTCGCCATGCGCCTCGCCGTCGCGGGCCGGCTTCTGGTCGGCCTTGTCGCGGCGCACGCCGTCCTGAGTGGCGATCGGATGTGGGGACATGCCCTCGCGGGCGGCCTTGCTTTCAAGTCGGCTGATGAAGATGTCGAAGCGATTGGGCATCGTCCGGTCCTGCCTCCTCCCGGGAATCAGGGGTTAAATTCGCCGTTGCCGGTTTCGTTCCTCACTATGGCAAAGGCATGGCGATTTCCTTACGTCGACCTCACGTTTTGCAACGAAGCGTCAGCCATGCCAAACAGGGCGGGTTATGAGGGGCATTCGGTGACCGGCGACAAACGCAGCTATGTGATCGGGCAGACCGAGATCGCGGCGCGGCCGCTTGCGCCGGCGCTCTATCTGGTCGCGACGCCGATCGGCAATCTGGCCGACATCACGCTGCGCGCGCTGGAGACGCTGGCCGGCGCCGACATCGTCGCCTGCGAGGACACGCGTGTGTCGCGCGTGCTGCTCGAACGCTACGGCATCCGCCGCCGCACCACGGCCTATCACGAGCATAATGCGCAAGAGGCCGGGCCGAAGCTGATCGAGGGGCTTGCCGCCGGGCAGAGCGTGGCGCTGATTTCGGACGCCGGCACGCCGCTGGTCTCCGATCCCGGCTACCGGCTGGTCGGCGAGGCGCTGGAGCGCGGCATCCGCGTTATCCCGATCCCCGGGCCTTCGGCGGCGCTTGCCGCGCTCACCGCATCCGGCCTGCCTTCCGATGCTTTCCTGTTCGTCGGTTTCTTGCCCACCAAGACGGGCCAGCGGCTGACCAAGCTGGAGACCTTCAGGCAGGTGCCGGCGACGCTGATCTTCTTCGAATCGCCGCGCCGGCTGGCCGAGACGCTTGGCGCCATGGTCGAGGCGCTGGGCGGCAGCCGCCGGGGCGCGATCGGGCGCGAGCTGACCAAGACATTCGAGGAGATGCGCACCGGAACGCTGGCCGAGCTTGCCGACCATTATGCGGCGGCCGACACGCCGAAGGGCGAGATCGTCATCTGCGTCGGCCCGCCCGAGGCGACGGAGGATCAGCCGGCAGACATCGACCGGCTGCTGTTGTCGCTTGCCGCCGAAATGCCGGCATCCAAGGCCGCGGCGGAAGCGGCGAAGATGACCGGCGGCCAGAAGCAGGCGCTTTACCGGCGACTCTTGGAACTGAAGGAAGGCGGCGGTGGCTGAGCGCACTGTCGGCCATCGCCGCAAAGCCTATCGGCGCGGCCATCGCGGCGAATGGCTGGCGGCGCTGGCGCTGATACTGAAGGGCTATCGGATCCTTGCCCGCCGCCACCGCACGAAACTCGGCGAGATCGACCTGATCGCCCGGCGCGGCGACCTCGTGCTGTTCGTCGAGGTCAAGGCGCGCCGCACGCTGATCGAGGCGATGGAAGCGATCGGGCATGAATCGGAACGGCGGATCGAGGGCGCCGCGGATTTGTGGCTGTCACGGCAGCCGGATTATGGGCGGTTGTCTATGCGTTTCGACATGGTGGCGGTGCTGCCCTGGCGCTGGCCGGTGCATGTCGAGAACGCGTTTTATGGGCGGGGTTGAGGGTTGCTCAACGGCGATAGGTTAGCGGGACAGCGCCCCCCTCTAGCCTGCCGGCCATCTCCCCCTCTTGGGGGGAGATCGATCTCACCGCCGCTTTCGCCAATCGCCAACACTGCAGGAAGAAAGCCGCCAGCGACGCTGCCAATCTCCCCCCAAGAGGGGGAGATGTCCGGCAGGACAGAGGGGGGCGCGAAGGAACTCTGCGCAGCTGTAGGAGGGCTCACCCCCAGATCATCAGTGCCACCAGCCCGACGCCGCCCACCACAAGCCGCCACCAGCCGAACAGCGAATAGCCGTTGCGCGAGACGTAATCGAGCAGGAAGCGCACGACGATCAGCGCAGTGACGAAGGCGGCGATGAAGCCGATTGCGATGATCGGCAAATCGGCCGAGGTCAGCACGTTGCGGTTCTTGTAGAGGTCGAAGGCGAAGGCGCCGACCATGGTGGGCATGGCGAGGAAGAAGGAGAATTCCGCCGCCGCGCGCTTGTCGACGCCCATCAGTAGCGCGCCGACGATGGTCGAGCCGGAGCGCGAGGTGCCGGGGATAAGCGACAGGCACTGGAAGAGGCCGATCTTGAGGTAAAGGCCGGTCGGGAAGCGCGAGACGTCGTGGTGGACCGGCTTGAAGTTGATGCGGTCGACGACGAGCAGCACCACGCCGCCGATGATCAGCATGATGCAGATCAGCCGCGGCGATTCGAACAGGATGGTCTTGATGAAATCATGCGCGAGCGCGCCGATGACCGCGGCCGGCAGGAAGGCGATGAGGATGCCGATGACGAAATGCCGGGTCTGCGGGTCGCTGGGCAGCTTGACGGCCATCTGCCAGAGCTTGCTGAAATAGACGCTGAGGATGGCCAGGATGGCGCCGAGCTGGATCAGGATCTCGAAGGCCTTGCCGGTGGAATGGAAGCCGAGGAAATGGCCGGCAAGCAGGATATGGCCGGTCGAGGACACCGGGATGAACTCGGTCAGGCCCTCCAGCAGCCCAAGCAGCAGCGCTTCGACGATGGTCTGACTTTCCATGGCAACCTCTGCTTTTGAATGACGGCTGGAGCATGATGCCGAAAAGTGTGAAGCGGTTTTCGAACGACATCGTGCTCCCAAGGGAAGGGCTTGCTTGTCACGGGGCGGAAGTCCCCCTATAGGTCGCACACCATGACAGTCCCTGGAATCGGGCGGCCAAGACTTACCGGCGCCGTTAACGATTCGCCAGTGTGGCAATCCGGAATTCGCCGTACCTCGGAGCAGCGCAATGTGCGAATTCCGGATTCTGAGCCACACTGTCAACTTTAAGTTCTAGTGTGGTTTTGGATTTGAAGTTCCTGGACGCTGATGCCATTGAGGGTACAGGAACTTCAAATCCACCACACTAGTGCGCCTTATCATCGCGGAACCATGCTGACGCTTTTCCATCATCCCATGTTCGCCACCTGCCGCTTCGTGCGCCTCGCCTTCGGCGAGTATGGCGAGGAACTGGCGCTGATCGAGGAAAAGCCGTGGACGCGGCGCAAGGAGTTCCTGGCGCTGAACCCGGCCGGCACGCTGCCGATCCTGCTTGCCGAAGGCGACGTGCCGATCGTCGGCGCGATGGTGATCGCCGAATATCTCGACGAGACGCGAGGCGTCTTGAAGCGCGACAAGCGGCTGTTCGCCGAGGACCCGATGCAGCGCGCCGAAATCCGCCGGCTGACCGACTGGTATCTGAACAAGGCCGAGAGCGAGGTGACCCGCCATCTGGTGCGCGAGCGCGTGCTGAAGCCGGTCATGCCGGAAACCGCCGGCGGCGGCTCGCCGGATTCGGCGGCGATCCGCGCCGCGCGCGCCAACATCCGCCAGCACATGAAATACACCAACTGGCTGGCCGGCACGCGCCATTGGCTGGCCGGCAACAAGGTGACCTATGCCGATTTGGCAGCGGCGGCGACGCTTTCGGTGCTCGATTATCTCGGCGAGATCGACTGGCGCGAGCATGCCGCCGCGCGCGAATGGTACACGCGGGTGAAATCACGGCCGGCCTTCAGGCCGCTGCTCTCCGACCGGGTGCGCGGCCTGTCGCCGGTATCGCATTATGCGGACCTCGACTTCTGATAAACTGCGCGCGCTGATCGACGCGGAGGCGCGCCGCGCCGGCTTCGACGCGGTCGCGGTGACCCGGCCGGACGCGATCCCGTTGGCGCCGGCAAGGCTGGCGGAATTCCTTGCCGACGGTTTCCACGGCTCGATGGAGTGGATCGCCGAGACGGTTCGACGGCGAGCCGAACCATCGACGCTGTGGCCGGAAGTCCGCTCGATCATCGTCCTGGCGATGAATTACGGCCCGGACCACGATCCGCGCGATATCCTGGCAAAACGCGAGCGCGGCGCGATCTCGGTCTATGCGCAGAACCGCGACTACCACGACGTGATGAAGGGCCGGCTGAAGGAGATCGCCGGCAAGATCGTCGCGCGCGCCGGCGGCGACGTGAAGGTGTTCGTCGACACGGCGCCGGTCATGGAAAAGCCGCTGGCGGAAGCGGCGGGGATAGGCTGGCAGGGCAAGCACACCAATCTGGTGAGCCGCGCGCATGGTTCATGGCTGTTCCTCGGCACCATCTTCACGACCGCCGAACTGGAACCGGACAAAGCCGAAATCGATCATTGCGGCTCCTGCCGCGCCTGCCTGGACATCTGCCCGACCGATGCATTCCCCGCGCCTTACCGGCTCGACGCGCGGCGCTGCATTTCCTACCTCACCATCGAGAACAAAGGGCCGATCCCGCGCGAGTTCCGGGAAAAGATCGGCAACCGCATCTATGGCTGCGACGACTGTCTCGCCGTCTGCCCGTGGAACAAGTTCGCAAGTGCTGCCTCGGAGGCGAAGCTTGCCGCGCGCGCGGATTTGCGCGAGCCGCCGCTTTCGCAGCTGTTGCTTCTCGACGATGCGGCGTTCCGGGCCTTCTTCTCCGGCTCGCCGGTCAAGCGCATCGGCCGCGACCGTTTCATCCGCAACGTGCTGATCGCCGCCGGCAATTCCGGTGATGCTTCCCTGGCGCCCATCGTTCGTGGCCTGCTTGGCGACGCCTCGCCGCTGGTGCGGGGTGCGGCAATCTGGGCCCTGTCGCGGCTGCTCTCCGACCGCGAATTTGGCGACCTTGCCGCCACGGCTTCGAAGACCGAAACCGATGCGGCGGTCCGAGAGGAATGGCTGGCGGCGCCGGCACGTTCCGTGAAGGCCGATTGATGGGAGCTCCCTGATGGACGAAAGACGCTTCTTGATCTTCGGCGCCGGCTATTCCGGCAAGGCTTTCGCGCGGGCCAACGAGCGGCGCGCGCCGGTGCTTGGCACGACCCGGGCACCGGAAAAATTCGAAGCGCTGAGATCGGCCGGCATCGAGCCCCTGCAGTTCGACGGCGCGCTGTCGCCCCAGCTCAGCGATGCGCTGGCAAGGACGACGCATCTCATAGTCTCGATCGCTCCCGACGAAGCCGGCGATCCGGTGCTCAATGCCGCCGGCGAAGCGCTGCGGGAAAAGATGCCGGCGCTGGAATGGATCGGCTATCTTTCCACCGTCGGCGTCTATGGCGACCACGGCGGCGCCTGGGTGGACGAGACCAGCGATTGCAAACCGGTGTCGAAGCGCTCGGTGATGCGGGTGGCGGCCGAACGGGAATGGCTTACGCTTGGCCGCGAGATCGGGAAACCGGTGGCGATCCTGCGTCTGTCGGGCATTTACGGGCCGGGCCGCAACGCGCTGGCCAATCTCGAGGAGGGAACGGCGCGGCGGCTGGTCAAGCCCGGCCAGGTGTTCAACCGCGTCCATTGCGACGACATCGCCGGCGCGCTTCGGCTTTTGGCCGACAACAATCTCGGCGGGATCTTCAACGTCACCGACGACGAGCCGGCGCCGCCGCAGGATGTCGTCACCTATGCCGCCGGGCTGATGGGCGTCGAGCCGCCGCCCGAAATTGCCTTCGAGACCGCCCAACTTTCGCCCATGGCGCGGTCTTTCTATGGCGAGAACAAGCGCGTCGCCAACAACGCAATCAAGGCGGCCGGCTATCGCTTCCGCTTCCCGAACTATCGGGTGGCGCTGGAGCGGATGTGGGCCGAGGGCAATTGGCGGGACGGAGAGCCGCGCAGCCCCATGAAAGGCACATGATCGAAGCGCGGCGCGCGACATGGTATGATTCGGCCCAATGCCGAGGGCCGACTTGAGGGGGAACCCAGCCCGATGAAATTGCGATCGTTGCCCGAGAAGAAGCCGTTCCTGACAGCCGCGCTGGCGCTGGTGACACTGGCCGCGCTGGCGGCTGCGGCCATTTCAGCCGAGCCCCGCGCGAAGGACCTGTTCGGCGCCCGAAAGCTGCCGGCCGTGGCACGCGCGCAATCCTTCGGCTTCTACTCCAAGGGCTGCTTCACCGGCGGCGTGGCGCTGCCGATGGACGGTCCGACCTGGGAAGTGATGCGCCCCTCGCGCAACCGCCGCTGGGGCCATCCGGCGATGATCGCGCTGATCGAAAAACTGTCGCGCGATGCCGCCGCCGACGGCTGGCCCGGGCTTCTGATCGGCGACGTTTCGCAGCCGCGCGGCGGGCCGATGATGACCGGCCATGCCTCGCACCAGATCGGGCTGGACGCCGACATCTGGCTGACGCCGATGCCGAAGCGGCCGCTGACCACGGCGCAGCGCGAGACCATGAGCGCGACGCTGATGGTCGACGAGAAGACGCATCTGGTGAAGGACGCGCTGTGGACGCCGCAGCACACAAGGCTGCTCAAGCGCGCGGCGAGCTATGCGGAGGTCGAGCGCATCCTGGTCAATCCCGGCATCAAGAAGAAGCTTTGCGACACCGTCACCGGCGACCGTACCTGGCTGCGCAAGATCCGGCCGTTCTGGGGCCATGACTATCATTTCCATATGCGCATCGGCTGCCAGCCGGGTTCGCCCTTCTGCAAAGGGCAGGAAACGACGCCGGACGACGACGGCTGCGGCAAGCCGCTTGCCTGGTGGTTCACCGAGGAGCCGTGGCGGCCGAACAAGAACCCGGACGCGCCCAAGGCCCGCGACCTGATGACGATGGCAAACCTGCCGAAGCAATGCCAAGACGTGCTCAACGCGCCGGATGCGCCCTCGCTGGAGGCGGTCACCTATCAGGGCGGCGGCGCCGCCGCGGTCGCCGTGGCCGAGCCGCAGCCGACCGAGCCGGTTGAAACGATTTCCAGCGGCAAAGCGGCAATGCCAGCAGCGGCGAGCGCCTTCGCGCCGACGCCAAAGATCGGCATCCCGCTGCCAGGGCCGAGACCGGGGAACTAGTGGCACTGCACAGGGATTCTGACTCGGTCGGCTCTGTTTGCGTTGGCAGGCGGCATGCCTTGGAGATTGGCCGAAATGCCCATCGCGATCGTCATTCCAGGGCGGAGCAGGAGCGAAGCTCCGTCGCGAAGACCCTGGAATCCATTCCGTTATCTTCGCCAAGGCGTGCAACGGAGCAAAATTCTGCACCGTGGCGGCGCTCCCAGGCCACGGCATGGATTCTATGGTCTGCGCCGCGTCGCTTCGCTCCTTGCTCCGCCATAGAATGACGATGTTGGGTTGCGCTTATTTCACGCAAATGACTGGAAAATCCTGCACCAAGACAAACGGCAGCCTTTCAAAATCCCTGTGTCGGGAAACTAGTGCGTTTCACCGTTCACGGAAACGACGCAACGCCCTATCTCTTTGCTTTGACGCAATTCCGGACGGAAAGCTCCGGCAAGCGCCGAGCCTAACCGCTCACACTTTCCTGGAATTGCCCTAAGGCGCAAGCGGGCTTCCCCTTTGCGGGGTCATGCGCTAGTCAATCGATTGAAATGGCGCCGTGGCGCCGCAACGAGGACGATCAAGAGCATGGCAGGCGAAGACGAGAAGGGACTGCGGTTTCCGGTCCTGATCGGCGATATTGGCGGCACCAATGCGCGCTTCTCGATCGTGCTCGACGCCAATTCGGAAGCGACCGAGCCGCAGATCGTCCAGACCGCCAATTTCGCCACCATCGACGAGGCGATCCAGGCGGCGGTGCTCGACCGCTCGTCCATCCAGCCGAATTCGGCGGTGCTGGCGGTGGCGGGCCCGGTCGACGGCGACGAGATCCGCCTCACCAATTGCCCCTGGGTGGTCAAACCCCACCAGATGTTTGCCAATCTGGCCTTAAGCGAAGTCGTGGTGCTCAACGATTTCGAGGCGCAGGCGCTGGCGGTGGTGGCGCTGGGCGAAGAGCATATGGAGAAGATCGGCGGCGGCACGCCGGAGCCCAATGCGAGCCGCGTCGTGCTCGGCCCCGGCACCGGGCTCGGCGTCGCCGGGCTGATCTACGCGCTCAACCACTGGATCCCGGTGCCGGGCGAGGGCGGCCATATGGATATCGGCCCGCGCACGCCACGCGATTTCGAGGTGTTCCCGCATATCGACAAGCTAGAAGGCCGCATTTCCGGCGAGCAGATCCTGTGCGGACGCGGGCTGGTCAATGTCTATCGCGCCGTGGCCAAGGCTGACGCCAGGCCGGCGCCTTTCACCACGCCGGCAGAGGTCACCGCGGCGGCGCTCGCCAAATCCGACCGGATAGCGGAGGAGGCGCTGGCGCTGTTCGTCACCTGCCTCGGCCGCACCGCCGGGGACCTGGCGCTGGTGTTCATGGGCCGCGGCGGCGTCTTCCTCACCGGCGGCATCGCGCAGAAAATCGTGCCGGCGCTGAAAGCCGGCAATTTCCGCGCCGCCTTCGAGGACAAGGCGCCGCACAGCGCGCTGATGCGCGAAATGCCGGTCTATGTCATCACCCACCCGCTGGCGGCGCTGCTCGGGCTCGCCGCCTATGCCAGGACGCCTACCCTGTTCGGCGTGCAGACGGCGGGGCGGCACTGGCGGGTGTGAGGCTGGACGAAGCTCCGTCGCGGAGACCTGTCTGAAAGGACGGCGCGAGGCCCCCCTCTCTGTCCTGCCGGACATCTCCCCCTCAAGGGGGGAGATTGGCAGCTTCGGCGCGTCGCTCGATCTTGCGACGTTGGCGATTGGCGAAAGCCGCGGTGACGTCCGATCTCCCCCCTTGAGGGGGAGATGGCCGGCAGGCCAGAGAGGGGGGCCTGGCGCCGGCCTCTGAAATTGAACGTTCTTCGGCGATGCCGCGACGAAGTTTCGCCATAGGCAAGCCGTAGCCGGGGCGCTAAGAGGGTGCCGAAAAGCCGCCCTGTCCGACGAGAACCCACGAAGCGCCCCTGATTTGACTGTCCAAACTTCCCTCAAACTGAAAGTCCAGCCCGCCGAGGTCAGTGCGGTGTTGCGCCGCATCCTGGCTGAAAACGGCAAGGAATATCGCTGGACCTATGTCGTTGCCGTCGCCTGCCTGCTGATTGTTTCCGGCACCACCGCCTTCACGGCGTGGATCATGGCCCCGATGATCAACCAGATCTTCTACGAACGGCGCAGCGACATGATCGTCTGGATCTGCGCCGGTTTCATGGGCGCCTCCCTGCTGCGCGGCTTCGCCGGCTACGGCCAGGCACTGGCGCTGGCCAGGATCGGCAACAATCTGGTCGCCCGCTACCAGAAGCGCAGCTTCGACCATCTGATGAAGCTCGGCGTCAACTTCTTCAACGAGACCCGTTCCGGCCGGCTGGCGGCGCAGGTCAACGAGAATGTCGGCGGCATTCGTGACCTGCTGTCGCTGACACTGACCTCCATCAGCCGCGACGCGGTCTCGCTCGTCGCCCTTGTCGGCGTGATGATCTACCAGGATCCGGTGTTGTCGCTCAGCTCGCTGCTGATCGGGCCGCCGCTGATCTGGGCGGTCATCTACATCACCCGCCGGCTGCGGCGGATCAACCGGGAATCCGTGCTGATCAACTCGCAGCTGAACGGGTCGGTGCAAGAGGCAACGCAAGGCATCGCCATCGTCAAGGCCTTCACCCTGGAGGAGGAGCTGGCGCGCCGCATCGGCATCATGGCCGATACGGCCGAACAGCGTAACAACAAGATCGCCCGCGTCTCCGAGCGGCTATCGCCGATTTCCGAGATTCTGGGCGGCCTCGCCATTACCGCCGTGCTTGCCTATTCCGGCTATCGGGCGCTGGTGCTTGGACAGCCGCCGGGCGCGGTGTTTTCCTTCATCACCGCGCTGATTATGGCCTACGACCCGGCGAGACGCCTGGCGCGCACGCAGGTCGGCATGGAACGTGCCCTGGTCAACGCCCGCATGATCTACGAGCTGCTCGACCTCGAGCCGAAGCAGAGTGACGCCCCCGACGCGGTCGAGGCGAAGGTCACCACCGGCGAGGTGCGCTTCAACAATGTGACGTTCGGCTACAACGCCGACACGCCGGTGCTGAGGGATCTGAGCTTTACCGCCGCGGCCGGCAAGGTCACGGCCATCGTCGGCGCCTCGGGCGCCGGCAAGTCGACGATGGTGGCGCTGCTGCAGCGCTTCTACGACGTCGACCACGGCAGCATCGAGGTCGATGGCCAGGATATTGCCAAGGTGACCACACATTCGCTGCGCCAATCGATCGCCTATGTGGCGCAGGCGCCCTATCTGTTCGAGGGCACGATTCGCGACAACATCCGCTACGGCCGGCTCTCGGCCACCGACGCCGAGATCGAGCAGGCGGCGAAACTGGCCGCCGCCGACGAGTTCATCCGCCAGCAGCCACAGGGCTACGACACGCCGGTCGGCGAAGGCGGCTCGACGCTTTCCGGCGGCCAGCGCCAGCGCGTCTCGATCGCCCGCGCCATCGTGCGCCAGGCGCCGATCCTGCTGCTCGACGAAGCGACCTCGGCGCTCGACAATGAGGCGGAGGCGCGCGTCCAGGAAGCGCTGACCCATGTCATGGAAGGCCGCACCACCATCGTCATCGCGCACCGGCTGTCGACGGTGGTCAATGCCGACCACATCATCGTGCTGGAAGAGGGGCGGCTGGTCGAGGAAGGCACGCATGCCTCGCTGATGGCCGACCCGCACAGCATCTATGCCCGCTTCCACCGGATACAGGGCAAGAAAGGGCTGGGGCTTGTCGACGACGTCAAGCCAAGCCAAACTTCGGGCCAAACTCCCGCGCCGCGCAGCCGCGCCAAGAAGACCGTCAGGAGAAGCGCATGAGCGAAGCAGGCGATATGGGCCTGGTGGTGGTCGGCGCCGCCGGCCGCATGGGCCAGACGCTGATCCGCGCCATCCACACCATGCCCGGTGCGCGTGTCGCCGCCGCGGTCGAGCGGCCGGACTCGGCCCATCTCGGCAAGGATGCCGGCGAGATCGCCGGCATCGGCATCATCAACGTGCCGATCGTCGACGATCCGCTGCCCGCCTTCGCCAAGGCCGACGGCGTGCTCGATTTCACCGCACCCGCGGCAAGCGTCGAATTCGCCGGCTATGCCGCGCAGGCGCGCATCGTCCATGTCATCGGCACCACCGGCTGCTCGGCCGACGACAATGCCAGGATCTCCGCCGCGGCGCGCCATGCCACGATCGTCAAATCCGGCAATATGAGCCTCGGCGTCAATCTTCTGGCGGTGCTGGTCGAGCAGGCCGCGAAGGCGCTGGAGGCCGACGATTTCGACATCGAGATCCTGGAAATGCACCACCGGCACAAGGTCGACGCGCCGTCCGGCACGGCGCTGCTGCTCGGCGAGGCGGCGGCGAAGGGGCGCGGCATCGATCTTTCCGGCAGCAGCGTGCGGGTGCGCGACGGCCATACCGGGGTGCGCAAGACGGGCTCGATCGGCTTCGCCACGCTGCGCGGCGGCTCCGTCGTCGGCGACCACTCAGTGATCCTTGCCGGCACCGGCGAGCGCATCACGCTTTCCCACCATGCCGAGGACCGGGCGATCTTCGCGCGCGGCGCCGTCAAGGCGGCGCTCTGGGCGCGTGGTAAAAAGCCCGGACTTTATTCCATGCGGGACGTGCTCGGCCTGAGCTGATCCTTATCCAACATTTATAGGAGCTGACATGTCGGGAACTCTCGTGCTCGTGCGCCACGGCCAGAGCGAATGGAACCTGAAGAACCTGTTCACCGGCTGGCGCGACGTCGGCCTGACCGAGCAGGGCACCGCCGAGGCGCTCGCCGCCGGCGAAAAGCTCAAGGCGCGCGGCGTGAAATTCGACATCGCCTACACCTCGGCGCTGATCAGGGCGCAGAAGACCTGCCAGCACATTCTCGACATCGTCGGCCAGGCCGACCTGAAGACGATCCGCGACCAGGCGCTCAACGAGCGCGATTATGGCGACCTCTCCGGCCTCAACAAGGACGACGCGCGCAAGAAATGGGGCGAGGAGCAGGTGCATATCTGGCGCCGCTCCTACGACATCGCGCCGCCCGGCGGCGAAAGCCTGAAGGATACCGGCGCGCGCGTGTGGCCCTATTACCTGCACGATGTGCAGCCGCACGTGCTGCGCGGCGAGACCGTGCTGGTCGCGGCGCACGGCAACTCGCTGCGCGCGCTGATCATGGCGCTGGACGGCAAGAGCGGCGAGGAGATCGTCAAGCTCGAACTCGGCACGGGGGTGCCGATCATCTACAAGCTCAACGCAGATTCCACCGTGGCCAAGAAAGAAGTGCTGGAGGGGTGAGGGTCAGCTTCCTTCTCCCCGTTTACGGGGAGAAGGTGCCGGCAGGCGGATGAGGGGCGATGCCGACATCGACGAAAAAAGCGCGTTGACACATATCGTTTGCCCGCTTACATGAGCCCGCACCAGCCCAGATGGCGGAATTGGTAGACGCGCACGGTTCAGGTCCGTGTTCCGCAAGGAGTGGAGGTTCGAGTCCTCTTCTGGGCACCATCCTTCGCTCTTCGAGCTTCGGATGGCAGGCCATCCGGAGTTCTAAGAACGAAGGATAGGCGCCATTCATCCCGACTGCCAACGGGATCTCCAGTTAGACAAGGCGGGCCGCGGCGCTCCGGAATTCTGCTCCGTTGCATTGTTCGGCATGGGTCACGGAATGGCTCCTCGGGTTGCGCTGCGTCGCTTCGCTCCTTGCTCCGCCCGTGGATGACGAAGCGGCGTGCCCAACCTCACCTCCCGGCCAGGCGCTGAACAAACCGCTTCAAACCCGCCGCCCCGGGCGCTACGGTCCGCCCCATGGCCCCATCCGTCAGCCCGACCATCGCCGCCCGTCGCGACCAGATGTTCCCGATCCTCACCGATGCGGACATCGAGCGCATGCGGCGGTTTGGCGAGATGCGAACCTATGCGGCCGGCGAGCATATGGTCACCGCCGGTACCATTTCCCCCGGGCTGATCCTCATCCTGGCTGGCAAGGTCGACATCACGCAGGCCGGCGGCATCGGCCCGCGTGAGCCGATCGTCACCCATGGCCCCGGCAACTTCGTCGGCGAGCTGGCGCAGCTTTCGAGCCGGCCGTCGCTGGTCAATGCCGAGGCGAACGGGCCGGTCGAGGCGATCGTCATTGCCTCGCAGCGGCTGCGCGACCTGATGGTGCAGGAGGCGAACCTCGGCGAGCGCGTCATGCGGGCGCTGATCCTGCGCCGCGTCGGCCTGCTCGAAAGCGGCGCAAGCGGGCCGATCGTCATCGGCCCGCCCGGCAATGGCGACGTGCTGCGGCTGCAGGTTTTCCTGCGGCGCAGCGGGCTGCCGCACCGGGCGCTCGATTCCGACACCGACCCTTGCGCCAAGACGCTGATCGAGCGTTTCCATGTCGATCCGCACCACCTGCCGATCGTGCTCTGCCCGAACGGCAAGCTGATGCACAATCCGGGCGAGAACGAGCTCGCCCGCTGTGTCGGCCTGTTGCGGCCGATCGATGCCGGCAAGGTCTATGACGTGGCCATCGTCGGCGCCGGACCCGCCGGGCTGGCGGCGGCGGTCTATGCCGCTTCCGAAGGGCTGTCGACGATCGTGCTCGACTGCCGCGCCTTCGGCGGGCAGGCCGGCGCCTCGGCGCGCATCGAGAATTATCTCGGCTTCCCGACCGGGATCACCGGCATGGCGCTGATGGCGCGCGCCTATAACCAGGCGCAGAAATTCGGTGTCGAGATGGTGATCCCCGACGAAGCGAAGCTGCTCGACGACGCTAGCGACGGCGCCCGCCACAGGCTTGCCATCGGCGACGGCGAGAGCGTGCGCACGCGTGCCGTGGTGATCGCCAGCGGCGCACGCTACCGCCGGCTCGATGTCCCCAACCTGGCGCAGTTCGAGGGCACCTCGGTGCATTACTGGGCCTCGCCGATCGAGGCGCGGCTTTGCCAGGACCAGGAGGTGGCGCTGGTCGGCGCCGGCAATTCGGCCGGGCAGGCGGCGGTCTATCTGGCGAGCCAGGTGCGCAAGGTGACGCTACTGGCGCGCCGCGACAGCCTCGACGCCACCATGTCGCGCTATCTGGTCGAGCGCATCGCTGCGCAGCCGAACATCGAGGTGCTGACCGAAACCGAGATCGCGGCGCTTGAAGGCCACGAGGGCAATCTCGAACGGCTGCGCTGGCGCAACCGGGCCACCGGCGAGGAGACGACGCGCGCCATCCGCCACCTCTTCCTGTTCATCGGCGCCGATCCGAACACCGACTGGCTGGCGAATTGCAACGTGGCGCTCGACGCCAAGGGTTTTGTGCGCACCGGGCCGGACGTGGCGCAGGGACTCGGGCTGATGGAGACCAGCCGCGGCGGCGTGTTCGCCATCGGCGACGTGCGCTGCGGCTCGACCAAGCGGGTCGCCGCCGCCGTCGGCGAAGGCGCGCAGGTGGTCGCGGCCTTGCACGCCTATCTGGCGCGGGGTGGCGCCGCCTTAAACCAATAAGCAGAACCGGCGAGGAAAGCGTGATGGATGAATGCCCGCACACGAAGGACATCAAAAAGGTCACGCCGAGCGCGCTCGGCTGCGAGGAATGCCTGAAAAGCGGTTCCTGGTGGGTGCATCTCAGGCTCTGCCGAAGCTGTGGTCATGTCGGCTGCTGCGACGACTCGCCCAACCGCCACGCCACCAAGCATTTTCATGCCACGCAGCATCCGATCATCGAGGGCTACGACCCGCCTGAGGGCTGGGCATGGTGCTTCGTCGACGAGGTGTTCATCGACCTCGGCGACGACACGACGCCGCAGAACGGCCCGATACCAAAGTTTGTTTGAGGATGCGGGACAAACCGGCGGCCGGGCGACCCTTCTTTAGCGCAGCGAGCCCGTAACCGTCGGATCGGCGGCATCGGGCACGGATTTGCGCTCATTGCCGGCCAAAATGCCGATGATAAGCAGGCTGAGCACGACCGGAACAAACAGGATGGCGACGCGCGCCTGCACGTAGAATATGGCGCGCCATTCATTTCGCTTTTCGTCGTTCATCATGCTCGCTCTGTGATGCCTCCCGGAGTGGGGACATAGAAGGGAAGCGTTAAACAACCCCTTCCGATTCGGTTAACGCGGGACGATCTGCTATGGTGAGATCATGAAAGACGACCCTACAGACGAGCCTGCCTTCGAGGAGACACTCAAGAGCCGCATCAAGGTCTCGCCGGAAGTTTATGCCGAGTTCCTGGCGTTACTCGATGCGCCGGCCAAGCCCAACGAAAAACTCTCCAAGCTCATTAACGCCCGGCTGCCTTGGGGGAGCAACTGACGCCTCTGGTAGCCGTAGGCCGGCCGCATAGGGCAGCTGTCCGTGTCGTGGTTGAAGGGATCGGTGCCCGAAATCGGCCCAACTGAGCCGCGAAGCATGCTGCTCTCCGCCTTTAGGGACACTGCATGACCTTCAATCCGCGCTTCATCATCCGGCCGGCCAGCGCGGCCGACCATGACCAGATCGCCGAGGTCTGGCATTCAAGCGCCAGCCTGCCGACGGTCGGTCCGCCGACGATGCCGACGCTCGAGGACTTGCGCCGGCGCGTCGATATCGAATTCAGCGCCGGGTGGGACGTGACGGTCGCCGCCCGGAACAGCGAAATCATCGGCTTCGTCGCGGTCACCCCGCCCGAGGCTGTGCTCAGCGAGCTGTTCGTGCGGCCGGACTCGCTCGGGGCAGGCATCGGCCGGGCGTTGCTGCAACACGCCATGCTGGCCATGCCGTCGGGCTTCACGCTGTTCACGCGGTCCGGCAACATCAAGGCCCGCCGGTTCTACGAAAAAGCTGGCCTGACCTTCCTGCGCGACGATCTGCATCCGCGAAACCGCGATCCGGTGACCCATTACGGCTGGACGTCGGTGTAGATTGTTTTGAAGCAATTCCGAACGGGTCGCTACGGCGAAGCCGCCGAGCGCAGCAGGTCGCATGCGTTGGAGATTGGCAGAAACGCCCATCGCGATCGTCATCCACTAGCGCTTTCGCCAACCTCGGGCGCCGGCCTGACCCGTTCGTCATTCTATGGCGGAGCAAGGAGCGAAGCGACGCGCGCAGACCATAGAATCCATTCCGTGACGCCAAGGCGTCGCAACCGTGCAGAATTCTGCTCCGCTGCGCCCTTGATTAGGTCACGGAATGGATCCTCGGGTCTGCGCGCCGCTTCGCGTCGCTCCGCCCGTGGATGACGAGGTTGAGAAGGCTTCGCCAATTCCCAGCGTTTGCTGATTCCACAGAACGGCGAAAAGCCCCCGACAAACGGCGACGCCCTGTGTCGAGGAAACCAGCCGCTCACACGGCTTTCAACGCGAACAGCCTGCCGCCGGCGGGCACGACGTCGTCGATGCCGGCGAGGCGCAGGCAGTGCCAGGCCATGGCGTGGTTGGAAGAGGTGACGGGAATGCCGATGCGCCGCTCCAGTTCCGCCACCGCCTCGGCGACGCGCAGGCTGGTGCAGGAGATGAAGATCGCGTCGACGCCGGGCACCGCAGCCATGCGTTCGGCCGCCGCCTCGATCGAATCCAGCGAGATGCGGGCGGCCTCGCGGTCATCGCGCCGGTCGAAGGTGGCGACCGCCGCTATGTCGAGGCCGCGGCCGGTGAAATAGCGGACCAGGCCCTGGTTGATCTCGGGCGCATAGGGCGTCAGCAGGCCGATGCCCTTGGCGCCGAGCGCCTTGAAGGCGGCTAAAGCGCCGGTGACCGGGGTGGTGCAGCCGACGCCCGGCCGCGCCTTGTGGATCTCGGCGAACACCGCTTCTTCGCCGAGCGTCATGGTGGCCGAGGTGCAGCCGAAGCCGACGACGTCGAGCGGAATGCTGGGCAGGATCAGGTCGACCGTGGGCGCGATGCGCGGGCCGATGGCGCGCAGCGTTTCCGGCGTGATGTCGTTGTCGTTGAAGAGCCGGGCCTCGTAGAAAGCGACGCCCGGAATGCGGATCAGGGCGCGGAATTCGTGCTCCAGCGTCTGGTCGGTGGCGAGGATGGCAAGACCGATCGCCGCGCGCGAGGCGAGGCCGCCGTCGATTTGCGACGGCAGCACGCCCAGATCGACCGGCTTGGGGTCGACCGGTTCCGAAGATTGGGGGCGCGTGGCAGTTGCGCTGACAGACATGGCATTCCCTTTCTTGTCGATCCCAGCCGGGATCATGCTCTCAGTTCAAAAGCCCTTCCATCGAAATAGAAGGCTCGCGGCCGGCGATGAGATCGGCGGTGATGCGGGCCGAGCCGTGCGACATGGTCCAGCCGATATGGCCGTGCCCGGTGTTGAGATAGAGATTGCGCAGGCGGCGCTGGCCGAACTCGGGCAGGTTGTTGGGCGTCATGGGCCGCAGGCCGGCCCACATCTCGGCGCGGTCGTAATCGGCGCCTTCGGGATAGAGCTCTTCGGTCACCCCCTTCATGAAGGCGAAATCGGCCGGCTTGTGGCTGGTGTCGTAGCCGGCGAATTCCGCCGTGGCGGTGACGCGCAGCCGGTCGCCGAAGCGCGACACGGCGACCAGATTGTGCTCGTCTATCGCCGCGATAGTCGGCGGCGCCGGCCGGTTGCCGATCGGGATGGTCAGCGAATAACCCTTGATCGGATAGATCGGCAGGCTGATGCCGACCGTCCTTGCGATCAGCGGGCTGTAGGAGCCGAGCGCCAGCACATAGGCGTCGCCCTTGACGCTTCCCTTGTCGGTCGTCACCTGGGCGACGCCGTCTCCGGACGCCTCGATGCCGGTGATGGTGGTGCCGGTGCGGATCTCGCCGCCGCGCTCGACGACCTTGGCGGCAAGCGCCCGGGTGAACTTCGCCGGGTCGCCGGTTTCGTCGGTCGGGCAGTGGATGCCGCCGGCGATCTTTTCCCGCGCCGAGGCCAGCGACGGATCCAGCGCGATGACGGCGTCGCGGTCCAGCACTTTGATCAACTGACCGTCGGATTCGAGCAGTCGCATATGCTCCACGCCTTTGTCGAGCGCCTGCTGGCTGCGATAGAAATAGAGGATGCCGCGGTCGTCGCGGTCGTACTCGATCCGCTCGTCGGCGACGACCTCTTGCAGGACGGACTGCGAATAGACGGCGAGGCGATGCTTGAGCAGCGTGTTGCGCTTGGCCTTCTCCGGCGTGCACTCCATCAGGAACAGCCACGACCAGCTATAAAGCCTGGGATCGGCCGAGAGCCTGAAGCGCAGCGCCTGGTCTTTCAGCACCAGCGACTTCAACAGGATCATCGGCGCCTTGGGCGAGGACCAGACGAAGGAATGCCCGGGCGCGATCATGCCGGCATTGCCCCAGCTGGTCTCGGCGGCGACTTCGGCGCGCCGCTCGAGGATGACGACCTCGTGCCCGTCCTTCTGCAGCTGGTAAGCGGTGGTGACGCCGACCACGCCGCCACCCAACACGATCACGCGCATCACGCCTCCGGAGATCGCAAAGTCGGGGCAGTTTAGAGGGTGGGCTGCGGTGTGCAATGGCACACATACAGAGATGTCGGCGGGACAGCGCCCCCCTTTCGTGGGCAGGACGATCGCAAATGGCGCTTCGTCAATAGCGCTTCGTCATTCTAGGGCGGAGCAAGGAGCGAAGCGACGCGCGCAGACCCTAGAATCCATGCCGTGACATTGGCCGTAGAATGCTGCCGTTCAGAATAGCCGCCGAAGACCGCACCAACTAAGATCGCCAGATGACCGGCTACGTCTACATGACTGCAAGCCAGAAAGGCGGCACAATTTATATCGGTGTCACCAATGACCTTGCTCGTCGGATCCCCGAGCACAAGACCGGCCAAGGCTCCAGCTTCACCAGCCGCTACGGTGTGCAGCGACTGGTCTGGTACGAAGAGTATTTGGACATCACCGACGCCATCCAGCGTGAGACATCGCTGAAGCGCTGGCCACGCCAATGGAAGGTCGAGCTCATAGAGAAAGCCAACCCGGAATGGTTCGAGCTGTTTCGCGGAATTGGCCGGTAATCGTTCTGGGCCGCTGCGGTGCGCATGCGTCACGGCATGGATTCTAGGGTCTGCGCGCGTCGCTTCGCTCCTTGCTCCGCCCTAGAATCACGAAGGATTCGCCCACACGACAGAGGGGGGCGCGAAGGATCGCGACGAAGGTCGTTCAGCCCCCCAGCGCCTGCTCCAGATCCGCGATCAGATCATCGCCGTCCTCGATACCCGCCGACAGTCGCACCAGCGAATCGGTGATGCCGATCGCCCCGCGTTTTTCCGCCGGGATCGAGCCGTGCGTCATCAGCGCCGGGTGCTCGATCAGGCTTTCGACGCCGCCGAGGCTTTCGGCCAGGGTGAACAGCTGCGTGCGTTCGAGGAAGCGTTTGGTGCCGGCAAGGTCGCGGTCGAGGTCGACCGAGATCATGCCGCCGAAGGCATGCATCTGCTGGACGGCGATGGCGTGCTGCGGATGGCTGGCGAGGCCAGGATAGATGACGCGGCGCACGTCTTTTCGCGCTTCCAGCCATTGCGCGATCTTCAGGCCGTTCGCGGAATGGCGCTCCATCCGAAGCGCCAGGGTTTTTATGCCGCGCAGCGCGAGAAAACTGTCGAAGGGGCCGGAAATGGCGCCGATGGCGTTCTGCAGGAATTTCAGCTGGTCGGCGAGATCCTTGTTGTCGCCGACGACCGCGACGCCGCCGACCATGTCCGAATGGCCGTTCAAGTATTTCGTCGTCGAATGCACGACGATGTCGATGCCGAGCTCCAGCGGGCGCTGGATGTAGGGGCTGCAAAAAGTGTTGTCGGCGACGGTGAGCAGGCCCTTGCGCCTGGCTAAAGCGGCGACCGCTTCGAGATCGACGATGCGCAGCAGCGGGTTGGTCGGCGTTTCGACCCAGAGCAGCTTTGTCTCCGGGAGTATCGCGGCTTCGACGGCGGCAAGGTCGGTGAAGTCGGCAAAACTCACCTTGAGACCCGCCGAGCGCTTGCGCACCCGCTCCATCAGCCGGAACGAGCCGCCATAGATGTCGTCGGTGGCAACGATATGGGCGCCGGCATCGAGTAGCTCGAGCACTGTTGCGATCGCCGCCAGGCCGGAGGCGAAGGCGAAAGCCCTGGTACCGCTTTCGAGGTCGGCCACGGCGCGCTCGAAGGCAAAGCGCGTCGGGTTCTGGCTGCGGGCATATTCAAAGCCCTTGTGCACGCCGGGCGACTGCTGGCCATAGGTGGAGGTGGCGTAGATCGGCACCATCACCGCGCCGGTCAGCGGGTCGTGGCTCTGGCCGCCATGGATGGTGCGGGTGTCAAAGGCCAGGCGGTTCTTGCCGTTTGCTGTCATTTTGCGCGGCGCCTCAGATGGTTGATCAGGTCGATACGGGTTATCAGGCCGATGAACTCGTCGCCATCGAAGACGATGGCGACCTCGTTGCGATCGAAGACGGGAAGCAGCGCATCGAGCGTCTGATTGGCCTGCAGCGTGTGCAGGTTCGAAGTCATGGCCGTGCGCACCGGGCCGTTGAAGCGGTCCCAGCGGCCGTCATAGGGGCCGTCGACCTTGGCCAGGATATCGCTCTCGTCGACGATGCCGATCAGCTTGCCTTCGTCGAGCACCGGCAGCTGTGAGACGTCGGAGCGGCGCATGCGGCCATAGGCGTTGAGCAGGCTTTCGTCCGGGCCGACGGTGACGATGTCACCGGTGCGCGGCGAACGCATGACAAGGTCACGCAAATCGCCGTGCTGCTCGTGGTCGGCGAGACCCTGCTCGGCCAGCCAGATATCGTCGAACACCTTCGACAGATATTTGTTGCCGCTGTCGCAGACGAAGGTGACGACGCGCTTCGGCACCGTCTGCTCGCGGCAATAGCGAAGCGCTGCCGACAACAGCGTGCCGGATGACGAGCCGGCCAGGATGCCTTCCTTGGACAGGAGATCGCGCACCGCCAGCATGCTCTGCTTGTCGGGGATGGAATAGGCTTTCCTGACCAGCGACAGGTCGGCATTGGGCGGCACGAAATCCTCGCCGATGCCTTCGACGGTCCAGCTGCCGGCCTCTTCCATCTTGCCTGTCTTGATCAGCGGCGCCAGCACCGAGCCGACCGGGTCGGCCAGCACCATCTCGGTCTTGGGCGAGGCTTTCGCAAAAAAGCGGCCAAGCCCGGTCAGCGTGCCACCGGAGCCGACGCCGACCACCACCGCGTCGACATCACCATCAAGCTGCGAAAAAATCTCCGGGCCGGTGGTGGTCTCATGCGCCAGCGGGTTGGCCGGGTTGGCGAACTGGTTGGCATAGAAGGCGCCGGGCAATTCGGAAGCGAGCTTCTCGGCCATGTCCTGGTAATATTCGGGATGACCCTTGCCGACATCGGAGCGGGTCATGCGCACCTCGGCGCCGAGCGCCCGCAGATGCTGGATCTTTTCACGCGACATCTTGTCGGGCACGACCAGGATGATGCGGTAGCCTTTCGGGATGCCGACCTGGGCAAGGCCGAGGCCGGTGTTGCCGGCGGTGGCCTCGACGATGGTGCCGCCACGCTTCAACTTGCCCGCCTTCTCGGCGGCGGCGATCATCGACAGGGCGATGCGGTCCTTGATCGAGCCGCCCGGGTTCTGGCTCTCGAGCTTGATGAACAGCCGGCATTTGCCGGTGTCGAATTTGGTCAGCTCGACGACCGGCGTCTGGCCGATCAGGTCGAGCACCGAGGCGTAAGGCGGGCGCAGTCTCGACAGATTGGTGTCCGCTCCGTCGGGCGCCGCTTTTCCGTGCACGCTCATGTTAGTTGCTCCACGAACCGAGCCGACCCCCTGATAGGCGATCAGCGTACCGTCTTTTCCAGCCCTTCGCTGCTTGAAAGAAGATAGATCGTGCCAATCCGGCGGCGAGTGGAGGAATGGAATTCCACAGAAGGCTAGGCACCGCCTCTCATTGTTGAAAGCCGGCGCGAGGCGCCCCCCTCTGTCCTGCCGGACATCTCCCCCACTTGGGGGGAGATTAAGCTCTCGACGGGTTTCGCCAATTGTTAACGTCGCAGAAAAGACGGGCCGCGAAACTGCGATCGAGTTTCAACACACCATCTCGTTCGTTGCCGGTGCCTTTTCCACCATGCTAGCCGAACGCAGCGCGGGGCGAACAAGCAATCACAAGGAACGGCTGATGAAGATTCTAGCCTATGACAATTTCAAGCCCGGCGTCACCCTCGACGACCTCAAGCCCTATCTGCGCGACGAGGTCTCGAATGTCTGGCGGCTGTGGAAGGCAGGCATCGTGCGCGAGAATTATGCGCGCGCCGATGTCGGCGGCGTTATCATCGTCTTCGAGCTCGACAGCGTCGAGGAAGCCAGGCGCTACACCGACGACTTCCCGCTGTCGAAGGCCGGCTTGCTGGAATGGCATTTCCTCGCCTTCGACGCCGCACCCTTGCCGCTCGAATATCTGTTCGATCCCACGATCGACATCGCAACGCCCTGGGACCGGACCGCGGCATGATCCGGTCGAGCGAAGGCATAGAGATCCCGGCCAGCCTGGCCGAGTGGTGCGACCCGGGCCACATGGCGCTGATTGTCTACGACATGCAGGTCGGCATCTGTCGCCAGATCGCGGGTGCGGCTGATTTCGTCGAGCGCACCGGCGTTGTGCTAGAGGCAGCGCGCTCGGCCGGCATGCGGGTGGCGTTCACCCGACACCTGTCCTTGCCGAAGAAATGGATGGGCGCCACGCAACTGCGCACCGCCATGGCCTGGCAGCGGCGCGACGACCCCGATGCGGTCGAGCCCTGGTTCCTGCGCGATGCCGAGGCGACGCGGATCGTGCCCGAACTCGCGCCGCGCGCGGATGAGCCGGTGTTCGACAAGCTGACGATGTCGGCCTTCGATGCCACCGCGCTTGGCTTCGCGTTGCGCGATTGCGGCGTGCGGGCCGTGGCGCTCGCCGGCATCGCCATGGAGATCGGCATCGAGCCGACGGCGCGACAGGCGACCGACAACGGCTTTGTGGCCGTGGTGATCGAGGATGCCTGCGGTTTCGGCAACAGGGAGGCGCGCGACCGGTCGATGGCGACGCTGCGCTTTCTCGGAGAGGCTGTCGTCACCGATGTCGCGGGCTTCTGCGGCGCTCTTGCCGATGCAGCTTGAGAGCCTGCCTTGCTAAGCGGCCGCCTCGATATCGGTGCGGAAGCGCACGCCCTCGGCCCGTCCATGCACGCTGCCCCAGTCGTAGAGCGCCTGGAGCGCTGCGGCGAGGTCGCGGCCGCGCTCGGTCAAGACGTAGCGCGCCTTGCCGTCGGGCGACGTTTCAAGCACGACGAAACCGATCTCGACGAGGTCGGCCAGGCGTTGGGTCAGCATCTTGTCGGAGAGCGACGGGATCATCCGCCGCAGCTCGGAATAGCGCAGCGGCTTCTCCTTGATGCGCGCCAGGATCACCGTCTTCCACTTGCCGCCGAGCGCATCGAGGGCGAATTCGACCGGACAGCCATAAAGTCTACCGCGTTGGGTCATGCGCCGATGGTAGGCAAGGCGCGGCCGTGACGGAAGCAGAAATTGCCCGCCCATCTGGGCGGGTTGCCACAGCCGGTTTTGTCGGCGACAGCTTCACAAAAGGAGAACGACGATGAGTGTGCGGGATGCCAATCCGGTCAATGCGCGAAAGCCGAAGCGGGTGGCGATCGTCATCGCCAATCCGGCCATATCGACCACGACCGGATGGCCGGTCGGCTTCTGGTGGAGCGAGCTCACCCATCCATGGTTCGCCTTCACAGAGCGCGGCTATCAAGTCGAGATCTTTTCGCCGGACGGCGGCAGATGCGAGGCCGATGCGCTGAGCGACCCGCGTGACGCTTCGGGCTATTCCGAAACCGACCTGATCTCGCTCGGTTTCCTGTCGAGCCCGAAACTGGCGGCCCTGGTCGAGAACACGCGGCCGGTGGCGGAGATCGACGTCGATGGTTTCGACGCCATCGTCGTTGCCGGCGGCCAGGCGCCGATGTTCACCTATGAGCGCGCGACGGGCCTGCAGCGGACATTCGTCGCCTTCCATGAAACCGGCAAAGTCGCGGCGGCACTCTGCCACGGCACGGCGCTGCTGCGCTATGCCAGACGCGCCGACGGGACGCTGCTTGCCTCTGGCAAGACGGTGACCGGCTTTGCCAACAGCGAGGAGGATTTTGCCGACAACGCCACCTGGGAAATGGGCGCGCTCGAGCGCGGAAAGCACCTGATGCCGTGGCGCATCGAGGATGAGTTGAAGGCGATCGGCGCCAATTATGTCCAGGCCGGCCTTTGGCGCGGCTTTGCCGTGCGCGACGGCAATCTCGTCACCGGCCAGCAGAATTTTTCCGGGGCTGAGACCGCGCGGGTGGTGTGCGAGGCGCTTGGCGGCTGACGCCGAGCCAACCCGCTACCCCAGCAATTGCTTGCTGAGCTTCGCGCACTGCACGCGTATATCCGGAATGGCGTCGATCTCGAAGAAGGTGCCGCGCGTCAGCGGCCCGACGGCGAGGATCTTCGACGACACCGTGGCGTCGGCGGCGATCAACTCGCATTTCGCGGTGACGTCGAGGCCGAGGCGCAAGGGGTCCGGGCGCGCCAGGCCGCGCTCGATCAGCGAGCGCACGACGCCGTTCGAGGTTTTCGAGATGTCGCGGGCGATGCCCATGCAATCGTAGATGCGCGCGACGTCCAGGGTCTCGACGTCCTGCGTGCCGCGCGGCTGGATCTTCACGACGAAGCCATCGTTCGGCTCGACGTTCACGACCCTGCCGGCGACAAGCCGGATGCGGCCAGAGCGCACCGCTTCGGTGACACGCGCGTAGACTTCCGGCGCCATGCGGTGGCGATGGATGTCCCACCAGGCCTTGGTGTGCTCGACGAAGCGGCGCTTGGCCGAGGACGGCCAGTTCTGCCAGATCGTCTGGTTGAAGGGCCGCAGCCCGTCGACGACGTCGCGCCAGTCGCCGCCGGCCTTCTGGGTCTCGCGGATCAAATTGCGGAACCAGCCGACGAAATAGGAAAGCTGGGTGCCCAGCGGAATATCGGCGATGTCGAGCTTGATCGGGTTGCCCTTGCGGTGCGGCGATGGCAGCAGGCCGCGCCGTGACACCGCGACGATGGCGCCGCGATGGCCGCGCTGCTCGAGCGACAGGAAGGCATCGACCATGCTCAAGCCGGTTCCCAGCAGCAGGACCGGGGCCTCAGGGCCGAGCGCGGCGTCGGCCTCCGAACCCATGCGGATGGCGTGGCCCTGGAAGGCGCCGGGCTGTTCGTCGTGGCCGGTGGCCAAGACGGCAAGATGCGCGACGACGCTGGTGCCGTTGGCCAGGGTCACCTCGACGCCGGACGGGGTCGGCGCGATCGCCAGGCTCTCCTCGCGGATCAGGCGCAGCCGGCCGGTCTCGCGTTCGCGTTCCTCGAGGCCGTCGAGCAATTCCTGCAGATAGCGGGCGTAGAGGCTGCGCGGCGCATAGAACGGCCCCTGGTCCGGTTTGGCCAGGCCGCGCTCCAGCACCCAGCGGGCGAAATGGGTCGGGTCGTCGGCATGGGCGCTCATGCCGGAGGCGTTGACGTTGAGCACATGCGCCGAGAGCAGCGTCGAATAAGCCATGCCCTGGCCGAAATGCGGCCGCTTCTCGATCAGCGTGACGCGCAGGTCCGGATTGGGCGACTTCAACAGGTGCACGGCCAGCACGACGCCGCTGGCACCGCCGCCGACAATGATGATGGAATTGGCGCGTCCAACCATGGCTGAATTCAGGAGCTATCGAGGGGCCGCGACCGAGCCTAGGCGGCCAATGCCGCAGCCGTCAGGCCGCCATGAACGACTGGCGGTATGCGGGTCAGGTGGTCGCGCATCGTTCTCTCTCCCTAATGTTGATAAGATTACTATACTAACCCGCTCGCACACGGAACCTCGTTTCAATTCCGCCGCTATCTGGGGCACGGATTTACCTGGGAAAGGTGTTGGGAGGATTTTCGTTCGTTGCAGTCTTTTTTCGCAGAATGCGGAGCGCCGGCGGCGAAGCTGCCGATCTCCCCCCTCGTGGGGGAGATGGCCGGCAGGCCAGTGGGGGGCGCGAAGGATCACGACCGATCTCACCCCTTGCGAGCCCCGAGACCTTGGAGCGCGGCGGCAGTGAAGAAGCTTTGAAACGCTGGCGAGACAGCGCCCCCCTCTGTCCTGCCGGACATCTCCCCCACGAGGGGGGAGATTGGCTGTCGCGACGACTTTCGCCAATCTCGAAGGCTTTTACCGGCGGCTGACGAATCCATCCCGCGACCGTCCTTTTGCGCTTATGCCGCCGGTACCCGGCGACACTTTTCCAAGAAAGCCCGCTTACTTGGAAGGATTTAACTCTACAAACCCGATAGAATTAACCGACGATAGCAAGGCAATCCGGTTTTCTCGCGGGTAACGGAGCCTTCCATGTCAGCCATTCCCCACGACGCTTCCTTCGTCAGGGCGTTCGGCTCCGCCCAGTCGGTCGGGTCGCCGAGGACCGGCGCGCCGTCGGAGATCCCGGCGGTGGCGCTCGTCATGACGGCGCCATGGCCGTCCCGCTCGCCCTGGGCAGGGCGGGAATGAACGCAAGCGAAAGGAGAAAGACGATGACCCATTCCACCGCAGTGCTGTTCGCGCATGTCGGCACGTGGCTGTTGCGTCTGCCACCGAGCGACAAGCGCCTGGAGGACGGGCGACCCAAGGACGAACCGAAATCGCCGGCTCCGGCGCTGCTTGCCGGCGAACGCGATCGCCTGCCGCCGCGTGACGAGAGCTTCTACTGGGCCTGGCAGTACTGGTCCCACTGATCGATCCGCGACCGGCCTTTTCCCCGAAGAGCAACCAGGAGAGACCCATGAGCACCCCGACCCTTGTCGACCAGATCATTCCCGACAGCGATGTCGTTCCCTTGACTGCCCGCGTCGGAGCGGAAATCAGAGGCATTCGCCTCGGCGGAAGCCTGGCGGACGCCGCCATCGCATCGATCAACCAGCTGCTTTTGAAGCATAAGGTCGTCTTCTTCCGCGGCCAGGACCATCTCGACGATTCAGAGCATGAATTGTTCGCGCGGCGGCTTGGCGATCTTGTGCCTCACCCCACGCAAGGACCGGTGGCGGGCACCGCCTCGATCCTCAATCTCGATTCCAGCCGCGGCGGCGGCCGCGCCGACCAATGGCATACGGACGTCACCTTCGTGGACGCCTATCCGAAATTCTCGGTGCTTCGCGGCGTCGTCATTCCCGCGGCCGGAGGCGACACCATCTGGTCCAACACGCAGGCCGCCTATGAAAGCCTGCCGGCGCCGCTCAAGCTCCTGGCCGACAATCTCTGGGCCATCCACAGCAATGCCTATGATTACGCCGCCGTGCGTCCCCGCGCCTCGGCAGAGGAAAGGAAGCATTTCGAGGAGGTCTTCACCTCGACCGTCTACGAAACCGAGCATCCTGTCGTGCGCGTGCATCCGGAGACCGGCGAGCGGTCGCTGCTTCTGGGCAATTTCGTCCAGCGCTTCGTCGGCCTGTCGAAGAGCGACTCCTCGAAGCTCTACGAGCTGTTCCAGAGCTATGTGACGGCGCCCGAGAATACCGTGCGGTGGCGGTGGCAGGCCGGCGACGTCGTGATCTGGGACAACCGGGCCACCCAGCATTATGCGGTCAACGACTATGGCGGCGAACACAGGATCGTGCGCCGCGCGACGGTCGACGGCGACGTGCCGGTCAGCGTCGACGGACGCCGCAGCGTCACCCACGTCAAATCGGCCAAGCCGGCGGCGAAGGCCGCCTGAAGCTGCCGGGACAGCTCCCCCTTCTCCCTTGCTGGAGAAAGGATAGCCCCCCGCCGGCCGGTCAGATGCGCGAGCGGTTCGCCCAGCGTAGCCCGACGAGGCCGACCAGCATGGTGACGAGCCCGATATAGAGCCATTGCGTGTGGCCGGTCATGAAGCTGCCGTTGACGACGCCGAAGCCCTGCAGCGACCACAGCGCACCGATGCCAAGCACAATCAGCGCCAGCACAAACCTGATCAATCGCATCGACCAGACCCTCTCCGAAAGTCGATCCTAAACGGTAACGGGGACGCAACAAAAGACGCGGAGGAACCGAAGCAGTTCCGTTCCTCTCTACTTCAAATCTTGAGGACCGATCTTGCCCGGAATGTCCCGGATGCCGGTCCGATATTCATTGAGAATACGCCCATCCGGTGTCGGAAATATCATGACAAACTGTTTCGTGGCGACTCCAAACGTGTGCCATTGCCATGGAACCGCCAGATCAATGCCGCATTTCCCGCCTCATTCGACACATATCGGCGGGGCCTATCTCTAACGGAGCCACCCCCACAGCATGAAGAAAACCAACCAGACCGCGCTTGTCGCGGTGACGATCGCGGCTGGCCTGATGGCTGGCGCGTCTTCGGCCTCCTCCGCCGCGCAGTGCGGCCGCGCTTCCTGGTATGCGCTGCATTCCAGAACCGCCTCAGGGGAACGCATGAACCCCTCGGCACTGACTGCCGCCCATCGCAGCCTGCCCTTCGGCACCAAGCTCAGGGTCACCAACAAGAACAACGGCCGCAGCGTCGTCGTGCGCATCAACGATCGCGGCCCGTTCGTGAAGGGACGCATGCTCGATCTCTCGCGCGGCGCCGCCGGCCAGTTGGGTTTCATCGGCTCGGGCCATACCGCCGTCTGCATGGCGCGCGTCTGATACACTGCACGGGGATTTTGACTGGTCGGCTCTGTTTGCGTTGGCAGGCGGCATGCCTTGGAGATTGGCCGAAACGCCCATCGCGATCGTCATTCTATGGCGGAGCAAGGAGCGAAGCGACGCGCGCAGACCATAGAATCCATGCCGTTACTTCGAAGCGTCACAACGGTGCAGGATTCTGCTCCGCAGCATTCGACGGCCAAGGTCACGGAATGGATCCTCGGGTCTGCGCGCCGCTTCGCGTCGCTCCGCCCGTGGATGACGAGGTTGAGAGGTTTCGACGAATCCCCCGGCGTTTGTCGGGGAACCAGCCGTCGCGCCACGATCCAATGCGGCCCCGGCGGTTCGGCATCATGGCCGGTGCCGGGCATGAGCGGCCGGACACATATCTTTCACATTTCGGCAGTGCACATTGAGCCGGCTCCGTCGTTCAAGCCCGATTTTCAACAGGTTGAACGCAAGAAGCATTCGTCAGACAAAATGACGTGTTGCATCGCAACAATATCTTGTTAACCTCGCCAAGAGACATTCAAGGCTCGGCGCAGTCCGTAGTCCCTTTGGTCGCCGGACGGCAGCGGGGTTCTCGATGTTCTACCAGCTCTACGAAATGAACCATGCGGCGCTGCAGCCGGCCCGCCTCTACGCCGACGCGGTGCGGCTGTTCTACTCCAACCCGCTCAATCCGATCTCCCACACCCCGTTCGGCCGTTCGGTCGCGGCGACCGCCGAACTCTTCGAGCGCACCACGCGCCGCTACGGCAAGCCGCAATTCGGCCTGGACAAGACCGTGGTCGACTGGAAAAGCGTCGGGGTCACGGAAAAGACCGTCTGGTCGAAGCCGTTCTGCAACCTGATCCGCTTCGAACGTTCCGTGCCGGCCGGCCGCAAGCCCGACCCGAAGCTTTTGATCGTGGCGCCGATGTCGGGCCATTACGCGACGCTGCTGCGCGGCACGGTCGAGGCGATGCTTCCTCACGCGGACGTGCACATCACCGACTGGGTCGATGCCCGCATGGTGCCGGTGGCGCAAGGCAGCTTCGATCTCGACGACTATATCGACTATGTCATCGAGATGTTCCATGCGCTCGGCCCCGACACCCATGTGATGGCGGTATGCCAGCCTTCGGTGCCGGTGCTGGCGGCGGTGGCGCTGATGGAAAAGCGCGGCGATCCCTTCGTGCCTTCCACCATGACGCTGATGGGCGGCCCGGTCGACACGCGCCGCAATCCGACCGCGGTCAATCTCCTGGCCAAGGAAAAGGGCATCGACTGGTTCCGCGACAATGTGATCATGCAGGCGCCGTGGCCGGTGCAGGGCTTCGGCCGCGCGGTCTATCCCGGTTTCCTGCAGCTTTCGGGCTTCATGAGCATGAACCTCGACCGCCACATCATCGCCCACAAGGACTTCTTCATGCACCTTGTGAAGCATGACGGCGACAACGCCGAGAAGCACCGCGACTTCTATGACGAATATCTGGCGGTGATGGACCTGACGGCGGAATTCTACCTGCAGACGGTCGACACCGTGTTCGTGCGGCACGCTTTGCCGAAGGGCGAGATGACGCATCGCGGCGAGCCGGTCGATCCGAAGGCGATCCGCAACGTCGCGCTGCTGACCATCGAAGGCGAGAACGACGACATTTCCGGCCTCGGCCAGACCCAGGCCGCGCACGACCTTTGCGTCAACATCCCGGCCGAGAGGCAGGCGCATTACATGCAGCCGGCCGTCGGCCATTACGGCGTCTTCAACGGCTCTCGCTTCCGCTCGGAGATCGTGCCGCGCATCGCCGACTTCATTTCAAGCTATGGCCGCCAGCACCGGGTGGCGGCGAAGCCGAAGCTGGTCCGTTCCGCAAAAAACTGAACGCCGCAAACCGCTTCAAAGCGGATTTCCGTTTCCGCCGCCGCCCGGCGGCCGCCGGTGCTGCACCCGTGCCGCTGTTGCGAAAGTGCCGCTACGGGATCGTCCGGGTAACCATGCCGTCAAACTAGCTGTTGTCTCTAATTGACACGGACTGTAAATCCCCGTTAACGTTTCGTTAATAAAAGAACAGGGCGGACGGGGGACAATGAACTCCTCACCGATGGCGCGGATCCTGCGCTTGTGTGCAGTCGCAGGGCTGGCGATTTCGGCTCACTGGGCGGCGCCCGCATGGGCGGCGGGCGCGATGGCCACGGGCGGCCTGACGTCGCAGCCGATCGGCCACTATGATTTCTGCAAATCCCGTCCGAGCGAATGCAATATCCGTCCGGTCGATCTCGACCCGGCCAAGATGACCGACGCTCTGTGGCGCAGGCTGGTCAGCGTGACCGCAAGGATCAACGCCGCCGTCAAGCCGATGAGCGACCTGGACAATTACGGCAAGGATGAAGTCTGGACCTATCCGGACAATGGCTACGGCGATTGCGAAGACTATGTGCTGGAGAAGCGGCGCGAGCTCTATCGCATGGGCATGTCGCTGGCCGACCTTTTGATCACCGTCGTGCGCAAGCAGGACGGTGAAGGCCATTCGGTTTTGACGGTGCGCACCGACAGGGGCGACTATGTGCTCGATAATCTGACCGACAGGGTCAAGGCCTGGGACGCCACCGGCTACCGCTTCCTGAAGCGCCAGGCGATCGACAACACCGGACGCTGGGTATCGATCCGCGACGGCCAGGCGGTGCTGGTCGGCTCGGTGCAGTAAGGCGAAAGCCTCAGCTCACGTGGCTTCGTCATTCCAGGGCGAAGCAAGGAGCGTTAGCGACGCAGCGCAGACCCGAAGGCGACGGGCCTCCGAAAATTTTTGCACAACTCCATGAACCCTTTGCGTCCGGCTGGCGACACACAGCCGTGGACGACAAACCCAATCATGGAGAATTCAAATGACTGCTTTTCTGCGAAACACCTTCCTCGCCGCTGTCGCGGTGTCCGCCCTGACCGGATCAGCCCTGGCGGCCGAGACCGTCAAAAGCTGCGCCAAGACCAATCTCAACGATCTGTGGAGCGGCCGTTGCTGCGGCACCGACTCCTCGGCTTGTCTGGGTGGTGGCAACGGTGGCCGCGACCATAATGGCAATGGCGGCCGCGGTAGCACGAATGGCGCCGGCGCCGGGAAGCAATAAGGGCTGCCCGCAGCGTAGTGAAGGGAAGCCTTACCCCTCGCGCCGTCGTCATCCTATGGCGAAGCAAGGAGCGAAGCGACGCGGCGCAGACCATAGGATCCATTCCGTGACCCGCAAACGTCACGGCGGTGCAGAACGACCTCTGTTCTGCGCCGCCTTTGCCCTTCGCTTGAGGTCACGGAATGGATCCTCGGGTCTGCGCGTCCGCTTCGCTCCCGCTCCGCCCGTGGATGACGACGTTCGGGCGCTTCGGCTAACCGCGAGCGTTGTCGTCGGCCATCCGCCGATTATCCCCGTAACGACGCCCGGACCGATGCGGTGATCTTCCGCAACTCCGTCTCGTCCAGCTTCTCGATGCTTTCGGCCAGCAGATTGGCCAGCTCCGTTGCCGCGGGCGACAGGCCCGACGTGTCTATCCTGACCCTTGGGTGCGAGCTTTCGGCGAGGCGGGCGAGGTCCTCGGCGTCGTCCCAGATGATGTTGAAATAGCCGATGATCTTCTGGATCAGCGTCCAGGTCGGGGCGCCGCGGCGGCCATGCTCGAGCGCCGACAGATAGGCCGCGCTGACGCCGATGGCCTGCGCCATCGCCTTCTGGCTGACGCCGCGCTCGGCGCGCAGCGCCCGCAGCTTCTCGCCGAACGGGGTCATCTCGGTTGGCTCATGAGCGTATCCGCCTCAGCCGCACATAGAGCGCGCCGGAGCCGCCATGGTTGCGGGCGGCGTGATCATGGCTGGAGACCAGGTGGCGGAAAGCCGGCGTCGACAGCCAGGCCGGCACGGCGCGGCGCAGGATGCCATCGCCGCCGGAGGACGAGCCCTTGCCGGTGATGATCAGCACGTAGCGGATGCCGCCGGCATGCGCGCGATGCAGGAAGGTATGCAGCAGCGAATAGGCCTCGTCCTGCGTCATGCCGTGCAAGTCGACGCGGCCTTCAATCGGCAGCCGGCCTTTCTTCAGCTTCTCGTGGGTCTGGTCGTCAAGCGAATGCGCCACATGCTGCGTCTTGGGTTTCGCGGCAGCCGCCGGGGCGCCGTTGGCCGGAGCCGTCGCCGGCGTCGGCTTCGGCTCGATGATGTCGGGGATCTCGACGGCGGTCTTGCCCTTCAGCGGCCGGGCCGAACGCGCCACCAGGTTCCACAGGATGCGGTCGTCGTCGCTCAGATGATCGTCGCGGCGGCTCACCGGCGCCCTCCGTCGATCAAGCCGCGTGGCACCAGCGCGTAGAAGTCGGCCGCGTTGCGGACCACGCCGGCGATCTCGCCGGCGGCGTCGCCCGAGCCGGCGAAGAGGTCGCCGCGCGCGGGTCCGGTGATGGCCGAGCCGGTGTCCTGCGCGATCATCAGCCGCCGGAACGGTTTTCCGTCGAAGGCGGTGAGCGTCGGGGAGTCGATGTAAAAGGGCGTGCCGAAGGTGTGCAGCAGCCGGTCGACCGCGACGGAGCGCCCGGGCGTCAGCGGCACCTTGGCGGCGGCGATGGGTCCAAGCGCCGCATCGTCGACCGCGGCTTCTCGGAAGAAGATGTAGGAGCGGTTGCGCCACAGGATCTCGTCGGCACGATCGGGATGCGCCTTGAACCAGGCGCGGATCGACTGCATCGTCACCTTTTCCAGCGGGATTTCGCCGAGCTCGCTCAAGATTTTGCCAGGGCCGGTGAAGCGCTGGCCCGATTTCGCTGCGTAGGTGACGCGGCTGAGCCTGCCGTCTGTCATCTTCAGACGCGCCGCGCCCTGCACATGGATGAAGAAGGCATCGACTTTTTCGGCGAGCCAGGCGATTTCGAGATTTTGGCCGAGAAGCGCGCCGCGCTCGATTGCGCCGCGGTCGAAATACTCGACAGGGCCGTCATCCGTCCGGCGGGCGAAGGCCAGATAGATGTCCATTCCCGCCGGCCGGTTGTCGTCGTCGATGTCGATCAGGTCGGCGGGGCGGGAAAGCAGCGGCACGACGAACCGCCCGGTCCTGACCGGCGAGGCTTCGACCTCGGGTTCGTAGAAACCGGTAACGAGACCGGCGCCATTGTCGGCTTTCACCAGCATCGGAACGAAATGACGCTCGAAGAAGGCCTGGGCCTCGGACCGATTCGGCGCCGAAACGGCGCGCGCCTCGGCATAGGCCTCGGCAAAAGCATCGAAATCTACGCCGAGCGAACCGGTGCGATAGGGCTTTACCGGGGCATGCAAGGCGGAGCGGCGAAACGCGGCGAAGGCCGCGACGTGGTCATCCTCGCCCCAGCCGGTGAGATCGCCGAAGGATTTTTCGCTGAATATGGAAGAGAGCGGCACGACCGAGCCCCGCCGCCTAAGCTCAATCTTCTTCTTCGGTGGCGACGAGCTTCCAGTTCGGGTCGCGCGAGCGGGTGTCGCGGGCGAAGGTCCAGACATCCTTGACCTCGGCTACCGTCTCCGGGTCGCCGTCGATGACGGCGCCGGCCTTGTCGCGGGTCGCCGAGATCAGCTCGGAGACGACGCGCAGCGTGATATGCGCTTCCGAGCCCTTCATTTCGGCGGCGACGATGTCGGCCTTGTCGATGCCGACGAAGGACGACTGGATCTTTTCCGATTTCGCCTCGCGCTCGCCGATCGCGGCGACGAACCCGTCATAGACTTCGCGCGACAGGAGATTCTTCAGCGTCTTGCGGTCGCCATCGGCATAGGCCATGACGATCATCTCGTAAGCCATCTTGGCGCCGTCGACGAAGGTCTTCGGTTCAAAGGATGCGTCATTGTCCTTGATCGTGCGCAGGCCCTTGTTGAGATCGGTGTCCGGCTTGGCGAAGGCGTCGATCGCGGCATAGATCTCGGGCGCGGTTTCGCCCGGCGCGCGCTTGCGCGGCAGCGACACCACGTTTTCAGGCTTCTGCGCCGTATCGGCCTCGCGCGCACGACTCGCCGAATAGGGATCGAAGGGCGGACGCTCGTTTCCCGTGCGACGTCCAAGCACGTTGCGCAGCTGGAAAAAGATCACAACCGCCGCAATCAGGAAGAAAATCGTGCCGAAGTCGAAGAAACCCATATTTTCCGCCAACCGATCCCTGTCCTTGCCGGACCAGCGTAACCCCTCGGGACCGCGGTCGCATAGCGTTCAACACTCAAAGCATATAGAACGGCAGGCGCAATCATTCAAATCAAAGGCAGCCATACCTATGTAAGGGCGCCAAGGCCAGCGGCGATTGTCCGCGAGCGCCGCAAACGAAGAAAGCGATCGGTCAAAGACTTGCGCATTTCGTTCATCCCGCTGTTCCTGCTCCTGCTGCCGCTTCTGGAGATCGCCGGCTTCGTCGTAGTCGGTCGCGAGATCGGCGCTTTGGCGACGGTCGGGCTGGTCCTCCTTTCCAGCGTCGCCGGCAGCCTGCTTCTGAGGCACCAGGGATTTGGCGTCATGGCGCGGGTGCGGACGGAGATGGATGCCGGGCGCGACCCCAGCCGCGAGCTCGCGCATGGCGCGATGATCGTCCTGGCGGCGATCCTGCTGATCATCCCGGGCTTCATCACCGACATCTTCGCCATTCTCCTCCTATTGCCGCCGGTGCGCGACTTCGCCTGGCGTCTGCTCAAGAGCCGCATCGTCATGGCGACCAGCTTCAGCAGCGGCTTTTCGGCCCGCCGGCGCGACAACGTCATCGACCTCGACGACGCCGACTATTCGCGCGACGATTATCCGAACCGGCCGGATCACAATTCACCGTGGCGGCGGCTGAAGAACGATTAGGTTCGCGACACAGGGGATCTGGCCGGTCGGCTATGTCTTCGTTGGCAGGTGGTATGCCTCGGCGATTGGCCGAAACGCTCATCGCGATCGTCATTCTAGGGCGGAGCAGGAGCGAAGCTCCGTCGCGAAGACCCTAGAATCCATGCCGTGACCGTTGCCGTAGGTGCGAGGGGTCCAGAATTCTGCACCGTTGGCGCGGCCTCGACGTAACGGCATGGATTCTATGGTCTGCGCCGCGTCGCTTCGCTCCTTGCTCCGCCATAGAATGACGAGGTTGGGAAGGCTCAGCCAATCCCCGGCTTTTGCGCTGACTTCACGGAAATGAACGGCGAAAAACCGGCCGCCGACAACCGGCAACTTATCGATATCCTTGCGTCGAGCAACCAGCCCTTTACCCGCTGCCCGATAGAGGCGGCAAAACTTGTTTTGTCTGGCCGGCCATGGTAGCGAACCCGCGATTTCAATCCGGTCAGCAGCGCTGCCCAGGCAAAAGGACTAAAGGCTCATGGCCAGCAACGATGACGCCGCGACGGGCGCCGCCAACGGCAACGGCAACGGCACGCAGAACCAGCCCTCGCTCAATGTGCTTGCCCAGTATGTGAAGGACCTGTCCTTCGAAAGCCCCGGCGCGCCGAACTCGCTGCGCGGCCGCGACAAGGCTCCGGGCATCGCCATCAATGTCAACGTCAACGCCAACCCGCTTTCGGACAAGCAGTTCGACGTCAACCTGACCTTGAACGCCAAGGCTTCGTTCGACCAGGAAGTGCTGTTCAATGTCGAGTTGGTCTATGGCGGCGTCTTCGCCATCTCGGGCTTCCCGCAGGAGCACATGCTGCCGCTCCTGTTCATCGAATGCCCGCGGCTTCTGTTCCCCTTCGCCCGCCAGATCATCGCCGACGCCACCCGCAATGGCGGCTTCCCGCCGCTGATGCTCGACCCGATCGATTTCGCGCAGATGTTCCAGCAGCGCGTCGCCGAGGACCAGGCCGCGGGCAAGGTCCAGGTGAGCTGAGCGGACTTGCGCTGACCTACCGAAAGCCCGGCTTCGGCCGGGCTTTTTTGTTGGAAACATCTGAGATTAGCGAAGACCCCTGTGCGGTCGTCATTCCAGGGCGGAGCAAGGAGCGGAGCGACGCGCGCAGACCCTGGAATCCATGCCGTTACGCTAAGGCGTTGCGGCGGTTACAGAATTCTTCGCCGTTGCACTCTACGGCAGAGGTCACGGCATGGATACTCGGGTCAAGCCCGAGTATGACGACGTCGCGGAGGGATTCGGCTAACGGCATAGGTTGGTGCCAGAGCGCCGCTCACCCCACCGCCACCTTCAGCCAAAGCGCTTTTTCGCCCAGCGTCGCGACAAGCCCGGCATGGGCCGCGCGGTCCGCTTCGCTGAGCCGCGGCGGCAGCGCGATCGGCCTGGCGCCGACAGAGATGTCGATATCGGCCACCTGGCCGGAGCCGTTCATCTGCACCGCCACCGACTCCAGGACCAGCGCCGCCTGCTTGCCGCCGATGAGCTCGATATAGACTTCGGCCAGCAATTCGGAATCGAGCAGCGCGCCGTGCTTGGTGCGGCGGGCGTTGTCGATGCCGTAGCGCCGGCACAGCGCGTCGAGCGAGTTCGGGCCCATCGGATGCTTGCGGCGCGCCAGCGCCAGCGTGTCGACGACGCGACCCGGATCGATGGCCGGATGATCGAGCCGGCTGAATTCGAGATTGAGGAAGCCGATGTCGAAGGTGGCGTTGTGGGCGATCAGCTTGGCGCCGTCGGTGAAGGCCAGCCATTCCTCGGCGATTTCGGCGAAGGTCGGCTTGCCGACCAGGTCCGCGGCGCTGATGCCATGCACGGCCTGCGCCTCGGCGTGGATCGCGCGCCCCTGCGGATTGATGAATTTGTGAAAGGTGCGGCCGGTCGGGAAGCGGTTGACCAGCTCGATTCCGCCGAGCTCGATGACGCGGTCGTCGCGCAAGTCGAGGCCGGTGGTTTCCGTATCGAAGATGATCTCACGCATTCCGAATCAATCCGCTCCAAGAGAGCAGAATCACAAACCAGAACAAAATGGCAATGGGAACTGCTGACGGCTTGTAGTCAGGAGCCGGCTTTGCCGGACTTTTCCCCCACCAGTTCTGCAATGATCGCTTCGACCGCCTGACGCGCCGCTTCAAAGCCATACCCTGTGTCGACGATGAAATCGGCCTGGCGACGTTTTTCGGCGTCGGGCACCTGCTTGGCGAGGATCGACGAAAACTTCTCCTCGCTCATGCCTGGCCTGGCCAGCACGCGCTCACGCTGGATCTCGGCCGAAGCGGTGACGACCACGACCTTGTCGACGCGGTTGCGGCCGCCGGTTTCGAAGAGGAGCGGAATGTCGAGCACCACAACCGGCGCGCCGGCGGCGCGATGCCTGGCGAGAAACGCATCGGCGTCGGCGCGCACCAGCGGGTGCACGATCGCTTCCAGTTTCTTCAGCGCGGCGGGATCGGCGAGCACTTGCCGGCCGAGTTCTGCGCGATCGACCACGCCCGCTTGCGTCGTGCCCGGGAAGGCCGCTTCGACCAGCGGCGCCGCCTTGCCGGCATAGAGACGATGCACGGTCTCGTCGGAATCATGCACCGGCACACCCGCCTCGGCGAACATTTTCGCCGTGGCCGACTTGCCCATGCCGATCGATCCGGTGAGGCCGAGCACGATCATGACCGTCAATGGCCTTCGATGTCGGAGATGATCATGCGCCGCAATACGGGCGTGACCTCCGGCTTCCTGCCGAACCAGCGTTCGAAACCGGGCACCGCCTGATGCAGCAGCATGCCGAGGCCGTCGACCGTCTTCAGGCCGCGCGCCTTGGCGGCGGCCAGCAAAGGTGTCTCCAGCGGCACATAGACGATGTCGGTGACGATAGCATGGTCCGGCAGCCCGCCCGGATCGGCGGAAAGCGTTGCGTCGCCATGCATGCCGAGCGAGGTGGTGTTGACGAGCAGGCCGGCATCGGCCAGCAGCTCGCCGACCGCATCCGCGCCATGCGCGGAAACCCCGGCGCCGAACCGGTCGGCGAGTTCCCGGGCTCTCGGCAGCGTGCGGTTGATGATGCGGATGTCCTTCACGCCGCGCTGCTTCAGCGCGTGGATGACGGCGCGGGAGGCACCGCCGGCGCCGAGCACCACGGCCGGGCCGTTCCCCGCCCAGCCCGGCGCATATTGGTCGAGATTGCCGGCGAAACCGATCCAGTCCGAATTGCCGCCCCAGAGCTGGCCGTCTTCCAGCCAGAGCGTATTGACCGCGCCGATCGCCTCGGCCGCCTCGTCGTGCTGGTCGACCAGGGCGAAGGCCGCCTCCTTGTGCGGGATGGTGACATTGCCGCCGCGAAGGCCACTCTGCTCGAGCGATCCCAGGAATGTGGCAAGATCTTGCGGCCGCACGTCGATCGCCTGGTAGCTGCCGTCGATGCCGTATGTCGCCAGCCAATGGCCGTGGATCTTCGGCGAGCGTGAATGCGCGATTGGATGCCCGGTGACAAAGGCCTTTTTCTCAGCCATCGATCGCTCCCAAGGCTCGCAACTCCTTCAGCACCGGCAGAAGCGGCAGGCCGACGATGGTGAAATAATCGCCCTCGATCTTCTCGAACAGCTGGATGCCTTCGCCCTCGATCTGATAGGCGCCGACGCTGGACAAGGCCTTGGCGCCGACGCGGGCCAGATGCCGGCCGATGAAGGCGGGATCGAGCTCGCGCATGGTCAGGCTGGCGACGCCGACATGGCGCCACAGCACCTCGCCGTTGCGGCAGAGCACGGCGGCGCTGTTCAATTGGTGGGTTTTGCCCGACAAAGCCAGGAGATGCCTCCGCGCGCTTTCCATGTCGTTGGGCTTGTGAAAAATCTCGTCGCCCAGCGACAGCGTCTGGTCGCAGCCTAGCACCAGGGAGCCTGGCTTGCGCTCGCTGACCTCGGCCGCCTTGGCCTCGGCCAGGATCGAGGCGACGTCCTCCGGCGAAACGCCGCTGTCCTTCAGCGGAGCCTCGAGCGCGCGCTCGTCGACATCGGCCGGCACCGCCTCGATGTCGAGGCCGGCATTGACGAGCATCGCCTTGCGGTACGGACTGCCCGAAGCGAGGATGATCTTCTCGGCCATGATCTTCGCCCAATTAGCTCCCTGACGCTGTTGACCCCATCGTTTGTCCGAGGGGTCCAGCACAAACTTTGGAGAATGGCCAAAGCCCTACGAACTTCGTCATCCTAGGGCGGAGCAGGAGCGAAGCTCCGTCGCGAAGACCCTAGGATCCATGCCATAACCTCGGCCGAGGGGCGCAGCGGGGCAGAATTCTACACCGTCGCAACACTTCGACGTCACGGCATGGATCCTAGGGTCTACGCCGCGTCGCTTCGCTCCTTGCTCCGCCCTAGGATGACGAAGAGCGGCCGGCGTCTCGGCCAATCTCAGTTACCGCGTCTTTCCCCGCAGGGCAACGATGGCCGCCGCCGTTTCCTCGATGGAGCGGCGGCTGACATCGATCATCGGCCAGCCATGCCTGGTGCAAAGCTGACGTGCATAGGCGAGTTCCTCGTTGATCGCGGCGCGGTCGACATAGTCGGTCGACACGAAAGCCGCGCTGCTGCCGAGGATGCGGTTTTGCCGGACATGCGAGATACGCTCGGCCGTGGCAACGAGGCCGACGACAAGCGGCGTCTTGGCGGCGATCAGGCTTTCGGGCAGCGGCACGCCGAGCACGATCGGGATGTTGGCGGTCTTGATGCCGCGATTGGCGAGATAGATGCTGGTCGGCGTCTTCGAGGTGCGCGAGATGCCTATCAGCACGATATCGGCATCGTCCATATTGGCCGGCAGCTGGCCGTCATCATGCTCCATGGTGAAGTTCAACGCATCGATGCGGCGGAAATATTCGGCGTCGAGAACATGCTGGGCGCCGACGCGGCGGCCGGCGGGCGTGCCGAGATAGGATTGGAAAACGGTGAGCACCGGTTCCAGCACCGAGACGCAAGGCAGGCCCATGGTGGCGCAGCGTTCGTCGATCGAGCGCGCGAGCTTCTGGTCGACCACCGTATAGAGAATGATGCCGGGCTCCTCCTCGATATCCTCGAAGACCTTGGCGACCTGCTTCTCGGTCCGGATCAGCGGATAGATATGCTCGATGGCGCGCGCATCCTTGTACTGGGCGGACGCCGCGCGGCCGGCTGCCAGCAAGGTTTCGCCGGTGGCGTCGGAGATCAGATGCAGATGAAAGAAACTCTGAGGTTTATTCACAAGGGGTGGGTCCAGGCTGTGGGCAATTGTGGACAAGGCTGGATGGGAAGGCCTTGGCGATGCGGGCGACTGTATCAGATGGCTCGTTGTCCACAATTCGCCGCGCTGTAGGCTTCGTCGCGGCGCTGGGGACAAAACCGGGGATCAACTTTTCTTGGCCGATTCCATCCACAGCACGGAGCCCGGAACGAGGAAGCCAAGCTTTTGACTCGACAGCCTGAATCCGCTTCATCCCCAGATCGCTCCAAATTGCGAAAGCGAGTACGCGACAATATGCTGACTGGCCTTTTCAAGCCGCAGGCTGGACAGGTCGCAACCATCACAACCAACAGACTCTTAGAATCAGAAGACTCTTTTAAAATAGATATTTTATTTAAGAGGGTAGGGAGAGGGCGAGCACAGGATGGCTGGGAAACGGATCATGCTGGACGTCCTCAAGGGCGAGACGGTTTCACCGCCGCCGCTCTGGATGATGCGTCAGGCCGGCCGCTATCTTCCCGAGTATCGTGAGACAAGGAAGCGGGCCGGATCCTTCCTCGATCTCTGCTACGATCCGGACCTTGCCGTGGAAGTGACGTTGCAGCCGATCGAACGCTTCGGCTTCGACGCTTCGATCCTGTTCTCCGACATTCTCGTCGTGCCCAATGCCTTGGGGCGTGATGTCAGTTTCGAAGAGGGTCGCGGGCCGATCCTGAAGCCGATCACGGCGCCGGAGATTTCGGCGTTGGACGGCGAAACGTTTCACGTGAATCTCGAACCGGTCTACGAGACCGTGCGCCGGTTGCGCGTAAAACTGCCAGAGGCGACGACGCTGATCGGCTTCTGCGGCGCGCCCTGGACGGTGGCGACCTACATGATTGCCGGCCACGGCACGCCGGACCAGGCGCCCGCGCGGCTTTTCGCCTATCGCGAGCCGGAGGCTTTCGCAAAGCTCCTGAAGACACTGGCCGATCATTCGGCCGCCTATCTCATCCGCCAGATCGAAGCCGGCGCGGATGTGGTGCAGATTTTCGACTCGTGGTCCGGCGTGTTGGACGAACCTTCCTTCGAGGCCTTCTGCGTCGCGCCGGTGGCCGAGATCGTCCGGCAGGTGAAGGCGGTTTATCCCGATGTGCCGGTCATCGGTTTTCCGAAAGGCGCCGGCGAACGCTATCGCGACTATAGGAGGAAAACCGGCATTGCCGGTCTTGGTCTCGACTGGACCGTGCCGTTGTCGATGGCAAGGGAGCTGCAGCGCAACGGCGCGGTGCAAGGCAATCTCGATCCGCTGCGCCTGGTCGCCGGCGGCAAGGCGCTGGCCGATGGCGTCGATTCCATCCTGCGGACATTGGGAGACGGGCCGCTGATCTTCAATCTCGGCCATGGCATCACGCCGGAAACGCCGGTGGCGCATGTCGAGGCGATGGTGAAAATGGTGAGGAGCCACCGATGAGCAAGGCAGGCAACGAGAACAGCACCGGCCAGGCGATGAAACGCATGGCGATAGGCATTGCCGTTCTCGTGGTGCTTACCGCGCTGCTTTATTTGGCGGCGCCCGACAGCTTCTATCCGTGGGCCAAGGCAATCCATGTGATTGCGGTCATCGCCTGGATGGCCGGCATGCTCTATCTGCCGCGGCTCTTCGTCTATCACGTCGATGCCGAGAAAGGCTCGGTGCAGTCCGAGACCTTCAAGGTGATGGAGCGCCGGCTGCTGCGCGGCATCATCAATCCGGCGATGATCGTGACCTGGGTGTTCGGGCTTTGGCTGGCCTGGAAAGGGTTTGGATTCCAGGGCGGCTGGCTGCACACCAAGATCGTTCTGGTGCTCATCTTGTCGGGCCTGCACGGCTATCTCGCCGGCGCGGTGCGGAAATTTGCCGAGGACAAGAACGAAAAACCGGCAAGGCACTGGCGGATCGTCAACGAGATCCCCACATTGCTGATGATCGTCATCGTCATCCTGGTCATCGTGAAGCCGTTCTAGGCTTTTTCTTATCCAGCAGAAGCCCAGCAAAAGGCGGCTTGCTCTTTCAGACGAGCGACGATACAAGACGGGTCTTCCTTCCCGTCATGCGCCGCCCCTTTCATTGCTTTCGGCCGCGCCCGGCATTTGTCGCATCCAGCCGATTTTCCCTCTCCAAAGCCCACCCAGAGTCTATCTAATGCAAGAAATGAAACTCTCAGAGTTCAAGAACAAGAAGCCGCCAGAGCTGATCGCTTATGCCGAATCGCTCGAGGTGGAGAACGCCAGCGTCATGCGCAAGCAGGAGCTGATGTTCGCGATCCTGAAGAAGCTCGCCGCGCAAGACGTCGAGATCATCGGCGAAGGCGTCGTCGAGGTGCTGCAGGACGGTTTCGGCTTCCTGCGCTCGGCCAACGCCAATTACCTGCCGGGTCCCGACGACATCTATATTTCCCCGTCGCAGATCAGGCGTTTTTCGCTGAAGACCGGCGATACGGTCGAAGGACCGATCCGCAGCCCGAAAGAGGGCGAGCGCTATTTCGCGCTGCTCAAGGTCAACACCATCAATTTCGACGATCCGGAAAAGATCCGGCACAAGATCCACTTCGACAACCTGACGCCGCTCTATCCGACCAAGCGGCTGAAGATGGAGGTCGACAATCCGACCAGCAAGGATATCTCGCCGCGCGTGATCGACCTGGTCGCGCCGATCGGCAAGGGACAGCGCGCGCTGATCAACGCGCAGCCGCGTACCGGCAAGACCGTTCTCATGCAGAACATCGCGCACTCGATCACCGCCAACCATCCGGAATGCTATCTGATCGTGCTTCTGATCGACGAGCGGCCGGAAGAAGTGACCGACATGCAGCGCTCGGTGAAGGGCGAGGTGATCTCCTCGACCTTCGACGAGCCGGCGGTGCGCCACGTTCAGGTCGCCGAAATGGTGATCGAGAAGGCCAAGCGCCTGGTCGAGCATGGCCGCGACGTGGTGATCCTCCTGGATTCGATCACCCGCCTCGGCCGCGCCTACAACACCGTGGTGCCGTCATCCGGCAAGGTGCTGACCGGCGGTGTCGACGCCAATGCGCTGCAGCGCCCGAAGCGCTTCTTCGGTGCCGCCCGCAACATCGAGGAAGGCGGGTCGCTCACCATCATCGCCACGGCGCTGATCGATACCGGCAGTCGCATGGACGAAGTCATCTTCGAAGAGTTCAAGGGCACCGGCAACTGCGAAATCCAGCTCGACCGCAAGGTGGCCGACAAGCGCATCTATCCGGCGATGGACATCCTCAAGTCCGGTACCCGCAAGGAAGACCTGCTGGTGCCGCGCGCGGACCTGCAGAAGATCTTCGTGCTGCGTCGCATCCTGGCGCCGATGGGCACCACCGACGCGATCGAGTTCCTTATCGACAAGCTCAAGCAGACCAAGTCCAACGCCGACTTCTTCGATTCGATGAATACGTGATTGGGGCGAGCGGCTGCCCGACCCTGGGTTCCGCCTCGTACGGCTCGCGCAAGGCTGGAGCGGAATCGCGAAAGCTGGCGCTGCCCCTCATTGCCCTGCCGGGCATTTCTCCCCGTGAACGGGGAGAAAGAGGCCGGCCGCAACCTTGGCGCTCATTCTGGCAACGATGGCGATTGGCGAAAGCGGCGGCGACAGCGCCCTTCTCCCCGTTCACGGGGAGAAGATGGCGGCAGCCAGATGAGGGGCAGCGCCGACGCTTGAGATGACAGGAGCGGATCTATCCTCGCCGCAACAGCTTCTCCAATTCACCAGCATCGGTCACAACCGGCAGGCACAGCTGCCCGCTGCAGAACCAGGCGCCGGCCTTGTCCGTCGGCGGCAGCACACCTCCCGGGAGCAGCGGCCGATTCGTCGCCGTTCCGATCGGCACGACGATATCGACCCGGCGCGGATCCGGATTCCGATTCGCAACCGGAACGAGGCTTGGATCGTCCGGATTATCGACCAGCACCAGCTTCAGCGGCTCGAGCGCCAATGCACAAGCGTTGACGATGCCGGCCTGGCCATAGGTCTGTTGCGCGGCGCGGCCCATGGCGTGTTCGGCGGTTGTCCAGGCTTTTTCCCAGAGATCGGGATCGCCAGTGAGCGAAGAGAGCCGCAATAGCGCTTCGATGATCTGGCTGGTGGCGGAAGGGATTGCCTCGTCGACGTCGCCGCGGATGCGGATCGGAACGTCGCCGCTGTCCGACGCAGTAAGCCAGTAGCCGGCGTTTTCGCTGTCCCGGTGCCAGCGGTCGAGCTCGCCGATGAAGCGCCTGGCGTGATCCGAATAGGCCGGATCACCGGTCGCCTCGAACAGCGCGATCGCGGCGTTGGTCATTGCGGCATAGTCGCTCGACAGCGCCGGAAACAGCTTCTTCGCGCCGAGCATGGAATGCGGCAGGCGACCATCCTTGCTGGCCCCGACAATATGGGTGAAAGCTTTTGCCGCGGCGTCGATCCAGCCTCGTTGTCCAAGGGAGCGGCCGGCCTCCGCCAGCGCCGCAATCATCAGCCCGTTCCAGTCGGTGAGCGCCTTGCCATCGCGGCCCGGCCTGACGCGCTTTTCCCGGACAGCCAGCAGCTTCGTCTTGAACGGTGCGAGCTGAGCGTGGTCGGCGGCGCCCTGGCGTTGCTGCGTTTCGCTCTGGCGGATGATCGGCTTGCCTTCCCAGCCATTCGGGGCGGCCAGCTCGAAATACCGGAAGAAGACCGGGGCATCGTCACCGAGCGCGGTTTCGATCTCCTCTCGGCTCCAGGTGTAAAAAAGCCCCTCTTCGCCGTCGCTGTCGGCGTCGAGGCTGGCGGCAAAGGCGCCGCCTTCGACCGTCATTTCGCGCAGCAGCCAGGCGACGGTCTCTTCGATTCGTATCCGGAACAAGCTGTTGCCCGTGGCTGCATAGGCCCAGTTGCACAGGCGGATCAGCTGGGCGTTGTCGTAAAGCATCTTCTCGAAATGCGGCACCAGCCATTCGTCATCGGTCGAATAGCGGCTGAGGCCGCCGCCGACATGGTCGTAGATCCCACCGGCGAGCATTTTTTCGAGGCTGGTGAGCACAGCGTCGCGATGCGCGGTCTGGCCGTCGCGCAGCCAGGACAGCCACATTGTATGCATGAATGGCGCATTGGGGAATTTCGGCGCGCCGCTCAAGCCGCCACGGTCGCGGTCGATCATGCCGTCGATGCGTCCGGCGAGATTGGCAAGCGTGTCGCGATCGAGCACCGCTTTCCCGCCAGCGCCGGCCAGTCGCGCATCGACATGCGCGGTGAGAGCGTCGGCGCTTTCGGCGAGACTCTGCTGCTTTTCGCGCCAGGCCTTGTCGACCGCTTCCAGCACCTGGATGAAGCCGGGCCGGCCGTAACGCGCCTCGCGCGGGAAGTAGGTGCCGCCCCAAAACGGCTTGCCGTCGGGGGTCAGGAACATGGTCAGCGGCCAGCCGCCCTGCTCCCCCATGGCATGGAGCGCGGCCATGTAGATCTGGTCGATGTCCGGCCGCTCCTCGCGATCGACCTTGATATTCACGTAGAGCCGGTTCATGACGGCCGCCACGGCGTCGTTCTCGAAGCTTTCATGCGCCATGACATGGCACCAGTGGCAGGCGGCGTAGCCGATGGAGAGCAGGATCGGTCGTTGAAGTTCCTTCGCCTCGGCGAGGGCCGCGGGCGACCAGCCGCGCCAGTGGACGGGATTGTCGCTGTGCTGCTGCAGATAGGGGCTGGCCTCTTCGGCAAGCAGGTTTCGCGCGGGCAAGGTCACAATGGGCGGCTCGGCATGTTGGGTTTGATAAGCAAAGGCTAGGGCGCTTCGGCAGGTCCGGCAAATGGTTTCCCAGATGATGACCTCGAAGGATTCAATCGTAGCGCTTTCGAGCGGCCGGCTGCCGGCCGGCATCGCCGTGATCCGCATTTCCGGCTCGAAGACTCGATTCGTGATCGAAACGATCGCCGGGTCCGTTAAGGATCGGTTTACCACGTTGCGGACGCTCAAGGCTGCCGACGGCTCGACGATCGATCGCGGCCTCGTCTTGTTCTTTCCGGGTCCTGGCAGCTTCACCGGCGAAGATGTCGCCGAGTTCCAGGTCCATGGCAGCCGCGCCGTTGCGGCAAAGCTGCTGGAGACCATCACCGGTTTCGAAGGCGTACGGCATGCCGAACCCGGCGAATTCACCCGGCGCGCCTTTCTCAACGGCAAGCTCGACCTGGTCGAGACGGAGGCGCTGGCCGATCTGGTCAATGCCGAGACGGAGGCGCAGCGCCGTTTCGCCTTGCGCAATGCGGAAGGCGCGCAGAGCGAGCTTTATTCGGCCTGGCGCCGCCGGCTGATCCATGCGCGGGCGATGATCGAGGCCGAGATCGACTTCGCCGACGAAGAGGATGTGCCGGATTCCGTTTCGGATGCGGTCTGGTCTGATGTGGCGGCGATGGTCGACGAAATCGGGCGTCACCTTCAAGGGTTCAAGGCGGCCGAGATCATTCGCGATGGCTTCGAGGTGGTCATCGTCGGGGCGCCGAATGCCGGCAAGTCCAGCCTGTTCAACGCGCTTGCGCGCCGTGAGGCGGCGATCGTCACGGACGAACCGGGCACGACGCGGGATTTGCTCGAAGTGGTGCTGGATCTCAACGGGGTGATGATACGCGTGGTCGATACGGCCGGGCTGCGCGATGCCGCGGGGAAGGTCGAGGCGATCGGTATCGAAAGGGCGCGCGCCAGGGCCGGCGGGGCGGATCTCGTGCTGCTGCTGGAGGACATGGTCGATCCGAGGCCGGTAGGCGAGGTGCCGGCCGGCGTCCCGTTGTTGAGGCTCGGGACGAAGGCCGATCTCGCGGCGAGCAAAGGGGACTATGACATGGTGATTTCTTCCAGGGACGGCACCGGATTGTCCGGGCTGCTGGATGAGATCGGCCGCCGCGCGGCGCAGGCGATCGGCGACGCGGGCGATGTCCTGCCGTCCAGGCTCCGCCATGTGGAACTTTTGAAGGAAGTTAAGGGCTTTCTCGCCGCGGCCCTGTCAGGGCAAAGCCAGGAGCTGCGAGCCGAAGAACTGCGGCTTGCGACCGACCGTCTCGGCCGGATCGTCGGTGCCGTCGATGTCGAGGACATGCTCGACGTCATCTTCTCGCAGTTCTGTATCGGGAAGTGATTCACGTGAAACATCGTTGGCGCCGGGATGCGCGGTGATTCACGTGAAACAGTGGGGGGTGGCCGATCAGATCGTGAAGCGGCGGCGCAAGACTGGAATCGGCGCGTTTCTTCGCCCCCCTCTCTGTCCTGCCGGACATCTCCCCCTCAAGGGGGGAGATCAGCAGTTTCTCGGCCGCGCCAATTCTGCCACGTTGGAGATTGGCGAAACCCGAAGGGGCAGCCAATCTCCCCCCTTGAGGGGGAGATGTCCGGCAGGACAGAGAGGGGGCGCTGTCCCGCCAGCATACCAAAGGTGTCATCGGCGGTTCAGGAGGGGCGGTATCACGGCAATTGCCCATGACAAAGCCCACCATCATTGTTTCACGTGAAACGACTCCTCCACCGTCCATCCTTGACAGCGGCGTCTCGCAGGGACATGTCTCCGGCAACTTCTGAATCTGGAACAGCAAAATGACCAATCACTATGATGTGGTGGTGGTGGGCGGCGGCCATGCCGGGTGCGAGGCGGCGAGCGCTGCCGCTCGCGCCGGCGCCAGGACGGCGCTGGTGACGCTGCGGTTCGACACGATCGGCGTCATGTCCTGCAATCCGGCCATCGGCGGTCTCGGCAAGGGACACCTCGTGCGCGAGATCGACGCCATGGACGGGCTGATGGGCCGCGTTGCCGATGCCGCCGGCATCCAGTTCCGGCTGCTCAACCGCCGCAAGGGTCCGGCCGTGCGAGGTCCGCGTACCCAGGCCGACCGCAAGCTCTATCGCCTTGCCATGCAGGCCGCGATCGGCGAGCAGGCCGATCTCGACGTGGTCGAGGGGGAGGTTCTCGACCTCGAAATCGGAGACGGGCGCGTCGCGGCGGTGCTGGTTTCAGGCGACAGGCGGCTGGCCTGCGGCGCCGTGGTGCTGACCACCGGCACCTTCCTGCGCGGCTTGATCCATATCGGGGAAAGAAAGATCGTCGCCGGCCGCATGAACGAGCAGGCAAGCATGGGGTTGTCCGCGACCATGAGCCGTGCGGGCTTCAAGCTCGGGCGCCTGAAGACGGGCACGCCCCCTCGCCTCGACGGCCGCACCATCGATTGGGCATCGCTGGAGAGCCAGGCCGCGGATGAAGATCCGGTGCCGTTCTCGCTGATGACCGATCGGATCGTCAATCCGCAGATCCATTGCGGCATCACCCGGACCATGCCGGCCACGCATGATCTGATCCGCGCCAATCTCGGCCGCTCGGCGATGTATTCGGGCTCGATCGAAGGTGTGGGGCCGCGCTACTGCCCGTCGATCGAGGACAAGATCGTCAAGTTCGGCGACCGCGAGGGCCATCAGATCTTCCTCGAGCCGGAAGGGCTCGACGACGACACCGTCTATCCGAACGGCATCTCGACCTCGCTGCCCGAAGACGTCCAGCTCGACATATTGAAGACCATCCCGGGGCTGGAAAAGGCGACGATGCTGCAACCGGGCTACGCCATCGAATATGACCATGTCGATCCGCGTGAGTTGAAGACGACGCTGGAGACGAAGCGCATCGCTGGTCTGTTCCTGGCCGGCCAGATCAATGGCACGACCGGCTATGAGGAGGCCGGCGCGCAAGGGTTGCTCGCCGGCATCAACGCCGCGCGCAAGGCTTCCGCCGATGAACCGGTCGTGCTCAGCCGCACCGAGGCCTATATCGGCGTGATGGTCGATGATCTCACCAGCCGCGGCATCGCCGAGCCCTACCGGATGTTCACCTCGCGCGCGGAGTTCCGGCTTTCGCTGCGGGCCGACAATGCCGACGAGCGGTTGACGCCGCTGGCCGCGAAGCTTGGCATTGCGTCTTCTGGGCGGTTGCAGCGTTTTGGCGCGATGAGCGACAAGCTCGACCATGCCCGGGCGCTGGCGAAATCCGTTAGCTGGACGCCGAACGAAGCGGCGCGGCTTGGGCTTGAGATCAACAAGGACGGCGTGCGGCGCTCGGCCTATGAGCTGCTGGCGCATCCGGGCGTCGACATGGCCAGGCTGTCGCGTGTCGAGCCGCGCTTTGCCGAACTGGACGCCAAGACGGCGGAGCGGCTCGAAACGGAAGCGAAATATTCGGTTTACCTGGATCGGCAGCAGGCCGATGTCGCGCAGATCAGGCGCGAGGAATCGCGGCTCATCCCCGAGACGATCGATTTTTCGAGTGTGCCGGGGCTGTCAAACGAGCTGAAGCAGAAGATGAAGACGCGCCAGCCGCGTTCGATAGCCGACGCGCAGCGCATGGAGGGCATGACGCCCGCGGCGCTCGCCATCATTGTCGCGCATGTCCGCAACGCCGAGCTCGCCGCGCGAAAGGACGTGGCGTGAGTGGCTGGGACGACCTGCAGAAGGCGGCAGGTCCAGTTTCACGTGAAACATTCGAGCGGCTGCAAGGTTTCGAACAGCTGTTCCTGAAATGGAACCGCAGCATCAATCTGGCGGCGGCATCGACTCTGGACGATGTCTGGCGCCGCCACATCCTGGACAGCGCCCAGCTCGCGCGAATCGCACCCGCCGCGACGCGCTGGGTCGACCTCGGTTCGGGCGGCGGTTTTCCCGGGCTGGTGCTTGGCTTTCTGCTGGTTGAGCGCCCCGGCGCGTCGATCGACCTGGTCGAAAGCAACCGCAAGAAAGCCTCGTTCCTGCAATCCGTCATCGGCCAGTTCGACCTGCCGGCACGGGTCGTGGCCAAGCGCATCGATGACAGCTATGCGCTTGTTTCCGCACCGGAAATCGTCACGGCCAGAGCCCTGGCGGCGTTGCCTGATCTGCTCGATCTGTCGGCGCCCTGGTTGAGCAAAGGGTCGCGCGCGCTTTTCCACAAAGGCCGGGATTACCGCACTGAAGTGGAAGAAAGCACTCACCGCTGGACCTTCGATCTGGTAGAACATCCGAGCATGACCGACGCCCACGGCGTCATCCTGGAAATCAGCGACTTGCGCCCGGCGAAACCGCAATGAATCACTGGCATAAACCCATGAAAACTGGACCGCGTATCATCACAGTCGCCAACCAGAAGGGCGGCGTCGGCAAGACGACGACGGCCATCAACCTGGCCACCGCGCTGGCCGCCATCGGCGAGCGCGTGCTGATCGTCGACCTCGATCCGCAGGGCAATGCCAGCACCGGCCTCGGCATCGACCGCAAGGATCGCACCACCTCGTCCTACGATGTCTTGACCGGTGAGTTGGAATTGGAGGCGGCCGCGGTGCCGACGGCGGTACCGGGCTTGTCGATCATTCCCTCGACGCTCGACCTGCTCGGCATCGAGATGGAGATCGCGTCGGCGCCCGACCGGGTGCTCAAATTGCGCAACGCGCTGCGCGCCGCCGCCGAGCGTTCGGCGCCGTTCGGCTATGTGCTGATCGACTGCCCGCCTTCGCTCAATCTTTTGACCTTGAATTCAATGGCGGCGGCCGATTCCGTTCTCGTGCCGCTGCAATGCGAATTCTTCGCGCTGGAAGGCCTCAGCCAGTTGCTGGAAACGGTCGAGCAGGTGCGCGGCACGATCAATCCGGATCTCACCATCCAGGGCATCGTGCTCACCATGTATGACGGGCGCAACAACCTCGCCAACCAGGTGGTGCAGGACGTGCGCACCCATATGGGCGACAAGGTCTACGAGACCATCATCCCGCGCAATGTGCGCGTCTCCGAGGCGCCGTCCTACGGCAAGCCGGCGATCCTCTACGATCTCAAATGCTCGGGCAGCCAGGCCTATCTGCAGCTCGCCTCCGAGGTGATCCGCCGCGAGCGCAAGCTGCGCGCCGCCTGAGCCGTCTCAGCCTTGGTTAATTAGCCGATTCGATCCCGAAACGATCTGGACAAACTCATGAGCGAAGACCAATCAAGAAAAAGACTGGGCCGTGGCCTCGCGGCGCTGATCGGTGAAATCGACCGTCCGGCCGCGCCGGAGAAGCCGAGCGCGGTGGTGGCGGCCGACGGCAAGGTGCCGATCGAGTTCGTCAGCCCGAACCCGAAGAACCCGCGCCGGCACTTCGGCGATGCCGAGCTCACCGATCTTGCCCAGTCGATCCGCGAGCATGGCGTGGTGCAGCCGGTGGTGGCGCGGCCCTCGCCGTCGCAGCCGGGCCACTACGAGATCATCGCCGGCGAGCGGCGCTGGCGGGCGGCGCAGCGCGCGGGCCTGACCGAGATCCCGCTCATCGTGCGCGACGTCAACGACCGCACGGCGCTGGAACTGGCAATCATCGAGAACGTGCAGCGCGCCGACCTCAATCCGGTCGAGGAGGCGCACGGCTATCAGCAGCTGATCGACGAACATGGCTACACGCAGGCCGATCTCGGCCAGGTCATCGGCAAGAGCCGCAGCCATGTCGCCAACACGCTGAGGCTGCTCAAGCTGCCCAATGTGATCCACGACATGCTGGTCCACGGCGATTTGTCGGCCGGCCATGCCCGCACGCTGGTCACTGCCGAGGATCCGGCGGGGCTTGCCAAGCGCATCGTCAAGGAAGGGCTCTCGGTACGCCAGGCCGAGGCGCTGGCGCAGATGCCGGCCGGCCCGACGCCGGTGAAAACCAAGTCGGCCGCGAGCGCGCCGGACAAGGATCCCGACACGCTGGCGCTCGAGAAGCTGATAACCGACACGATCGGCATGATCGTCAGCATCGAGCACAAAGGCAAGGGCGGCACGCTCAAGGTCAGTTATCGCTCGCTCGAGCAGCTTGACGAGCTATGCCGGCGGCTGAAGGACGAGCGGTAGGGCTCTGGAGCGCAACGGTATTTAGCCGGCATATGAGGTTCTGGCTTAAGGTTGGATACGACTGATATATCGGTGATAGACAAAGGGCTGGCAATGTGCCGGCCTTTTTTGTTGGCGGTGGTGATCGGCGAAGGCGGTGGCGACGGCCGATCTCTCCCTTTGTCGTGGCGGGGATGCCCGACGGGGACAGAAGGGCGCGAAGAAGCGCGATTTTTACCTCGCTCGTCATTCTAGGGCGGAGCAAGGAGCGAAGCGACGCGCGCAGACCCTAGAATCCATGCCGTGACGCTAAGGCATTGCAGCGGTTACAGAATTCTGCACCGTTACGCCCTACGGCAGAGGTCACGGCATGGATACTCGGGTCAAGCCCGAGTATGACGAAGCGTCGAAGAGATCCAGTTAATCGCCTACCTTTGCCCCAGTCTTGCACTCTCCGGCCTTCTCTTTGCCGAGCCGGCGATTGGCGACCGCGAACAGACCGCCCTTGCCCGTATATGGGAAAGGATGCCGGGGCACGAAGCACGAAGAAGTGTCGTCCTCGACAGGTTCGGCGTTGGAGCCTGCGGCTTGACAGTGCAGGGCAACGGCGTAACCTCTATTAGTCACAACTTAAATTATGCCCTGGCGTGCCGATCAGTCGCGGTGAGGGCTATCTGCCGTTCTAATGAATGGCACCGCCTCGCCTAAGCGATATGCCGACGCGCCTGATGCAAATGGGAGGTGCAAGTGGCAGTCAGTTGGCAATTGTCTGGAAGTTACTTCGAGAACTGCAATTGCGATGTCGTGTGTCCTTGCCTGCTGTCCACCAACGCGCAGCTGACATCGAAGCCGACGAGAGGCGTTTGCGACGTCGGCTTGGTCTTTCACATTGACAAGGGCAAATACGGCGAGGTTCCATTGGATGGCCTCAACGTTGCGATGGTCGCGCACGCGCCAGGCCCGATGGCGGATGGCAACTGGACGGCTGCCGCCTATATCGACGAAAACGCCGACGACAAGCAGACGGAGGCGCTGGGCGCGATCTTCACCGGTGCCGCGGGCGGTCCGATGGCAGTGCTGGCACCCATGATCGGCACGAACCTCGGGGCCAAGAAGGTGCCGATAGACTACCGGATCGACGGCAAGAAGCGGTCGGCGAAGATTGCGGGCATCATGCAGATGGCGGTGGAGCCGCTGCCGACAATGCGCGAGGACGGGCAGATGTGGGCGGCGACCGGCCATCCCGTCAACCCCGACTGGCTCGCTTTGGCGATGGGGGCGGAAGGCAGCACATTCAGCGACCACGGCATGAGCTGGGACAATTCCCGCCGGAACGGGCACTACGCGCCGATCAACTGGTCCGGCCAGCAGTAACGCCTGGCCGTAGGGTCGGAACGGGACTCGTTCCCATGACATTGACGTCGCAGCGAAACGTCATCCTCGCGCTGCTGATCGCGGTCGCCGCGGTGGCGTGGTCCGTGCTTGTCTGGCAGCAGACCGGCATGGGCGCAGACATGCGCATGGACATGTATTCGCCGACAATGGGTATGACGGCGCCGCTGTTTCTTGCCGTCTGGACGATCATGATGATCGCCATGATGTTTCCGACGGCCGCGCCCATGATCCTGACGTTTCACCAGGTGCAAGCCGGAAAGCAGCGGCGCGGCGAGACCTTTGTCTCGACCTGGGCGTTCGTGGCCGGATACATGCTGGTCTGGGGCGGGATGGGCGTTCTCGCCTTTGCCGGCGCGGCCGGCGCGGAGATGCTTGACCGGCATGTGGGAATGTCTACGGCGACGGCGGCGCGCATCGGCGGCGCGCTTCTGGTCGTTGCGGGCGCCTATCAGCTCTCGCCGCTGAAAGATCTCTGCCTGGCCAAATGCCGGACGCCAATCGGGTTCATCCTGACCTCATGGCGCGATGGCCGCTGGGGTGCCGTGCGCATGGGCTTGGAGCACGGACTTCTTTGCCTGGGCTGCTGCTGGCTGTTGTTTCTCGCCCTTTTTCCGCTCGGGATCATGAATGTCGCCGCAATGGCGGTGGTCACCGTGCTGATCTTTGCCGAAAAGACCTTCCCGTCGGGAGAAGGGATAGCCAAGGTGTCGGGGGTCGCCTTGCTCCTTTACGGCGCGGCGGTGCTGGTCTTTCCGCAGGCGCTGCCAACCTTCCAGGCGATGGACGGAATGATCATGAACTGAGCGGCAGAACAAGTGCCATGGCGCGAACGTTACCTCGCTCGTCATTCTAGGGCGGAGCAAGGAGCGGAGCGACGCGCGCAGACCCTAGAATCCATGCCGTGACGTTAAGGCGTTGCAGCGGTTACAGAATTCTGCACCGTTGCGCTCTACGGAAGAGGTCACGGCATGGATACTCGGGTCAAGCCCGAGTATGACGAAGCGCTGATGAGATCCAGCTAATCGCCTACCTCTTGCGCTCTCCGTCAGCCCTTCTCTTTTAGCGTGCTGGCGAGATCGATAGAATCCATGCCGTGACGCTAAGGCGTTGCAGCGGTTACGGAATTCTGCACCGTCATGCTCTACGGTAGAGGTCACGGCATGGATACTCGGGTCAAGCCCGAGTATGACGAAGCGCTGATGAGATCCAGCTAATCACCTACCTCTTGCGCTCTCCATCAGATGGCGCTCCACGCGCGGCGACCCCCTCTGTCGCCTTCGGCGACATCTCCCCCTCGAAAGTCCCTCGAAAGGGAGATTAGGCGCGTTGTCCCAACCTCGCGCTCTCCACCGCAATGCCGAGCAATGCCTGACGCGCCAGCGCCTCCGACAAATCCGGCCGTTTGCGCGTCTGCAGCACCGCCGTCTGCAGGCGGTTCAACGCGCGGCCAAGCGCTTCGACATTCCAGCGCTCGAGCGTCTTTTCCACCAGCTTGCGGCGGGAGAAGAAAACCGGCGGGCGGGCGCCGGCGACGACCGAGGCGGCGTTGCGGCCGCCGGTCTCCATCTGGCCGCGCATCACCTGCATGGCCTGCAATTGCCGCATCGCCGAGGACAGCACCAGGAAAGGATGGCCGCCGGACTGGCAATGGCGGTTGAAGGCGATATCGAAGTCGCCGACCTTGCCGTCCAGCACGGCGTCGACCGCGGCGTCGAAAGAGGCGCCGGAGACATCGCCCGACAGCGCGCTGACGTCATCGATATCGATCTCGTTGCGGCCGTGGGCGTAGAGCACCAGCTTCTCGATCTCGCCGCGCGAGGCCAACCGGTCGCCGCCGAGGTTGCGGCGCAGCGCCTGCCTGGCGTCCAGTGTCATCGACATGCCGGCCTTGCGCAGCTCGTCGTCGATCACCGAGTCCAGATCGCGTGCCTCGTCCGCATAGCAAGGCAAGGCAATGGCGTTGCCGGCGGCCTCGACAATGGCCCGCAAGCCGGTGCCCTTCTTCAGGTCGCCGGCCTCGATCAGGATGATGGCGTCGCGCGCGGGCTCAGCGGTCAGCGCCTTGATGTCGTCGGCCAGCGCCTTCTGGCCGCTGGCGTTGCGCACCCAAAGCAGCCGCCGGTCGGAAAACATCGGCACCGTGCGCGCCTCGTCGAGCAGCCGGCCCTCGTCGCGGTCGACTTCCCCACCGTCCAGCTTGACCACCGAAAACGGGTCGTCGAGCGGCAGGCCTGTCTTGGTGGCGAAGGTCTTCGCCCGTTCGGCGACGAGCCCGCGGTCGGGACCGTAAAGCAAGACGATCGCCATAGACGGGTCCGGCCTCGCGAGCCACGAATCGACCTCGTATCCTTTCTTCTGTGCCATGCGAGGTGAGTTAGCACGAGGCGGGGTGGGGGAACCAGCGTCCTCTCCTTCTCCCCTTGTGGGAGAAGGTGGCCGCGAAGCGGTCGGATGAGGGGTGCTCCAGGGAATGCCGGCGTCTCACTCCGCTGGAGCACCCCTCATCCGTCTCGGCGCTAACGCGCCGATCCACCTTCTCCCACAAGGGGAGAAGGGAAGACCGCGCCCGGCCTCACCCGTCAATTGCGTTATCTGGCGCTCTCGCTCCTCTAAACTTCCGCCAAATTGCGCGCAGCGCGAAAACATCGACAAGAAATTTCGTCGCCATATCTGCATCTTGGCGCTTGCGTGCGGCATCGGCCCCGCCAGGCTGACGACCGGGGAGGAGGGCCGTGCCCAGACCCGGCGAATTGGCACTGGTCTGGCGGCGCGGATGTGCAAGTATCGCACCGGCAACATTGGAGGACGTTAGGTCATGGCCGATGCTGGAATGTTGCGCTTTCATGTGCCCGAGCCGGAGGTTCGGCCCGGCGGCACGCCTGACTTCTCGAATGTGACCATCCCCAAGGCCGGCTCGGTGCCGCGCCCCGAGATCGACGTCGATCCGCGCAGCATCCGCGACATGGCCTTTTCCATCATCCGGGTGCTCAACCGCGCCGGCGAAGCGGTCGGGCCATGGGCCGGGCTGCTCTCCGACGAGGAACTGCTCGAAGGCCTGCGCCATATGATGCGGCTCAGGACCTTCGACGCGCGCATGCAGATGGCGCAGCGCCAGGGCAAGACCTCCTTCTACATGCAACACCTCGGCGAGGAAGCGGTGAGCTGCGCCTTCCGCAAGGCGCTCAAGCCGGGCGACATGAATTTCCCGACCTATCGGCAAGCCGGCCTTTTGATCGCCGACGGCTATCCGATGGTCACGATGATGAACCAGATCTATTCCAACGAGGCCGATCCGCTGAAGGGCCGGCAGTTGCCGATCATGTACTCCTCGAAGGAGCACGGCTTCTTCTCGATCTCGGGCAATCTGGCGACGCAATACATCCAGGCGGTCGGCTGGGCGATGGCGTCGGCGATCTCGAACGACTCCAAGATCGCAGCCGCCTGGATCGGCGATGGTTCGACGGCGGAGTCGGATTTCCATTCGGCGCTGGTCTTCGCCTCGACCTACAAGGCGCCGGTCATCCTCAACGTCGTCAACAACCAGTGGGCGATCTCAACCTTTCAAGGCATCGCGCGCGGCGGCTCCGGCACTTTCGCCGCGCGCGGTCTCGGTTTCGGCATTCCGGCGCTGCGCGTCGACGGCAATGACTACCTCGCGGTCCATGCCGTGGCGAAATGGGCGGCGGAGCGGGCGCGCGCCAATCTCGGGCCGACGCTGGTTGAATATGTCACCTATCGCGCCGGGGCGCATTCGAGCTCGGACGATCCCTCGGCCTATCGGCCGAAGGCCGAATCCGACGCGTGGCCTCTCGGCGATCCGGTCATCCGGCTGAAGAACCACCTCATCCACCGGGGCGTCTGGTCCGAGGACAGGCACACCCAGGCGGAAGCCGAGATCCTCGAAACGGTGATCGCCGCGCAGAAGGAGGCCGAGGGCCACGGCACGCTGCATGCCGGCGGCAAGCCTTCGACCCGCGACATGTTCGAAGGGCTCTATGCCGAGATGCCGCCGCATCTCAGGCGGCAGCGCCAGCAGGCGGGGGTCTGACCATGCCCAGGAAGACCATGATCGAGGCGATCCGCGACGCCATGGATGTCGCCATGGGGCGTGACGAACGTGTCGTTGTCTATGGCGAGGATGTCGGCTTCTTCGGCGGTGTTTTTCGCGCCACGCAAGGGCTACAGGCCAAATATGGCCGCAGCCGCTGCTTCGACGCGCCGATCAACGAATCCGGCATCGTCGGCTCGGCCATCGGCATGGCCGCCTATGGGCTGAAACCCTGCGTCGAGATCCAGTTTGCCGACTACATGTACCCGGCCTACGACCAGCTGACGCAGGAAGCGGCGCGGCTGCGCTACCGCTCGAACGGCGATTTCACCTGCCCGATCGTGGTGCGCATGCCGACCGGCGGCGGCATCTTCGGCGGCCAGACGCACAGCCAGAGCCCGGAAGCCCTGTTCACCCATGTCTCCGGCCTCAAGACGGTGGTGCCGTCCAATCCGCATGACGCGAAGGGCTTGCTGATCGCGGCGATCGAGGATCCGGACCCGGTGATTTTCCTCGAGCCGAAGCGGCTCTACAACGGACCGTTCGACGGCCATCACGACAAGCCGGTGACGCCGTGGTCGAAGCATGAGCTCGGCGAGGTCGCCGACGGCCATTACACGATCCCGCTCGGCAAGGCCGCGATCCGAAGGCCGGGTTCGGCGGTCACCGTGCTTGCCTACGGCACGATGGTCTATGTCGCGCAGGCCGCGGCCGAGGAGACCGGCATCGACGCCGAGGTGATCGATCTCCGTACGCTTTTGCCGCTCGACCTCGACGCCATCGTCGCCTCGGTGAAGAAGACAGGGCGCTGCGTCGTCGTGCATGAGGCGACGCTGACCTCCGGCTTCGGCGCTGAGCTGGTCTCGCTGGTGCAGGAGAACTGCTTTTACCATCTGGAGGCGCCGGTCGCGCGGGTCGCCGGGTGGGACACGCCCTATCCGCACGCGCAGGAATGGGACTATTTCCCCGGCCCGGCGCGGGTCGGGCGCGCCTTGATTGAAACGTTGGAGGCCTGAGATGGGCGAGCACGTCATCAAGCTTCCCGATGTCGGCGAAGGCGTCGCCGAGGCCGAGCTCGTCGAATGGCATGTCAAGGTCGGCGACCTGGTGCGCGAGGACACGGTCCTTGCCGCCGTCATGACCGACAAGGCTACGGTCGAGATCCCATCGCCGGTCGACGGCGAGATCCTGTGGCTCGGCGCCGAGATCGGCGACACGGTGGCGATCGGCTCGCCGATCGTGCGGCTGAAGGTAGCCGGCGAGGGGAATGTCTTGGGGGGTGCGAAATCGCCGGAAGGCACGGCGGCACCGACCCCCACCCCCTCCCCACAAGGGAAAGGGGGAGGCGCTTTGGCCTCCAAGGTCGAAGCGAAGGCTACGCCACCGTCATCAGCGGGTCCCCAAAGAACTGAAGGCGTGGGAGCGACGCAATCCCCCTCCCCCTTGCGCGGCGGGGCTAGGGGTGGGGCGCCGACATCCGGAGGTGCCGCGCCCAGCGGTGCGCCGCGTCCTGAGGGCGAGAGACCGCTGGCCTCGCCTGCGGTTCGGCTGCGCGCGAAGGAGGCCGGCATCGATCTGCGCCAGGTACCGGGCAGCGGTCCGGCCGGGCGCATCGGCCATGAGGATATCGACGCCTTCGTCGCACGCGGCCCGCAAGTCGCCCGCGCGACCGGGCTTGCCCGCAAAGACGGCGTCGAGGACATCAAGGTCGTCGGCCTGCGGCGCAAGATCGCGGAAAAGATGTCGCTCGCCAAATCGCGCATCCCGCACATCACCTATGTCGAAGAGATCGACGTCACGGCGCTGGAGGAGTTGCGCGCGACGTTGAACAAGGACAAGCGCGGAGATCGCCCGAAGCTGACGCTGCTGCCTTTCCTGATGCGGGCGATGGTCAAGGCGATCGCCGAGCAGCCCAACCTCAACGCGCTGTTCGACGATGATGCCGGCATCATCCACCAGCATCAGGGCATCCATATCGGCATCGCAGCGCAGACGCCGAACGGGCTGGTGGTGCCGGTGGTCAAGCATGCCGAGGCGCGCGACCTGTGGGACTGCGCCGCCGAGGTCAACCGGCTGGCCGACGCGGCGAAGTCCGGCACGGCGAGCCGCGAGGAGCTTTCCGGCTCGACCATCACCATCACCTCGCTCGGCGCCATGGGCGGCGTAGCGACCACGCCCGTCATCAACTATCCGGAAGTGGCGATCGTCGGCGTCAACAAGATGATGGTGCGGCCGGTATGGGACGGCACCCAGTTCATTCCGCGCAAGATGATGAACCTGTCGTCCAGCTTCGACCACCGCGTTGTCGACGGCTGGGATGCTGCGGTGTTCGTGCAGCGGATCAAGGCGCTGCTGGAGACGCCAGCGCTGATTTTCGTGGATTGAGCGGGATGGGGTCGGTCTCGAATGTCGCGACGCCGGGATGCGGGCTCCCCCTTCTCCCCTTGTGGGAGAAGGTGTCGCCGAAGGCGACGGATGAGGGGTGCTCCAGGGAACGCCAGCGTCTCACTCCGCCGGAACACCAGCGCCTCACTCCGCTGGAACACCCCTCATCCGTCTCGGCGCTAGCGCGCCGATCCACCTTCTCCCACAAGGGGAGAAGGAGAAGGCGCGCCGCGACCTTCGCCATCAATAAGAGCGTGACCCCATGAAAGAGATCTCCTGCAAGCTGCTCGTCATCGGCGCCGGTCCCGGCGGCTATGTCTGCGCCATCCGGGCCGGCCAGCTTGGCGTCGACACGGTCATCGTCGAAGCCGGCAAACCGGGCGGCACCTGCCTCAATGTCGGCTGCATCCCGTCCAAGGCGCTGATCCATGCCGCGGAGGAGTTCGAGAAAATAGCGCATATGGCCGCCGGCAAGGACCCGCTCGGCATCAAGGTCGCCGCGCCGACGCTCGACCTGGCGCGGACCGTCGGCTGGAAAGACGGTATCGTTAGCCGGCTCAACAGCGGCGTCGCCGGGCTGCTCAAGAAGGCCGGGGTCAAGACCGTGCACGGCTGGGCGAAATTTCGCGACGGCAAGACCGTCGAGGTCGAGACCGAGACAGGCACGCAGGTGATCCGCGCCGAGATCGTCGTGATCGCCACCGGCTCGGCGCCGGTCGAGCTGCCGTTCCTGCCGTTCGGCGGTCCGGTCATCTCGTCCACCGAGGCGCTGGCGCTGAGCGAAGTGCCGAAGAAGCTCGCGGTCGTCGGAGGCGGTTATATCGGGCTCGAGCTCGGCATGGCGTTTGCCAAGATGGGCGCCAAGGTCACCGTGGTAGAAGCCTTGCCGCGCGTGCTGGCTCAATACGACGCCGAGCTGACGAGGCCGGTGCTCAAGCGGCTCGGTGAGCTCGGTGTCGAAGTGATGACCGGCGCCAAGGCCAAAGGTCTTTCGACCAAGGGCGACGCGTTGCTGGTCGAGACGGCTGACGGCAAGAACGCCAAGGTCGCCGCCGACAAGTTCCTGGTCACCGTCGGCCGCAAGCCGCTGACCGAGGGCTGGGGGCTGGAGCAGATCGACCTCGACATGGCCGGCAAATTCATCCGCATCGACGACCAGTGCCGCACATCGATGCGCGGCATTTATGCCATCGGCGACGTCACCGGCGAGCCGATGCTGGCGCACCGCGCCATGGCGCAGGGCGAGATGGTGGCCGAGATCGCCGCCGGCCACAAAAGAAGCTGGGACAAGCGCGCCATTCCCGCGATCTGCTTCACCGATCCCGAGCTGGTCACTGCCGGCCTGTCGCCGGAAGAAGCGAAGGCGCTCGCCGGCGAGATCAAGATCGGGCAGTTCCCGTTTGCCGCCAACGGCCGCGCGATGACCAAACAGGGCGAGGATGGTTTTGTCAGGGTGGTCGCCCGCGCCGACAATCATCTGGTGCTGGGCATCCAGGCGGTCGGGCAAGGCGTGTCGGAACTGTCGGCGGCGTTTGGCCTGGCGCTCGAAATGGGCGCGCGGCTGGAAGACATCGCCGGCACCATCTACGCGCATCCGACGCAGGGCGAGGGCTTCCAGGAAGCGGCGCTGAAGGCGCTGGGCCACGCGCTGCATATATGAGGCTCTTCCTTCTCCCCTTGTGGGAGAAGGTGAATCGGCGCGATAGCGCCGAGACGGATGAGGGGTGTTCCAGCGGAGTGAAACGCTGGCATTCCCTGGAGCACCCCTCATCCGTCGCCTTCGGCGACACCTTCCCCCACAAGGGGGGAAGGGGGAGCCGGCGCAGCTCAGCTTGCTAGCCGGCTCACCATTTCGTGCTGGGCGTAGGCGCGGCCGAAGCGGTTGGCGAGGAAGGCGTCGAGGGCGATGTCTTCCTGCTTGAGAAAACCCCTCGACGGCAGGCTGCCGTCGGCCAGCATGTCGAGCACGGCGCAGATGCCGGAGGCGGTGGTGATCTGGATGGCGCTGCGCACGACATTGCCGACGCGCTGGGAATAGATCTTGTTGGCGTAGGTTTCCTGCAGCAGGCGGCCGTTCCTGCGGCCCGAGACAGTGACGAAGACGATGACCACGTCCTGCAGCGTCGCCGGCAGCGCGCTTTCGAAGATATCCTTCAGCACGTCGCGGCGATGGCGCAGGCCTAAGTCGTTGAGCAGCGCCTTCATGATCGCCGCGTGGCCGGGATAGCGGATGGTGCGGTAGTTCAGCGTGCGCACCTTGCCCTTCAGCGTCTCGGCCAAAGTGCCGAGGCCGCCGGAGGTGTTGAAGGCCTCATAGGTGACGCCGTCGAGCGAGAACTTCTCGCGCTCCTCCAGTGGCGGCACCTCGATCAGCTCGCCCTCGACGATCGCCTCGCAGGGCTCGCAATACTCGTTGATGACGCCGTCGGTGCTCCAGGTGAGGTTGTAGTTCAGCGCGTTGGACGGATATTGCGGCAGCGCGCCGACGCGCATGCGCACGCTTTCCAGCGTGTCGAAGCGGCTGGCGAGATCGTTGGCGACGATCGAGATGAAGCCCGGCGCCAGGCCGCATTGCGGAATGAAGGCGCTCCTGGCGTCGCGCGCCAGATCCTTGACGCGGCGGGTCGAGACGACGTCCTCGGTGAGGTCGAGATAGTGCACGCCGGTGGCGGCGGCTGCCTCGGCGATGCGTGTGGTGAGATGGAAGGGCGCGGCGCTCAGCACGGCGAACTTGCCGGCAAGCACCTTCTCAAGCTCACCCGCGGCAGCAATGTCGAGCTCCTGCGTCTCGACGCCGGCCGGCAGTTCGCCCGCCGCCAGCTGGGCGGCCGAGCGGTCGACGAGCGTGACGTGGTAGTCGCCGGTGGCGCTCAGCATTTCTGCAATGGTCGAGCCGATCTTGCCGGCGCCGACGACAACGATGTTCTTCATGATCAATTCCCCTGCCAATTCGATTTGGGCCAATTCGGTTTGGTGGGAATCATCGCAGCTTGCCTGTCGAAAGGAAGCGTGGAATCTGGCAATATGACGCTAAACTTTAACCGATCTGCCGAAAGGTTTCGTCGAAATGATCACGGAAGCCGAACAAGCCCTGCTCACCTTGCTGCGCGCCAACGCCCGCGCCTCGACCGCCGAGCTGGCGCGCCGGCTCGGCGTGTCGCGCACCACGGTGCAGAGCCGCATCGAGCGGCTGGAGCAGCGCGGCGTCATCGCCGGCTATGGGGTCAGGCTGTCGCCCGACTATGAGCAAGGGCTGGTCAAGGCGCATGTGCTGCTCACCGTCACGCCCAAGCTCGCCGACAAGGTGGTGCGCAGCCTGGAGGCGATGCCGCCGGTCAGGACGGTGCATTCGGTCAGCGGCAATTTCGACATGATCGTCATCGTCGACGCGCCCTCGATCCGCGACCTCGACGCGCTGCTCGACCGGATCGGGGCAATGGACGGGGTGGAGCGGACGTCGTCGTCGATCATTCTGTCGACGCGGGTGGATCGATGAAACTGTTGAGATGCCGGCGCGAGGCCCCCTCTCTGTCCTGCCCGTCCTGCGCAGCAGCTACGCTGCGGCTTCGGAGGGTGGACCGGACATCTCCCCCTCAAGGGGGGAGATTGACAGCTTCGACGCCGGCACCTTTTCTGCAACACTGGTGATTGGCGAAAGCCGGCGTGACATCTGATCTCCCCCCTTGAGGGGGAGATGCCCGGCAGGGCAGAGAGGGGGGCGAAGGAATGCGACGCTTCCTTTTCAACGCCCCAAGCAGCGCTACGCCCGCCGCCGCTGCGCCCCCTCATCCAGCCACGCCACATCCTCCGCCGTCAGCTTGATATCCAGCGCCTTGAGGCTGTCCTCGAGCTCGTCCAGCGTGCGCGGGCCGATCAGCGGGACCGAGGGGAATGGCTGCGCCAGGACGTAGGCCAGCGCGACATGGATCGGGCTTTTGCCGAGCTTTCGCGCCAGTTCGATCGCCCGGTCGCGGCGGCCGAAATTCTTTTCGGAATACCAGACCCGCACCAGCTCCTCATTGTCGGTCCGGTCGCGGCCGGCGCGCTCGGTGAAGAAGCCGCGGCCCTGGCTCGACCAGGCGAAGTTCGGCATCTGCCTGGCCGCCAGCCAGGCTTTCCAGGCATCGGTGGACGAGGTCACGCAGCCCGCCCAGATCGGCTCCAGCATCTCGGCCAGCGAGAAATTGTTGGAGAGCGCGCCCGGCTTCTGCTTGCCGTTCTTCTCGGCATAGGCAATCGCCGCATCCATGCGCTCCATCGTCCAGTTGGAGCCGCCGAACAGGCCGCGGATGCGGCCGGCCTTGGCCTCGCGGTCCATCGCATCGACGAATTCGCCGACCGGCACGTCCGGATTGTCGCGGTGCATGAAATAGATGTCGACATGGTCGGTCCGCAGCCGGTCGAGCGACTGTGCCAGCTGCTTGGCGATCACGTCGGGATAGCAAAGCGGCGAATGCGCGCCCTTGGCGATGATGACCGACTGCTCGCGCACGCCGCGATTGGCCAGCCACTGTCCGAGCAGCGTCTCGGTGTAGCCGCCGCCATAGACAAAGCCGGTGTCGAACAGGTTGCCGCCGGCCTCGAAATAGGCGTCGAGCAGGATCGAGCCGGAGGAGAAGGTGCGAAAATCCTCGAAGCCGAGCGCCAGAAGCGAGACCGGCTTCGGCAGTCCGGGAATGGCGCGCTTGCCGATGGCCTTGCCATCGGTGCGCAGCGGCCGGCCGGATATGGTGTGGACGCGCTTAGCCGGCTTCTCGATCTCATATTCGAGACCAACCGCGGCGCGCCATTTGTCGAGCACGCGCAATGTGCCGAGGCTGTCGGCCCAGGACATGCCCGGCCAGGCAAATTCCTGGCGTCCGGCGAAGATCGCCTCGCCGGCGGCATCGACCTCGAAGGAATAAAGGTGGCGGGTCTCGTCGAGGCTGATCACCTCGCGCGCGGCCCCGGACCGGATCACCTCGATCCGGCCCGGTCCGACGTCGCGGTTGCCACCGGCGAACCAGAAATCCGGCACCTCGATCTGACCCTTGGTGCCGAGGATGCGCAGCACATTGTCCTGGTTGAGCGAGATGCTGCAGGAGATTTCGGCGACGATGCCATTGGCGAAGGTGAGCAGCGCCGAAGCCCATTCGTCGACGCCGGACTGGCCGAGATGGGCCGCGCCCACCACCTTGTCGGGTTCGGCAAAGGGCTGTCCGGATGCCGCGCCCGCGATCAGCCGCGCCATCGACACCGGATAGCCGCCGACATCGAGGATGCCGCCGCCGGCGAGCTCGTTGGCATAGAGCCGGTGCTCCGGCATGAAGCCCGGCATGGCGAAGCCGAAGCTCGACTTGATCATGCGCACTTCGCCGATGGCGCCCGACTTGACCAGCTCGACCAGTTGCAGCGTCTGCGGGTGCAGCCGGTACATGAAAGCTTCGCCGAGGAACGTGCCCGCCTTGCGCGCCGCATGCATCATGGCGTCGGCCTCGAAGGCGGTCAGCGCCAGCGGCTTCTCGCACAGCACATGCTTGCCGGCGTCCGCGGCCTTGATCGCCCATTCGGCATGGCCGGGATGCGGGATCGCGATGTAGACGGCGTCGACGTTCGGATCGGCGAGCAGCGCGTCATAGCCGTCGAGGATGCGCGCGCCCGGAAAGGTTTCGGCGAGGCCCGGCTTGCCGGGGTTGCGGGCGCCGAGCGCGACCAGCTCGCCAGTGCGCGACTGCGCGGCGCCGCCGGCAAAGGATTTGGCGATGCTGCCGGGTCCGAGGATGCCCCAGCGGATTTTCTTGGATGCGGATGTCATGTCGAATTCTCCATAGGTCGCCGCCACGCCTTGGCGATCGGGCGGGAACGAAAGTCAGCGGATCCTTGCGCCCGCCTTGTCGAAGAGCAGCGAGCGTTCCGCCTTGATCGAGACCGTGAAATGGTCGCCGCTGGCGCGCTGGCGCGAGGCCTCGCGCTCGACGATCAGCTCCTCGGGTCCGGCATTGGCGTAGACGTAGCTGACCGAGCCGAGATGCTCGGCGACGTCGGCCTTGACGGGAATGTCGCAGTCGCCCTCGCCGGCTTCGAAGAAATGCTCCGGCCTGACGCCGAGCACGACGTCGGCGCCGACGGCGGGAAAGGCTTCGCGGAGCGGCTTGTGCAATTTGACGCCGCCATGATTGACGAGCTCGATGATCGCGGCGCTGTTCGATGTCTCGACGACCTTGGCGTCAAGGAAGTTCATCTTCGGCGAGCCGATGAAGCCGGCTACGAAACGGTTGGCCGGGTCGTCATAGAGGTCGAGCGGCGCGCCGATCTGCTCGACATTGCCGGCCTTGAGCACGACGATGCGGTCGGCCAGCGTCATCGCCTCGGTCTGGTCATGCGTCACATAGACCATGGTGACGCCAAGCTCCTTGTGCAGGCGCGAGATCTCGACCCGCATCTGGACCCTGAGCTCGGCGTCGAGGTTCGACAGCGGCTCGTCGAACAGAAACACCTGCGGCTCGCGCACGATGGCGCGGCCGATGGCGACGCGCTGGCGCTGGCCGCCGGACAGTTGCTTCGGGCGCCGCTGCATCAATTCGTCGATGCGCAGGATCTCGGCGGCGCGTTTCACCCGACGCTCGGTATCGGCCTTCGGGTTGCCGTTCATCCTGAGCCCGAAGGAGAGGTTCTGTTCCACCGTCATGTGCGGGTAGAGCGCGTAGGACTGGAAGACCATGGCGATGCCGCGGTCGGCCGGCTCGACGTCGTTGACCACCTTGCCGCCGATGGCGATCTTGCCGCCGCTGATATCCTCCAACCCGGCGATCATCCGCAAGAGCGTGGACTTGCCGCAGCCGGACGGGCCGACGAAGACAACGAACTCGCCGTCGGCGATGTCGATGTCGGCGCCATGGACGACTTCGTAGACGCCGAAGCGCTTGACGACATTGGTGAGGGTGACGGCAGCCATCTCGCTCCTAACCTACTTGACCGCGCCGGCGGCGATGCCGGCAATGAAATGGCGCTGCAACAGCACGAAGACGATGAGCATCGGCACCGTCAGCATCACGGCGCCGGCCATGATGCCGCCCCACGACACCTTGGTCAGGCCGATCAGCGTGCCAAGCGCCACCGGCGCCGTCATGGCGCCGGGCTGGCTGTTGATCAGCAGCGGCCAGAGATAATTGTTCCACGATGCGAGGAAGAGGATGATCGCCAAGGCCGCCAGCATCGGGCGGGCCAGCGGCAGCGCAACGAACATGAAGATGCGCCATTCTTTCACGCCTTCCACCCGCGCGGCGTCGAACAGCTCGGCCGGCATCATCGAGAAAGCCTGGCGCATGAATAGCACTCCCAGCGAATTGAACAGCGGCGGCACGATCAGCGCGATCCAGGTGTTGGCCAAAGCGAAGTCGCGCGCCACCATGATGAATTGCGGGATGAGCACAACCGCGTAGGGAAGCGTGATGGTGCCGAAGATGATCGCTATCACCGCGCCCTTGCCGTGGAATTCGTAGCGCGCCAGCGCCCAGCCGGCCATCGAGGTGAGCAGCACTGAAAGGATCGTGTAGGTCACCGCCACCGAGACCGAGATGCCGATGGCGCCGATGAAATTGGTGTCGCGCTGCAGATTGGCGACATTGTCGAGGAAATTGTCGTGCGGCAGAAGCTCGATGCCCGGACTGAATATGCCGTTGTCGGGCATGGTGGAAAACACCACCATCATCCACAGCGGGAACAGCCAGACCAGCGCCAGCGGCGTCAGGAAAAGATGCAGCAGGACGCTGCGACCGAGTCGGGCTTGCGAGCGCGAGGTCATTTCGGGTCCCTCGTCAGCCAGAGCTGCACCAGGGTGATGGCGATCGCCAGCCCCGCCATGGTGTAGGCGACGGCCGAGGCATAGCCGAAGTTGAGCGATCGGAAGCCCTGGCGATAGAGCAGCAGCCCAAGCGTCTCGGTGCCGCCGCCCGGGCCGCCGCGCTCGGTGATCAGGAATGGCTCGGTGAAGAGCTGCATGGTGCCGATGATCGACAGCACGGCGCAAAAGACGATCACCGGCTTGAGCAGCGGCAAGGTGATGTGGAAGAACTGCCTGACCCTGCTGACGCGGTCGAGCGTCGCCGCCTCGTAGACGTCCTCCGGGATGGACTGCAGGCCGGCGAGGATGATGATGGCGTTGTAGCCGGCCCAGCGCCAGGTCACCGCGATCATGATCAGCGCCATGGCCGGCGTGACGTTGGAGAACCAGTCGACCTTGGGGATACCGACGCTGTTGAGCAGCTTGTTGATGATGCCGAAATCGAGGCTGAACATCAGGCGGAAGACGGCCGAATAGGCGACCTCGCCGACCACGACCGGGGCGAAGAAGGCAAAGCGGTAGAGGCCGCGCGCCTTGAGCAGGGGCGAATTCAAAAGCACCGCCATGACGATCGCCAGCGAGATCATCACCGGCACCTGGATGACGAGGATGAGCAGCGTGTTCTTCAGCGCGTTGAAGAAGGCGGGGTCGCCGATCAGGCGACCCCAGTTGAAGGTCGGCGCAAAGCGCCAGGGCACGGTGCGGGTCGCCTGGAAGGAGATCAGGAACGAAGAGATGATCGGCCAGATCCAGAAGATGGCGAAGATCAAAAGGTAAGGCGTGAGGAAGCGGTACGCGGTGGCGTTCTGGGTGCGCATTGGCTTCCTCCTTTCTCGGTGGCGCCTTCTTGGCGGGCGCGGCGTTGATCATTGCATCGAATTGCTGGAGCAGCGCCAATTGTCGACGCAGGCGCTGCCCTGTCTTGCCTTCTCCCCTTGTGGGAGAAGGTGGCCGCGAAGCGGCCGGATGAGGGGTGTTCCAGGGAACGCCAACGTCTCACTCCGCTGGAACACCCCTCATCCGTCTCGGCGCTATCGCGCCGATCCACCTTCTCCCACAAGGGGAGAAGGGGAGGCGGCGCTTACTTCACCGGCAGACCGGTGGCCGCTGCGATCTGCTTGGCGGCGTCGTCGAGCGCGGCCTTGGCGTCGGGATAGCCGTTGGCCAGATATTTGGTCTGCACGGCGCGCAGGATGATCTCGGCGTCGCTCTGGAACGGCGTGCCGCGGCTCGGCACGACCTTGGGCAAGGTGGAAAGGATGTCTTTCCACACCGCCTGGCCGCCCCAGTACTCCAGGCCTTGCGAGACGTAAGGATCGTCGAGCGCCGAGATCAGCGAGGGCACCAGGCCGAACTCCTTCAGCATGGTGATCTGACCTTCATTGGTCCCGAGCGTGTATTTCAAGTAGGCGTAGGCCGCTTCCTTGTTCTTCGAGGCCGAGGTGATGGCCAAGGACGAGCCGCCGAGATTGGCGGCGCGCGGGCCGTCGGCGGTCAGGCTCGGCATCAGGTAAACGCCCCATTTGCCGCTTTCCTTCGGCGATTCGGTGCGGATCGTGCCCTCATACCAGCCGCCATAGACCTGGGTGGCGACCGTGCCGGCCGTGTTATTGGTGATCTTGGTGCCCCAGTCGGCCGACGACACGATGCCGGCGTCCTTCATCTCCTTGACCTTGGTCAGGGCGTCGACGCATTTCGGCTCGGCCACGGTGATCGACTGGCCGTCCTCGGCGAAATAGGCGCAGCCCTGCTCGTTGGAGATCATGCGGAAGAATTCGGTGTCGCCGTTGAAATCGGCATTGGTCATGGTGACGCCCGGATTGGCGGCCTGGATCTTCTTGCCGGCGGCGATGAAATCGTCCCAGGTCTTGATCGAGGCCGGATCGACGGCGGCCTTCTCGTAGAAGTCGCGGCGGTAGAAGACAGCCACCGGGCCGGAGTCCCATGGCATGGCATAGGCCTTGTCGCCGACTTCGAGCTCGGTGCGCTTGAAATCGGGGAATTTCTTCTGGTCCTCGGCGCTGTAACCCAGCGTGTGCAGGTCGACGAAGCAGTCCGGGAACTGGCTCCAGTAGTTTTCCGCCTCGCCGTTCTCGATCGAGACGATGTCGGGCAGGCCGACGCCGCCGGCGGCACAGCCGGCGATCGATTTGTCATAGGTCGGCTGGTTGCCGAGATCCTGGACCGTGACCTTGATGTCGGGATACTTCTTGTTGAAGCCCTCGACCGTCGCCTTCAGCGACGAGGAGGCGATGTTCCAGCTCCAGATGGTGATTTCGCCGGACTGCGCCAGGGCTGGGCCGGAGCCCAGGGCAAGCATAAGCGCGGCGCAGGTGAGTGTAGTGCGCATTGAAATCCTCCCATTTCATTTGCTCTCTCACTGTGAGCGTGGCTAGACTATGCGACGCGGAAGGCTTGTCCCCGTCAAAGGGAATAAGAAGTTGCCGGAAAGTAAGGTGCCGATGCGTCCGTTCTACCAGCCCGGCGCGAGCAGCGTCGAAGGCCTGCCGCTTGTCCTGCAGATGTTCCACAATCACCCGCTGGTGATGCTGAAGCCGCACTGGCATGCCCAGGTCGAGGTGAACTTCATCGTGCAGGGCTCGGTGCATTACCGCATGGCCGAACACGAGATTTCGCTGTCGGCCGGCGAGATGTGCCTGTTCTGGGGCGGGCTGCCGCACCAGATGGACGATCTCACCGACGATACGATCTATGCCGGCGCGCATCTGCCGCTGGTGCATTTCTTCCGCCTGCATCTGCCGGCCGATATACGGCACCGACTGATGACCGGGGCGACGCTGGTGACGAATGCCACCGACCAGTCCGACAACGACAATTTCAAGCGCTGGAACGAATATGCGCGCTCGGGCGATGCGGCGAAGACGGAGCACGCCGTCAACGAGCTGCTGCTCCGGCTCGAGCGGGTGCGGTTCGAGGCGTACCGGCTGGTGCCGGAAACCGCATCCGGACACGGGGCCGGCAGCCCCTTCGACCAGCAGTCCTCGCGCAATGTCGGGCGCATGTGCGATTTCATCGCCGAAAACTTCCTCTACGACATCGACTGCGTGACCATCGCAGCGGCTGCCGACATCCATCCCAAATACGCCATGAGCTTGTTCAAGAAATCGACCGGCATGACGCTCAACGAGTATGTCAACCTGCTGCGGCTGAGCTACGCGCAGGCGCTGCTGATGCATGAGGATGCCAATGTGCTGCGGGTCGCCATGGAATCGGGCTTCGGCTCGCTCAGCGCCTTCAACAAGTCGTTCCGCAAGCTCGCCGGCATGTCGCCTTCGGATTTTCGCCGGGCGGGTGCCAGATGTTGATGGCTTCGGCAGCGCCGGCGGGAGCGCCCGCCGTTGGCATGCCGTGGCGATTGGCCGAAACGCCCATCGCGATCGTCATCCACGGGCGGAGCAAGGAGCGGAGAGCGCAAGAGGTAGGCGATTAGCTGGATCTCATCAGCGCTTCGTCATACTCGGGCTTGACCCGAGTATCCATGCCGTGACCTCTTCCGTAGAGCGCAACGGTGCAGAATTCTGTAACCGCTGCAACGCCTTAACGTCACGGCATGGATTCCAGGGTCTGCGCGCGTCGCTTCGCTCCTTGCTCCGCCCTGGAATGACGAGGTTGGGAGGCTTCAGCCAATCCCCGGCGTTTGCGCCGATTTCAGGGTCAACGAACCAGCTCAGGCTGTTGGGACTCGCACGGCCGGAAAGCTGACGGTCACGCCGAGACCCGGATTGCGATCCTCAAGCACGATCGCGGCGCCATGCAGGTCGGCCACCGCCTTGACAAGGCTCAAGCCTAGGCCGCTGCCGGGCGTCGTGCGGCTCGCATCCAGCCGGTAGAGCCGGCGGAACACTTTCTCGCGCTCCTCGGCGGGAATGCCGGGACCATTGTCGCGGACATGGATGAGGACGTGGCTGCCTTCCCCGGTCACCGCAAGCTCTATCGCGGTGCCCGGCGGGCAATGCCTGAGCGCGTTCTCGACCAGATTGGCGAGCATCTGCATCAGCAGGTCCCGGTCGCCGTGAATATGCCATTTCGTATCCGGAACGATTGTTGTCGACAAAGACTTGCCGTCATCCTCGGCGACGTCGGCATAGACCTCGCCGATGGTCTCGACCACCGGGCCGACGTCGAGATCGACGAAGCGCGCCTTGCGGGCGCCGGCTTCGATCTGCGCGATGCGAAGAAGCGCGTCGAAGGTGCTGTTGATCTGCTGGCTCTCAGTGCGCGCGTCGGTCAGCTCGGTCGAGACATCCTCGCCCGACACCGTCTTGTCGGCGGCGGATTCCAGGATCATCTGCAGCCGGTTGAGCGGCGTCTTGAGATCATGGGCGATGTTGGCGCTCACTTCGCGCATCCCGTCGACCAGGGCCGACAGCCGCTCGAGCGCGGCATTCACCTGGGCCGACACGGCGTCGATGTCGTCGCCGCTCCCGATCAGCGGAATGCGCGCATCGAGCCGCCCGTGCGAGACGTCGACCATGGTGCTGGCGATGCCGTCGAGGCGCCGCTGGACGCGCGAGGCAAGCACGGCGCCGCCGGCGACGGCAAGGCCGGTGATGAAGAGCGTCGCCCAGCCGAAACTCATCAACACGATCTTTTCGAGATCCTCGGTTTCCGAGAGCGAGAAGGCGACCGTCAGGCTGTTGCCGCCGACCGTGCCTGAATAGGCGCGATATTCGGTGCCGGGCGGCACACCCGGCAGGTTGGCGGCGAACATGGAAAAGCCGTCCGGCAGGCTGGAGGCGGTGAAATCCCCGGCAAGGCGGTTGCCGTCGCGATCGGTGAGGGAAAAGATCTCGTCCTTATCCTGGCTGAACTGGGCATGGTCCCTGACCGTGGCAACGAGATCCTCCTCGTCGCTCTCGGTATAAGTGGCGGCGATCAGGGAGTAAGTCTCCTTGATCGATTGATCGAGCTGCCTGGCGAGCGAGGCGCTCATCAATTGATAGACGATCGCGCCGGACAGGATGAAAGCCAGCAGGAACAGGAAGGCGAAGGCCAGCGCCAACCGAAACGGCGTGCTGCGCAGCAGGCTGGAGCGTGTCACGCTCATGCGGGTCCCGCAATTGCGGGCGCAGGATCAGGCCGGAACATGCAGGCTGTAGCCGGTGTTGCGCACGGTGTGGATCAGCGGCACGTCGAACGGCCTGTCGACCTTGGCCCGCAGCCGGCTGATATGCGTCTCGACGACGCTGGTCTTGGGATCGAAATGAAAATCCCAGACGCGCTCCAGCAGCATGGTGCGGGTGATGACGCGGCCTTCGCCGCGCATCAGCACCTCGAGCAGGCTGAACTCGCGCGGCTGCAGGTCGATCGGCTGGCCCTGCCGGGTCACGCGGCGCTGGATCAGGTCCATTTCGAGGTCGGCGACACGCAGAGCCGTCTTCTGCTCCTGCGCCGCCGGCCGGCGGCCGAGCGCATGGATGCGGGCGAGCAGCTCGGAAAAGGCGAAGGGCTTGACCAGATAGTCGTCGCCGCCGGCTTCCAGGCCCTCGACGCGATCGTCGACGCCGCCGATCGAGGTCAGGAAGATGGCCGGCGTGCGGATGCCGGCGGCGCGTACCGCCTTGATCATCGACAGGCCGTCGAGGCCGGGCACCATGCGGTCGGCGACAATCACGTCATAGGCGTTGCGGGTCGCGGCGAAGAGACCGTCATGACCGTCGCGCAGCAGATCGCAGACATGGCCGGCCTCGGCCAGCCCGCGGACGATATAGTCGGCGGTCCTCGGATCGTCCTCAACAAGCAGAAGTCGCATCGCCCCGCGCTGTCCTTGCCGCCTCGGCCTCGCCGGCAATGTAGCGCTGGCTGCGGCTTTTTCTTGGCTGATAGTCTTTGTTGATGCGGCTCCGGACCGAAATCGCTCTAACCATCTGTTTTTTACGCGCTTGCAGCCCGAAAACCGCTACACATTTTTGCGAGAGCCATTTTAGCCGGGGATTGGTTGAAGCCGCCCCCAACCTCGTCATTCTATGGCGGAGCAAGGAGCGAAGCGACGCGGCGCAGACCATAGAATCCATGCCGTGACTAGGAAGCACCGCCACGGTGCAGGATTCTGCTCCGCTGCATTCGATGGTCAAGGTAACGGAATGGATCCTCGGGTCTGCGCTCCGCTTCGCGTCGCTCCGCCCGTGGATGACGAAGTTCGCAGGCTTCGGCTAATCTCCAACGTTTGCACTGCTTCGCTCCTGCTCCGCCCTAGAATGACGATCGCGATGGGCGTTTCGGCCAAATCTCCAACGCATGCCACCTGCCAACGCAAACAGAGCCAACCGGTCAGAATCCCTGTGCAGTGCTTCTAATCGAGCAGGGCCAGTTCGTCTTCGTCGATCAGGTTCCTCAGTGTCATGTGAAGAACGATGACCACGATGCAGCCGAGGAAGGCCAGGCTGGTGAAGGTGGCGCCGAAGCCCATGCCGCCATATTCCACCGGCTTCGAGAGCAGGTCGCCGAAAGAGGCGCCGAACGGCCGGGTGAGGATATAGGCGAGCCAGAAGGCGAGGATGCCGTCCAGGCCGAGGAAGAACCAGGCAAGCGTGATCGCCGCGATCGCGCAGCCGAAGATGAGGCCGGTGGTGAGATAGCCCAGGTCGAAGCGCTCGGCGACCAGATCGCCGGCGGCCGTGCCAAGCGAGAAGGTGAACAGGATCGCCAGCCAGTAGAAGGTCTCGCGCCTGGTGGTGATGATGGTGTGGATCGAGAGCGTCTTTTCGCTCGCGTACCAGGCCGCGAAAGTCAGCGCGAGGGCGACCGAGAAGACGATCGTCGTCGTCTCCAGCCGCACGCCGAAATTGTCGACGAGGTTGTCGGTGACCAAAGTGCCGACGATGCTGATCAGCACAACCGCCAGCCAGTAGGCCCAGGGCACGTAGCGTTGTTGCGCGAACTGCAGGACGAGCGCGACAATGAGGATGCCGCTCATGATCAAGGATGTGAGGGTGAGGCCGAGGCCGAGATTGACGGCCAGATAGTCGGCCGCGGTCTCGCCCATGGTCACCGCCATGATCTTGATCAGCCAGAAATCGATGGTGACTTCCGGGACCCGGTTGAGAGCGAGGTTGTCGGCTTGAGAGATCATGGCGATGCCCGTCTGCGGTTTGTGCGGCGACCAGCTGCGGTCGATTATCAGGTGTATGCGGGCGAACTCACCGCAGCCTGTCCGCTCCCTTACAAATTCGTAAGGTCGGCCAAAAACATCCGCCGGGCCTCGTCATCGCCCGGCGGAAGAGTTAGAGAGGCCTGGCGTCCCCTCGCGGGGCCGAAGCGATGAGAAAGAATGGCCTACACGTCCCTCAAATCGGCGCCGAAGGCGTTCGACCAGCACAAGCGGCTGATCGTCGTGCAGGTGGCCGCCATGCTTGCCGTCATCCTGCTCCTGTTCAGCAAGCCGGCGTTGGCCGAAGGATCGGACGGGCACGAAATCGTCGAGACGATCGGGTTTGTCATGGTGCTGGCCTGCTTCCTTGGCCGGCTGTGGAGCATCCTCTTCGTCGGCGGCAGGAAGAACGACGAGCTGATCGTGTCCGGTCCGTTCTCGATGACCCAGAACCCGCTTTATTTCTTCTCGACGCTCGGCGCGGTTGGCGGCGGGCTGATGTTCGGCTCGGTGCTGGCGGCCGCGATGCTCGGCCTGGCAAGCTTCCTCGTCTTCCGGTTCACCGCGCGCAAGGAGGCCGAGTTTTTGTCCGGCAAGTTCGGCGCCGTCCATGCGGCCTATGCCGAACGCACGCCACGCTTCTGGCCAAACCCGCTGCTTTACCGCACCGAGGACCAGTGGCTGTTTTCGACGCGCGCGCTGCGCAACACGTTCCGCGACGGACTCTATTTCCTGGCGCTGTTTCCAGTCATCGAGGCAGTCGAGTATTTCCGCCTCAGCGGCGACCTGCCGACGCTTTTTACGGTTTACTAGTTTGCCGGCACAGAATGACTGGCGGCTACGTTGCGCTGGGAGGTGGCATGGCCTTGGAGATTAGCCGGAACATCCATCACGTCGTCATCCTATGGCGGAGCAAGGAGCGGAGCGACGCGCGCAGACCATAGGATCCATTCCGTGACGTCGAGGCGTTGCCTTGGTGCAGAATTCTGCTCTGTAGCACTCTACGATCAAAGTCACGGAATGGATCCTCGGGTCTGCGCTCCGCTTCGCGTCGCTCCGCCCGTGGATGACGAAGTTCGTAGGCTTCAGCCAATCCCCAGCGTTTGCGCAGATTTCCCGCTCTTTGATCAGCGCGCCTTGCCGCGCGCGCGACGCGCGCTGTCCAGGAGAATTGCCAGGCAGCCGACAAGAAGCAGCAAGCCGCCGATGAGCGGCGGCAGTGCCAACAGCTTCACCGCGGCGGTGATCAGCGCGACCAGGATCAGAGCCAGCAGCGCCAGGCTGCCATCGTCGACGAACATGCCGACGAGCTCGTTCAAGACCAGGCGGATGACGTTCATCTGGCAACTCCTTCGGCGGCTGCCGGATAGGCGCCGCGCAGCCAGCGCACGATGGCGAAGGACGCCGCGGCGATGACGGCGAAGATGGCGAGCAGAGCGAGGTCGGCGCCCGGCCATTCGGCGCCGAGGCCTTCGCCGGTCCAGAACACGCCGAAGCTGGTCAGCATCAGCCCGACGACGAATTTGAGCGAATTCTCGGGCACGCGCGCCAGGGGACGATGCACGGCAAGGCCGATCAGCATCACCAGCACGAAGGCCGCCAGCGCCCCAAGGCCAGCATAAAACGTCTGCGCATGCGCGGCGCCGACGGCAATGACGATGAACACCACTTCGACACCCTCGAGCAGCACCGCCTTGAACGACGCGACGGCCGCCAGATAGTCGGCGCGGCGATCGTCGGCCTGACGCTGCAAGGCGGCGGTCTCCCTGGAAAAGGCCTTTTCCTCGTCGCGCAAGGCAATGACGCCGGCGCTGCGCAGGATCGCTTTTCTCAGCCAGCGCATGCCGAACAGGATCAGGAGCACGCCGACGACGAATTGCAGGACGGTGATGGGGACCAGCGCCAGCAGCGGGCCGAACGCCAGCACTAGCGCCGCAAGGAAGGCGAGCGCCAGTGCTGCACCCGTCAGCGCAGGGCGCCAGCTGCGCGTCACACCGACGGCAAGCACGATGGTGAAGGCTTCGACGACCTCGACGAAGGACGCCAGGAAAGAGGCGGTCACGGTGGAAAGTATGGGTGTCAGGCCATGCATGAAGGCTTCGTCCAATGCTCGGGAATCATCGGTTGGCGAGAACGATACAGCGCTCCGGCGGCAGCGGGAATGCCGGCGACGCTTCCCCGATCGCGAGACCGATCGCGTTGGCACGGATATGCGGCGGCGCCGTGCCCACCATTATTTGGTCTCCGTATAACGCGAGGGCGGCACCGAACTTTCAAAGAACTGATTGACGGTCTGTATCCGTTCCGTGTCCGTTGTATCGCGGCACCGCCCTGGCTATCTGCTGGAGCAACAACGAGTTTGAGCGGCCAATGGGCCACTCCAGCAGGAACGGAGCATATGAAGAAGATCGGGTTTCTGTCATTCGGGCATTGGTCGCCGTCGCCGCAATCGGGCACGCGTTCGGGCGCCGACGCGTTGCTGCAATCGATCGACCTCGCGGTCGCGGCCGAGGAGCTCGGCGCCGACGGCGCGTATTTTCGCGTCCATCATTTTGCCCGGCAGCTCGCCTCGCCCTTCCCGCTGCTGGCCGCCGCCGGCGCCAGGACCAAGCGTATCGAGCTCGGCACGGCCGTCATCGACATGCGCTACGAGAACCCGCTCTACATGGCCGAGGATGCGGGCGCGGCCGACCTGATCGCCGGCGGGCGTTTGCAGTTGGGCATCAGCCGCGGCTCGCCCGAGCAGGTGATCGACGGCTGGCGTCATTTCGGCTACGTGCCGGAAGATGGCAAGAGCGACGCCGACATGGCGCGCCGGCATTCGGAGATATTCCTCGACCTGTTGCGCGGCGAAGGCTTTGCCCAGCCCAATCCACGGCCGATGTTCCCCAATCCGCCCGGCCTGCTCAGGCTGGAGCCGTTCTCGGCCGGATTGCGCGACCGCATCTGGTGGGGCGCCGCCACCAACGCCACCGCCATATGGGCGGCCAAGCTCGGCATGAACCTGCAAAGCTCGACGCTGAAATTCGACGAGGGCGGCCAGCCGCTGCACATCCAGCAGGCCGAGCAAATAAGAGCCTACCGCGCCGCCTGGAAGGAAGCCGGCCATACGAGGGAGCCGCGCGTCTCGGTCAGCCGCAGCATTTTTGCCCTCGTCAATGACATGGACCGCGCCTATTTCGGCGGCAGCGAGGGCGAAGACCACTTTGGCTATATCGAGCCGGAGAAGCGCGCCGTATTCGGCCGCACCTATGCCGCCGAGCCGGACGTGCTCATCGAGCAGCTCAAGGAGGACGAAGCGATCGCCGAGGCCGACACGCTGCTGCTCACCGTGCCCAACCAGCTCGGCGTCGACTACAACGCCCACGTCATCGAGTCGATCCTGAAGCACGTCGCGCCGGCGCTGGGGTGGCGGTGAGGGTGATGCCCCTCATTCTTCCTTCTCCCCTTGTGGGAGAAGGCGCGGGGTGTTCCAGGGAACACCAGCGTCTCACTCCGCTGGAACACCCCTCATCCGTCTCGGCGCTGCGCGCCGATCCACCTTCTCCCGCAGGGGGAGAAGGAAGGGTTGCCTCTGCGCCCTCGGCCCGCTGATATTGACACTTTCCAAATCCGCACATCTAGTCTCCTGCGTAATCGGTTGCGTAACCGATTGCGGCTCAGTGGGAATCGCAGGGACCATGACAACGATTGCCGATGTCGCACGCCATGCGGGGGTGTCCGTCGCAACGGTTTCGCATGTGATGAACCATACGCGCCATGTCGAGCCGGAAACGGCCGGGCGCGTGCGCGCCGCGATCGCGGTGCTGCGCTACAGCCCGAACTCGGTGGCGCGGAGTCTCAGGCGCGGCGAAACCAAGACGATCGGCCTGCTTCTGCCCGACAATTCCAATCCGTTCTTCGCCAGCGTCGCGCGACAGATCGAGGATGCCGGCTTTGTTTCCGGCTACACGGTGATCCTGTGCAACTCCGACGGCAATGCCGAGAAGGAGGAACGCTATCTCTCGGTGCTGATGGCCAAGCAGATCGACGGGCTGATCTTCGCCGGCTCGTCCGACCACGCGCGGGTCTTCGCCCGCCTCTTGCCCAGCGTGCCGGCTGTGCTGCTCGACCGCGAGATCCAGTCGGTCAATGTCGATACCGTTCTGGTCGACCACGACCATGGCGGCTATCTCGCCGGCAGATACCTGGCCGGGCTCGGGCATCGCAAGATCGGCGTCATCGGCGGTCCGCGCGATTCCAGTTCCAGCCCGGCCCGCCTGCGCGGCTTTGTCCGTGCGCTCGGCGAAGCAGGCATTGACCTGCCGCCGTCCTCGATCGTCGATTCCGACTATCATTTCGCCGGTGGCCGGCTGGCGATGGAACAGCTGATGGCGCAGGCGCCGGACATCACGGCGCTGTTTGCCTGCAACGATTTGATGGCGATGGGCGCGCTGACGGTGCTGCGCTCGCGCGGCTTGCGGGTTCCCGACGACATCTCGATGGTCGGCTTCGACGACATCCCCTATGCCGTCACCACCTGGCCGCCGCTGACGACGATCGCGCAGCCGGTCGAAAAGATCGGCACGCGGGCGGTGAGCCTGCTGCTCGAGCGGCTAGGCGAACCGGAAGCACCCTCGCGGCGCGAGGTGCTGGCGCCGGTGCTGGTCGAGAGGGAAAGCTGCGCGGCTTTGCGCTGATAGTGTTGGCAATCGCCGACGCTGGCGCTGCCCCCAATCCGCCCGTCGGGCACCTTCTCCCCGTGAAACGGGGAGAAGGGGAAGGCTTCAAGCCGCCGGCTGCATGGCGGCCCTTAGCAGCATGCCGAACAGGTCGCGCGGCTCGTCGGGGTCGGCGAGCAGGTCGAGCTCCTCATAGAGGCCGGTGGCCTGGAGCTGGTCGCGGACGTAGCGCAGCGCCGAAAAATCTTCCGTGGCGAAGCCGACGGAATCGAACAGCGTGATCTGTTCGGGCGCCTTGCGGCCCGGCGCCTGGCCGGTCATCACCTGCCATAGCTCGGTCACAGGATGATCGGCATCGAGCTGCTGGATCTCGCCCTCGATGCGCGTCTGCGGCGGGAACTCGACGAAGATGTCGGAGCGCAGCAGGATGTCGCGATGCAGCTCCGTCTTGCCGGGGCAGTCGCCGCCGACCGCGTTGATGTGGACGCCGGAGCCGACCATGTTGTCGGTGAGGATCGTGGCGCATTGCTTGTCGGCGGTCACCGTGGTGATGATGTCGACGCCTTCGACCGCGTCCTGCCCAGTCGAGCAGATGGTGATGTCGAAGCCTTTGCCGGCAAGGTTGCGGGCGCATTTTTCCGATGCTGAACGGTCGATGTCGTAGAGCCGCAGGCGGTCGATGCCGAGCAACGCCTTGAAGGCAACGGCCTGGAATTCGGACTGGGCGCCGTTGCCGATGATGGCCATGGCGCGCGAACCCTTGGGCGCCAGGTATTTGGCGGCGACGGCGGAAGTGGCCGCCGTGCGCAACGCGGTCAGGATGGTCATTTCGGTCAACAGCATCGGATAGCCGGAGCCGACATCGGCGAGCACGCCGAAGGCGGTGACCGTCTGGCGGCCCTCACGCATGTTCTTGGGATGGCCGTTGACATATTTGAAGCCGTACATCTTGCCGTCGCTGGTCGGCATCAGCTCGATGACACCGTCATGGCTGTGCGAGGCGATGCGCGGCGTCTTGTCGAACAGCTCCCAGCGGCGAAAATCCTCCTCGATATAGGCGGCGAGCTCGGTAAGGAAGCGCTCGACGCCGATGGCGAGCACCAGCTTCATCATGCGGTCGACGCTGACGAAGGGGACGATGGCAAGGCGCGAAGGCTGGGTCATTTTCAGAGGCTCCCGGAATGGCTGCGGGTCGGGCGGTCCATGATGCGGCGGCCCATCAGGCTGGCGGTGAGGTCGACCATCAATGTGGCGGTGCGGCCGCGCTCGTCGAGGAACGGGTTCAGCTCGACCAGGTCGAGGCTGGAGACCAGGCCGCTGTCGGACAGCATCTCCATCACCAGATGCGCCTCGCGGAAAGTGGCGCCGCCGGGAACGGTGGTGCCGACGGCTGGCGCGATCGACGGATCGAGGAAGTCGACGTCGAGGCTGACATGCAAGAGGCCGTTCTCCTTCTCGACGCGGGCCAGGAAGGCGCGCAGCAGCGGGGCGACGCCATGCTCGTCGATGGCGCGCATGTCGTGCACGGTGACGCCGGCTTCGTTCAGCGCCCGGCGCTCGGCCGGATCGACGCTGCGCAGGCCCATGGTGCAGATTCGCGCGGGGTCGACCGCTTGCGGCAGATCGGGGAAATAGCCCGAAAAGCCCGGCCGGCCGCTGGCATAGGCGAGCGGCACGCCGTGCAGATTGCCGCTGGTGGTGGTGTCGAGGGTGTGGAAATCCGGATGCGCGTCGAGCCACAGTACGAAGAGCGGGCGGCGGCGCTCGGCGGCGCGGCGCGCCACGCCGGAGACGGTACCGGCGGAGATCGAGTGGTCGCCGCCGAGGAAGATCGGCATGGCGTCGCTCGAAGCCGCGTAGGCGGTTTCGGCGATCGCCGCCGTCCAGGCGGAAATCTCCGGCAGCGCCTTCAGAGCGAGATTGCCATGGACGACGGTGCGCGCCTGAGCCTTCTCGACCGCGCCCCAGTCCTCGACCTCATGGCCGAGCTCGGCCAGCACCGAGACCAGCCCTGCCGTGCGCAGCGCGCTCGGCCCCATTTCGCATCCCATCCTGCCCGCGCCGTCCTGTACCGGCGCGCCGACGATCCTGCAGCGCATGATTCTTCTAGCCCTTCATGATTATCGCGGGATTGGATCATCGCCGGCTGGCGGTTTGAACAGCGAAAATTGGCATTTCGGGAAGGCTGATCTATCATATTGGGCAGATGCATTGATCGAAATGGAAAGACGTGGACGCTCTCGATGAAAAGCTGGTGACGCTGCTGAGGCACGATGCGCGGCGCAGCGTATCCGACATCGCCATCGACCTCGGCGTGTCACGCGCCACGGTCAGGTCGCGCATGGAGCGGCTGGAGAAATCCGGCGAGATCATCGGCTACACGGTGGTGCTGCGCGCCGACGCGGTCGATCAACGCATTCGCGGCGTCATGATGATCGAGATCGAGGGCCATGCCGCGGATCGCGTCATCCGGGCGCTTGGCGGCTTTCCCGAGGTGTCGACCATCCACACCACCAATGGCCGCTGGGACCTGGTGGTGGAGCTCGGCACCGCTTCGCTCACCGACTTCGACGCGGTGCTGCGCCGCATACGGCTGATCCCCGGCATAACGGGAAGCGAGACCAGCCTTTTGCTGGCGACGCCCAGGACGACAAGAGCGCGACTGGCGTAACGTACAATTGGTGGCCGGCGAGCCCTGCATGACATGGCGCCGGTGTGGGGCCAGCAAAGGCTTGATCACACCGGCAGCCGGTTTTTACGAAGGGCGCATGTTGGTCAGCCGTTCGGATAATAGCCGCCGTCCCCACCGCTGCCTATATAGGTTCCCTGGCCGGTGGCATTCTGAAGCCGCTGATCCAGATCGTTGATCTGCCCGATCACCGAACGATCTCCACTGGGCTGGATGGCATCCGCCTGCCGCATCAGGTCGCGGGCCTGATCCTCCGTGATCTTGCCGACCTGTCTAGCCGTACGGATACCCTGCTTTACGCCCAGCAACTGGTGCATCGCCGCTCTCGTGCCCGGATCCGCCGGCACCGACGCGGTGGTCATGGTGTCGACCTGTGCCCTGTGGTGGCGTTGCGCCGCATAGGCGCTCGAAAGCGGTATGGCCGCGAGGATCGACGCGGCTACGATTATTTTTGGCATGAAAGAGCGCATGATCACATCTCCCTAGATCGAAGCGGTAAAACCGCTTTTCCGAAAGGGCCGTCTGGTCACGTCGTGTCGCGATGCAGGCCATCCATCGCCGGCGATTCTCGGCCCACGGACGACATATAGAGGTCCACCCGGGCATTGAAATGGAGGTAGAACGCAAATGTTACCCAATGTGATCGCAGGTTGAATCACGGCTGGACGTGAAGCGGGTGAGGCGGTCCGCCAAAAGCGCGTCGCGCTGAAACGAATTCAGCTGACGCGCTTTAGGTCTTTGTTTCGATGCATGTCGTTCCCCCAAAACCGCTGCGCACTTTTGGGCGACATGCATCAGGAGCCAGGCGTCTTCAGGCGACGCTGGCGAGCGGGATCGGCCAATTGATGGCCTGCCCGATAATTCCGGCATTGGCCTGCTCGGCAAGTTCCGCGGCCTCGCTTCGCGTCAGCCCGATCAGCAGCCGGCCTTCTATCTCCGCCGGCAGATCGGAAACCAGATCACAGACAAGCCAGTGGTCGCATGGATCCTGCATTGCCGCGAACCGCATGGGCGCTCCTTGTTTCAGCGCACCCAAATTGCCGATGAAGCCAGATTGTTCCAGCGCCGACGGCCAGAATATCGATGAATGAGAGAGATATCGAGAGAGCGGCGTCGCCCGGTTCGGGGAAAATTCATTAGCCTGGCCGCTGAGCCGCTCTGCTTGGCCTCGCGTCAGCCCAACCAACGACATGTGCGGTGTCTGCGCCGGGAAATCCGACCGCAGATCATACACCATCCATTGGCCGCACGGATCCTGTAAGGCTGTGAACCTCATGGCCGACGTTCTTTGATCTAGTTATGCCCCAACGTAACGACTTGCGGGAAACGCTCCCGGCAGGACTGCCCGGCTGGATTGGCTCCAGCACTTCCATCGAACAGTACAGTTGTCGGAGGCCCGGCAAAAGAGGCTCTACAGTCCCTTTGGCATGCGACCCAAGTCTGATGAGCCGCTGACATTTGCGGACGACGGCCGCTGTCTGCCAAGGCAGGATATCGGCCCTCCCCGATAAAGCGCGTCGCGCTTTACGTCTTTGTTTTGATGCATGTCGTTGTCCCAGAACCGCAGCACACTTCTGGGCGACATGCATTAGTCCGTACGCCCTCCGGAGATTGGCCAAACGCGAAAAAGCCGCGGGGGTCCGCGGCTTTTCGTTTGCTTGATCCCCTGAAGGAAACTGGAGCGGGTGAAGCGATTCGAACGCTCGACCCCAACCTTGGCAAGGTTGTGCTCTACCCCTGAGCTACACCCGCTCGCGCGGCCTCGGCCGCAAGCCGCGCCTATATGGCCGAAGAGCGCGGCGATTGCAACAGGGAAATGACGGTCTTTTGGAGTTGGTTCTTCCGGCGGCGGACTTCGCTTCGGAAGCAAGGAAGCGGGATGGCCCGAAACCGGGCCGATCGCAATTGCGCGCGCAAATCCGTCATGCACCTGCTGGAATCGCGCTCTTGTTCGCTGCAATTACCGACGGAAAACCGCCGCGCACTTTCCTGGAATTGCGTCGGCAGCCTTGCCCCAAAGCCACCATTGGCCGTAAACGGCATCACCCCAGTTGGACCGCGTGAGGACCGATGCCGAAGACCGAAGCCGAGCTCAACGCCTTTCTTGCCGATCTCGGCATCGCCGTCTCGACGGTGCGGCATCCGCCCTTGTTCACGGTTGCCGATTCGCAGGCCCTGCGCGGCGAAATCCATGGCGGCCACACCAAGAACCTGTTCCTCAAGGACAAGAAGGACAATTATTTCCTGGTCACCGTCGGCGAGGAGGCGGTGGTCGACCTGAAGCAGATCCACCAGCTGATCGGCGCCGCCGGCCGGGTATCCTTCGGCAAGCCCGAGATGCTGATGGAACTGCTCGGCGTCATCCCTGGAGCGGTCACCGTCTTCGGCCTGATCAACGACGCGGAAGGCAAGGTCAAAGTGGTGCTCGACCAGGAGTTGATGAGCCACGACGTCATCAACGGCCATCCGCTGACCAATGAGGCGACGACCTCGATCGCCGCCGCCGACCTGATCAGATTCGTCGAGGCAACCGGCCATGATCCTGTTATCCTGAAAGTCTCATTACCTTGAAACTCAGGGGCTGATCGCCACATGGAAGGCGGTTCCGAAATCCGACAATGACGCGCCGGGCGCCAAGGCCAGGAGCGCGACCGAAAGGGCGACACGATGAGTGACAACAATCCGTATAGCAGCTCGTTTGGCGGCAATGGCGGCCAGTACGCCCAGACGGTGCAATATGGCGGCGGCGACCGCGCCAAGATTTCGCTGGGCGACGCGCCGGCGGCCGCCGACCTGATCAAGGACACGACAACCGCAACTTTCGCCACCGACGTCATCCAGGAATCGCGCCGGCAGCCGGTGCTGGTCGACTTCTGGGCGCCGTGGTGCGGACCCTGCAAGCAGCTGACGCCGCAGCTCGAAAAGGCGGTGAGCGCCGCCGGCGGCAAGGTCAAGCTGGTCAAGATGAACATCGACGACCATCCCTCGATCGCCGGCCAGCTCGGCATCCAGTCCATTCCCGCGGTCATCGCCTTCAAGGACGGCCAGCCGGTCGACGGCTTCATGGGCGCGATCCCGGAAAGCCAGATCGCCCAGTTCATCGAGAAGGTCGGCGGCAAGGGCGGCGGCGCGCCACAGGTCGCGGACGCGCTTGCCGCGGCGGCCGAGGCGCGCACGGCCGGCGACGTCCAGACCGCGGCGGACATTTACGAAGCGATCATGGAGCAGGCGCCGGAGACGATCGAGGCGATCGCGGGCCTCGGCGAGATCCTGTTCGATGCCGGGGACGTGGAAGGCGCCGAAGCGGTTCTGGCGCGGGCGCCCGAGGACAAGAAGGACGCGCCGGCGCTGGCGGCGCTGCGCGCCAAGATGACGCTGGCGGCGGAAGCCGCGGCGCTGGGCAATCCGGCCGAGTTCGAGCGTCGGCTCGCCGCCAATCCGGCCGACCACCAGGCTCGCTTCGACCTGGCGATGATCCAGAACGCGCGCGGCGAGCGAACTCAGGCCGCCGACAACCTGCTGGCGATCATCAAGGCCGACCGGACCTGGAACGACGACGGCGCGCGGGCGCAGCTGTTGAAGCTCTTCGAGGCCTGGGGGATGACCGACGAAGCGACGCTCGCGGCGCGGCGCAAGCTCTCGTCGCTGCTGTTCTCATAGAGCCGTTAGAGCATGATGCCGAAAAGTGTGAAGCGGTTTTCGGACGATATCATGCTCCATCTCTTTGATTTAGAGCCGGATTCAGATTTCAGGTCGAACAGACCTGAAATCATCCGGCTCTAGGCGTTTCACAGAAGCGCGAACCGCTCTAAGTTTGTTCTTGCGCAATTCCGGACGGAAAGCCGCGACGCAGGTTTCCTGGAATTGTCCTGAAGTTTTTTGCCGGCTGTCGTGGCCGGCAGGCTTGAGCAACGGAGCGTCAGCGCCAGATAAGGGGCAGGCTGGCGGTCCGTCGCCGATCTGAGACGGGTTGCCGGTGCGAGAGGAGATTGCGGGTTGATGCGTTTGCCGGCGTTGGTTTGGGAGGGTTGCGGTGCGCGTCGGTAACGCACTCTACCGGCTTGCCAAGGATCTGCCGTCGGCGATCCCGGTGTTCCCGCTCGCCGGAGCGCTGCTTCTGCCAGGCGGCCGCATGCCGCTCAATGTTTTCGAGCCGCGCTACCTGCAGATGATCGACCAGGCAATGGCGGGCTCGCGGCTGATCGGCATGATCCAGCCCAGCCTCGACGGCGCATTGCGCGACGACGGCGAGCCGGAGCTGTGCAGCGTCGGCTGCGCCGGGCGCATCATCTCGCTCGCCGAGACAGGCGACGGGCGCTATCTGATCTCGCTGCAGGGCGTTTGCCGGTTTCGTATAACGCAGGAGCTCACGGCCAAAGCGCCGTTCCGGCACTGCCGGATCGCGCCGTTTCTCGCCGACCTCGAGGAAGACCCGGCCGGCGCCGAGGTCGACCGGCCGGCGCTGCTCAAGGCTTTTCGCTCCTATCTGCAGGCCAATGACCTCGAGGCCGACTGGGAAAGCGTCAGCCGCGCCGAAAACGGCATGCTGGTCAACGCGCTGTCGATGATGGCGCCCTACGGACCGGCCGAAAAGCAGGCGCTGCTGGAAGCGCCGGACCTGAAGACGCGCGCCGAAACGCTGATCGCCATCACCGAAATGACGCTGGCGCGCGAGGATGACGAGTTTGGGTCAAGCCTGCAGTAAGTGTATCGATATTCAGGTGAGGCCGACCTGACCTGAATATCAACACACTTAGGGCCGGGCGATTGGACGATGGAAAAGTGCCATGGCAGCGGATGGACGTGACGGGCGCAAGGCCGAGGTTGACCCGAAGCTTCTGGAATTGCTGGCCTGCCCGCTGACCAAGGGGCCGCTGACCTGGGACCCGGAGCGCGGCGAGCTGATCTCGCGGGTGGCCAAGCTCGCCTATCCGGTGCGCGACGGCATCCCGATCATGCTGCCTTCGGAAGCGCGTACGATCTCGCCCGAAGACGTGCTGCCGCCGCAGCCGCCGCGGCTCGGCGGGCCTTCGTGAGCGGCCTTCAAAGGGTGCGGTGACGAAGAAGTTGGCGATCCTTCGCGCCCCCCTCTAGCCTGCCGGCCATCTCCCCCTCTAGGGGGGAGATTGGCAGCTTGGGCGCCGCGCTCATCTTGCAATGTCGGAGATTGGCGAAAGCCGGCGTGACATCTGATCTCCCCCCTAGAGGGGGAGATGGCCGGCAGGCCAGAGGGGGGCGCTGTCCCGCCGACATCGAAGTTTCTGCATGGCGACGTATCGCTCCTACTGAAAATTCCGCCCCCTCGGCATGACCTGTTGTGCTGCGCCCGACAGGGCCTCGATGTCGCGACGGACCGGCAGGCTTCGGTTCGCCTCGGCAGATCGGTTCGCATCGCCATCCGGCTGATGCTCGATGACCGGTGGGCTGGCGGACTCAAGCAGCACGCTCAGCCAGGGAGTCAAATCCTCGATCCGGTCGGCGACGATGTGGATGACGTCCGATTCATGCTGCAGCTTGCCGGTGACGCGGATGAAGCGGGCGCCCATGACGATGGAGCGGAAGCGGTCGAAGACCCGCGGCCAGATGATGACGTTGGCGATCGACTTTTCGTCCTCCAGGGTGAGGAAGATCGCATTGCCCTTGCCTGGACGCTGGCGCACCAGCACGAGGCCGGCGACGGAGACGCGGCGGCCGTCGCGCACCGACGGCAGGCGGGCATTGGGGGTGATGCCGGCGCGGTCGAGCCGCTCGCGCAGGAAGGCGACGGGATGCTCTTTCAGCGACAGGCCGAGCGAGCGGTAGTCATGCACGACATGCTCGCCGAGCGGCATCTTCGGCAGTTTCGTCTCCGGCTCCAGCTCGCGCAGGCCACCCAATGACGGCCGGTCGAACAGCGGCAGCTTTTCGGCGGCGCTCTTGCCGTCCAGCGCGCGCACTTCCCAGAGCGCTGAGCGGCGGTCGAGGCCGATCGAGCGGAAGGCGTCGGCCTCAGCCAGTCTTTCGATCTCGCCGACATTGAGGCCCGACCGCAGCCAGACATCCCGGACCGACCGATAGCCGTCGCCGCGCCGGGCGACGACGGCATCCATGCGCTCCTCGGACAGGCCCTTGATCTGGCGGAAGCCGAGCCGCACGGCATGCGCCGTTTCGATGACGCCGCGCATCGAGGCGTGGCGCTCGAGGATGCGGGACGGATCGAAGGCCGACTTTTCCAGCGTGCAGTCCCAGACGGAGTGGTTGATATCGACCTCGCGCAGCTCGACGCCATGGTCGCGCGCGTCGCGCACGAGCTGCGCCGGCTGGTAGAAGCCCATCGGTTGCGCGTTCAGGATGGCGGCGCAAAAGACGTCGGGATAGAAGGCCTTGAACCAGCAGGAGGCGTAGACCAGCAGCGCGAAGGAGGCGGCGTGGCTTTCGGGAAAGCCATATTCGCCAAAACCCTCGATCTGCTTGAAGCAGCGCTCGGCGAACTCTCTGGGATAGCCCTTCTTGACCATCCCCTCGACCATTCGCGTCTCATAGTTTCCGATCGTGCCGGTGCGCTTGAAGGTCGCCATGGCGCGGCGCAACTCGTCGGCCTCGCCAGGCTTGAAGCCGCCGGCGACGATGGCGATCTTCATTGCCTGCTCCTGGAACAAGGGCACGCCAAGCGTCTTGCCGAGAATCTCTTCCAACTCGGGCTTGGGATATTCGGCCTTTTCCTTACCCTGCCGCCGACGCAGGTAGGGATGCACCATGTCGCCCTGGATCGGACCCGGACGCACGATCGCCACCTCGATGACGAGATCATAGAAATTCTTCGGCTTGAGACGCGGCAGCATCGACATCTGCGCGCGCGACTCGATCTGGAAGACGCCGAGCGTGTCGGCTCGCTGGATCATGGCGTAAACGCGACGGTCCTCTTCCGGGAGGCTGGCGAGCACGTAAGGTCGTCCAAACGGATCCCGCGCCCGCGGATAATGATCGGTGAGCAAGGTGAAGGCTCGCTTCAGGCAGGTCAGCATGCCGAGCGCCAGCACATCCACCTTGAGGATCTTCACCGCGTCGAGATCGTCCTTGTCCCATTCGACCATCTTGCGTTCTTCCATCGCCGTCTTGACGATGGGCACGACTTCGTCGAGCCGGTCGCGGGTGATGACGAAGCCGCCGACATGCTGGGAAAGGTGGCGGGGGAAGCCCATGATCTCGTTGGCGCGCTCCAGCACCTGCCGCGACAGCGGATCGGTGCGGTCGAGGCCGCCGGCATTGGCTTCCCTGTCGCCGAGCTCGGAGGTCGACCAGCCCCAGATGGTGCTCGACAGCGCGCTGCGCACGTCCTCTGACAGGCCCATGGCCTTGGCCACCTCGCGCAGCGCCGAGCGGCCGCGATAGCTGATCACGGCGGCGGCCAAAGCGGTGCGCTTGGCGCTGTATTTCTCATAAATATAGGCGATGACCTCGTCGCGCCGCTCATGCTCGAAATCGACGTCGATGTCGGGCGGCTCGTTGCGTTCCTCCGAGATGAAGCGCTCGAACAAAGTGTCGATCCGGTCGGGGCCAATCTCGGTGATGCCGATACAGAAGCAGATGACCGAATTGGCGGCTGAACCGCGGCCCTGGCAAAGGATGCCCTTGCTGCGCGCGAATTTGACGATGTCGTGGACGGTCAGGAAATAGCGGGCATAGTTCAGGCGCTCGATCAAGGCGAGTTCGCTGCCGATCCGCTGCGTGACGTGGTCGGGAATACCGGCCGGATAGCGCACGGCCGCGCCTTCGCGCGCCAGGCGTTCGAGCTCGGCCTGCGGGCCGAGGCCGGATTCGGTCGGCTCGTCCGGATAATTGTATTCGAGGTCGCTGAGCGCGAAGGTGAGCTCGTCGGCGAAGCGCAGCGTCTCCGCCAGCGCCTCCGGATGTCGGCGAAAAAGGCGCGCCATCTCCAGCGGCGGCTTCAGATGGCGCTCGGCATTGGCCGTCAGCTCCAGCCCGACCTCGGAGACCGGCGTGTTGAGGCGGATCGCGGTGAGCACGTCCTGCAGCGGGCGGCGGTCGGCGGCATGGTAGAGCACGTCGTTGGTCGCCATCAGCGGGACGCGCGCGTGCTCGGCCATCGCCGCCGCCTGCTCGATGCGGAAACGGTCGTTGCCGGCATAATCCGGCGCCACGGCCAGCCGGATTGCCGAGCCGAAACGATCCTTAAGCCGGCTAATGAGCGACAGGCCGTCATCGGCGCCGCCTGACAGATCGGGCAGCACCGCCAGCGACATCCGATCGCCCCATTCTAGCAGGTCGCTCAACTCGAGCAGCGTCGCGCCCTTCTCGTTCTCGTCGCGCAGATTGGCTTGCGTCAGCATGCGGCAGAGATGTCCCCAACCCTGGCGGTCGCGGGGATAGGCGAGGATGTCCGGCGTGCCGTCGCCGAACACCAGGCGGCAGCCGGGGTGATAGGCAAGTTTTTCCACCCTGGCCTGCTGCCAGGCGCGCACGACGCCGGCCACGCTGTTGCGGTCGGCTAGCCCGATCGAGGCGAAGCCGTAGAATTTCGCCGTGACCACCAGTTCCTCGGGCTTGGAGGCGCCGCGCAGGAAGGAGAAGTTCGACCGGATGCCGAACTCGGCATAGGGGATGACGGTCAGCGCGTTCATGCGAACACCCCATGCATGAACCAGCGCGGCGGCGCGGCTTTCGAGGCGGTGCTGTAGAGACCCTGGCGGTAGAGCCAGTAGCGGCGGCCCTCGCTGTCCTCGATGCGGTAATAGTCGCGGGTCGGCGCCTCCTCCTCGCCGGGCGGTTGCCGCCACCATTCGGCGGCGATGCGCTCCGGTCCCTCGGCGCGGGCGACGCGGTAAAGCGCGCGCCGCCAGCGGAAATTCATCGGCGGGCCTTCGGGGATCTCGGTCGCCGGCACCTCGATCGGCTCGGGCGAGCGGAACAGCCGCACCGGCCGCTCCGGCGGGTAGATGGTCATCGGCTGCACCGTCCGATCGGTCGCCGGCGCGCGCCTTTGCGGGGCTTCCGCGAAAGGCACGCTTTTGACGGCGCGTTCCGGCAGATGGCTTTCGACGACGACCGGCTTCAGCACGGCGGCCTCGCCAAGGCGGGCGCGGACACGATCGGCAAAGAGCGCGATGTCGGCGTCATCATCCTCCGTCTCGCCGGTCAGGTCGCCCTGCAGCATATCGAAGGCGGCGACCGACAGCACGGACAGCCGCACAAGGTCGAAACCGAAGCCGGCATCGATGTTTTGCTCCAATGCGGTGAGCCGCTCGTGGAACAGTTTCTGGATCAGCCGCGGCTCGCGCATCGGGCGCGATGTGCCGACGGCGATGCGGCTGACGGCGCCGTCGACGCGGAAGAGAAGCAGCGCCAGCGTCCTTGCGCCTTCGCCGCGGCGTTCGAGGTCGGTCTTCAAGGCGACGGCAAGCCGGGTGACCAGCCGCTCGATATCGTCGGTGAGCATGACCGGCTCGGCAAGGTGGCGCTCGACCGAGAGCGGCGCCACGGGAAGGCGCGGCGACACGGCCTCGTCGAGGCGGCCGAGCGCCTGGTCGAGGCGCAAAAGCAAGGTGGCGCCGAAGCGGCGGGCGAGCGGCGCGCGCGGCGCGGCCATCACCGCGCCGGCGGTGCGCAGGCCGACGCTCTCCAGGCTGGCGCGGGTCTCCGGCGCGATGCGCAGCGCCGACAATGGCAACGGCGCCAGAAGCGCCTCCTCCTCGCCGCCGGCAATTATGCGGTCGCCATGGAAGCGCGCCGCCGCCCAGGCGGCGCCCGGCGTCGAGGCGAGGCCGGCGCGGACATCGAAGCCCTGCTGGAAGAAGCGGGTGAGGATCTCGTCCTGCATGGCACGCTCGCCGCCGAACAGATGCGCGCAGCCGGTGATGTCGAGGAACAGCCCGTCCTCGGCGTCGATCGCCACCAGCGGCGTGTAGCGGTCGCACCAGTCGGCGAGGCCTTCGAGCAGGCGGCGGTCGGCTTCCGCGTCGGCCTCCACCACGTCGATCGAGGGATGCATGGCGCGGGCATCGGCAATGCCCATGCCGCGCTTCAATTTGAGCGCCTCAGCCCGCTCGTCGAGAGCCGCGATGCGCTGGGCGTTGTTGTCGCGATGGCTGATCACAAGTGGTGGGTGGGGTGGCGGCAGGTGCTGCGAGGGCCGGGAACGCCAGGACCGCCCCAGACGCTGGCGCAGGATCCGCTCCGCGGCCAGATGCGGGAACCACAGCGACAGGTACCTCTGTTCTTTCTGCAAAAGCGTGCTCATTTGGGTTCCACTCCAGTGTGAATTGTCCGGGCAGGGCCGTGCGGCTCTTGCCGATATCGACGGTGAAGGCAGGGCGGCCGATCGAGCCGGCGAGCGGGCCGGCAACCGTTTCGCGGCTTGCCGCGGGTGCCGCCGAAACGATGAGGCGCAGGGGCGCGGCGGTGGGATCGGCCGCGCCGGCCTGGCGCAGCAACAGCACCGGACGGCCGGCATTCCGGGCGCGGGCGTGCAGGCGGCGCGTGGCGGTGAGGTCGAGCCGCTGCGGGCTGCCGCGGATTTCGAGGATGACGGCGGCGAAGGCCGTCATGCGGGCGGCCTCCTCGGCGATCCATAGCGCGTCGAGCAGCTTCGGCGCCTCGGAAAACAGCAATTGCTCGGGCTCGATGCCGAACAGGGCGTGAAGGCCCCTGGCATAGGGAAGGCCGGCCTCATGAAAAATTTCCGCCGTCCCGACCCAGAGGATCGGCAGGCCCCGCTTCTCCTTGAGGATCAGGCTTACGAGCGACAGCGCGAAACCGGCGACTGCGCCGGCATCGCGGGTCTCCAGGCCATGGATTTCGCTGAGCGCCGCCTTGGGCAGGCCACCGCCAAGTGCTGCGTCGAGGCGTTCGATGCCGGTGTGCAGGAAGGCATCCGCCGAGGCCACGGCGAGACCGCGCCGGACAATCGTGATGTCCGGCGCCATACCCGGTCCGGCAGCACCGCTTTGCACTTTTCCTGGAATTGCTCCAGGCGCGCCGCGCGCCGGCGCTTCCAGGCGCTCGGGCAGCGTTCCCTCGATCTTCGCGATCTGGCGGCGCAGGGCAAAAACAGTATCCCGCGCCACGGCATTCATCGCCATGACGTTCACTTCCGGCAGCAATTGTTCCTGTTATGTTCCTATAGATTCCAGAGGCGCCCGGAAGAGTCAAGCAGAGTCACAAGGAATTTATTCCTTCGGCTTTTTACCCTGAGAGCGGACGGCCAGCCGGTTCGTTTGCCTCGATCGGCGCGAAAGCCTATATGCCGGATCAAAGGACACTTCATGGCTCGTATCTACAAGACACGCACCTGGCACGACCAACTCTCGCCGTCGATCGACGAGATAGAGCTTCTGGCGCTGGAGACCTATGCCCATCTGCCGGACGAGTTCCGCAAGCTCACCGGCGAGATCATCATCCAGATCGCCGATTTCCCGACCGACGAGATCATGGACGACCTGTCGCTGGAGACGCCCTTCGACCTGCTCGGCCTGTTCGAGGGGCGCGGCATCGCCGAGCGCTGGAACCCGCAGACCGGCGAAGGCCCCAACCGCATCACGCTCTACCGCCGCGCCATACTCGACTATTGGGCCGAGAATGAAGAAACGATGGGCGACATCGTCACCCATGTGCTGATCCACGAGATCGGCCACCATTTCGGCCTGTCGGACGACGACATGGAGCGGATCGAGGAAGCCGCCGAGCAAGCGGCGGCGGGGTGAGAGTGCCTAAGCCATCATAGGCGGACGCCAAGCCCACCCCCCTCTGGCCTGCCGGCCATCTCCCCCTCAAGGAGGGAGATTGGCAGCTCCTTTCGACGGTGCTCTTCCTCCAACGCTGGTGATTGGCGAAATCAAAGACGACGTCTAATCTCCCCCCTTGAGGGGGAGATGCCCGGTAGGGCAGAGGGGGGTGCCTGGCGCAGACCTTGCGTCTCGGCGACCCAGCTTTACCAATCGCTCAGCTTGGTGTCCGGCGTGTATTCCTGGCCTTCGACGTCCTTCACCACGGCCTGGCCGCAGCGCATCGACTTGGTCGTCTTGTCATAGCCGTAGGTCGGCGAGCCGAACAGGTGCCAGCCCTTGTTCAGCGCCGCCGTCACCTTGTGGCAGAAGGTGGCGTCGTCCGGACCGGACAGAAAGCGGTAGAGTTTCATTCTTCGTCCCTGATCGTGATTGTCGCTGTCCATGCATGTCGTTTTCCCAAAACCGCTGCGCACTTTTGGGCGACATGCATTAGCCCCGGCGCATCATGCGCCGATGATCGCGGCCTTCGCCAGAAGTTTCTCCGCCTCGGCCAGATGCAGCCGCTCGACCATGCGGCCATCCAGCGCAGTCACGCCCTTGCCGGCATTCTCGGGCCGCGCGAACGCATCCCTGATCGCGCGGGCTGCGGCCAGCCTCTCGGGCGACGGCGAAAAGGCGTGGTTCGCAGGCCCGATCTGGGCGGGGTGGATCACCGACTTGCCGTCAAAGCCCATGGCCGCCCCTTCGGCGCATTCGCGGGCAAAGCCGTCAAGGTCGCGAAAATCATTGGCGACGCCGTCGATGACGTCGAGGCCGCCGGCGCGGGCGGCAAGCACCAGCTGCATCAGCCAGGGCATCAGATAGCGCCGGTCGGGCGTTGCCAGAATGCCGGTCGCCTTCACCAGATCATTCGTTCCGGCTACGAAACAAGCCAGGCGCGAAGCAGGATCGCGGCCGAGTTCGGCGATGGCGCCGATGTTGAGCAGCGCCTTAGGCGTCTCGACCATCGCCCATAGTTTCACGCTGTCCGGCGCGAAATTGTCGTCGAGCAGGTCGCCGGCCTCGAGGATGTCGCGCGGCGTGCCGATCTTGGGCAGGAGAATGCCGTCAGGCCCGGCCTTGGCCACGGCCAGCAGGTCGTCGCTACCCCATTCGCTGGCTAAAGGGTTGATGCGCACCACCATCTCGCAGCGCCGTTCGGGGCCGGCAAGGATGCCGGCAATCTTGCCGCGCGCCGCCGTCTTGTCGGCCGGCAGGACGGCGTCCTCGAGATCGATGATGACGGCGTCGCAGGCAAGCGAGGCGATCTTGGCGAGCGCCTTGTCGTTGGAGGCGGGAATGTAAAGCACCGAGCGGCGCGGGCGGTAGGTGTCGATGGCCATGGCCGATCTATGCCGGGTGGAGACGGATGAGGCAAGGCGCGGAGTAATCGTCCCCTCGAGGGGCCTCGCAAGGCCGGCGGGGCAGAGGGGCGCTGCCCGCCAGTCTATCCTTCGTCATTCTAGGGCGGAGCAAGGAGCGAAGCGACGCGCGCAGACCCTAGAATCCATGCCGTGACGCTCAAGCGCCGCGACGGTGCAGAACGCTCACCAGCCAATTCCGCGAAACAGCTCGAACCATTCTGGATTGGTCTTCTCGATCAACTCGACCTTCCATTGGCGCGGCCAGCGCTTCAACGACGTCTCACGCTGAATAGCATCAGTGATGTCGAAATACTCCTCGTACCAGACCAGTCGCTGCACACCGTAACGGCTGGCGAAGCTGGAGCCTTGGCTGGTCTTGTGCTCGGGGATCCGACGAGCAAGGTCATTGGTGACACCGATATAGATTGTGCCGCCTTTCTGGCTGGCGGTCATGTAGACGTAGCCGGTCATGGATCGATCTTAGCTAGCACTATCGCCAACGGCTATTCTGGGCCGTTGCATTCTACGGCCATTGTCACGGCATGGATTCTAGGGTCTGCGCGCGTCGCTTCGCTCCTTGCTCCGCCCTAGAATGACGAGGGATACGTAGCGGCTTCACGCGCAAGGACACTTCTTCTGACCGCTTCGCGGCCATCTCCATCTTAAGGGGAGAGGACGCCGGCGCCCTGCACGAAAACTGCAAACCCTTGCTGAAAAGCTCCGGGATTCCGCCCTGACCTTTCCGCGCCGGCCGGCGAGAAAGCCGGCATGCGAACAGATCACACATCCCGCTGGTCCCTGCCGCGGCGGCTCCGCAACGAAGGCTGGTGGCTCGTCGAGTCGCGTATGGCGCGTCCCGCAGCTAGCATCCTGCCCTTCGTCCCGAGATCGCGGCAGGTGGTCCAGATCGCCGGACCGACGACGATCCGGCCGTGACGCTCTCCGCAATCTTGCCGCGCTCACGACAAGCGCGCCGTGCTTGCTCAAGCGGCTTATCGTTTCACGAAAGTGCAGAACCACTCTACCTCTTTGTTTTGACGCAATTTCGGACTGAAACCGTTTCACACTTTTCCTCGAATTGCTCTAATCCTGCCGTCACCCAATCTTCCGCACCGGGCCGCTGATTCCATGCCGCACAACATCCTGGTCGCCGACGACGATCCGCATATCCGCGAGATCATCTGCTTCGCCCTGGAAAAGGCCGGCATGAGGACGGCTGCCGTCGCCGATGGCGCCGCGGCGCTCCAGGCGGTCGAACGCCGCGCGCCCGACCTCATCGTGCTCGACATCGGCATGCCGGAGATGGACGGGCTGGAGGTCTGCCGCCGGCTGCGGCAAAAATCCGACGTGCCGGTGCTGTTCCTGTCCGCGCGGGATGAAGAAATTGACCGTATCCTCGGGCTGGAGATGGGCGGCGACGACTATGTGACCAAGCCGTTCAGCCCGCGCGAGCTGGTCGCCCGCGTCAACGTCATCCTGCGGCGCGCGCGGCCGGCGGCGGTGGAGCCGGAAGCCGACGACCGGGCGTTCGCGCATGGCAAGCTGATGCTTGTTCCGGCCAGCCATGAAGCGCGTTTCGACGGCAAGCCGCTCACCTTGACGGCGATCGAGTTCGCCATCCTGAAAGGCTTTCTCGCCCGCCCGCTTCATGTGCTTGGCCGCGACGCGGTGATGGCCAATGCCTATGCCTCGAACATCCATGTCTCGGAACGCACCGTCGACAGCCACATCCGCAACGTGCGGGCCAAGCTGGCCGCCGTCGGCTGCGCCGACGTGATCGCGACGGTGCATGGCGTCGGCTTCCGGCTCGGCCGATGCGGTGGTTGAGCAAGGAAAGGTGGCGACCCAGGCTCGCCACCGTCGTCATCGCCATCCTGATCGTGGTCATGGCGCTGCCGCTGGTCGGGCTGTTCTTCTTCCGGCTCTATGAGAACCAGCTGATCCGCCAGACCGAGGGCGAGCTCATCGCGCAAGGCGCAGTGGTCGCGGCCGTCTATGCCCAGGAGGTGCGAGCCGCCGGCATTCCCCAGGACAGGCTGGGTTCGCCGATCTCGGCCGATCCGGCAAGGGACAACTATCCCTATGAGCCGATCGAGCCACGCCTCGACCTTGCCTCCGATGATGTCATGCCGACGCGGCCGGCCGCCCTTCCGGCCACGGCAGATCCCGCCTTCGCGGCAATAGGCGCGCGGCTCGACGGCATTCTGGACGAGACGCAGAAAACCACCCTTGCCGGCTTTCGCCTGCTCGATCCGCATGGCGTGGTGATTGCCGGCGGCGGCGAGGTCGGTCGGTCGCTCGGCCAAGTCGAGGAGGTGCGGCAAGCACTTGCCGGCGCCTATGCCAGCGAGCTCAGATTGCGCATCCCCGACCAGCCGACGCCGCCGCTTTATTCGGTGAGCCGCGGCACCAAGGTGCGCGTCTTCGTCGCCCTGCCGGTCGAGGTCGACGGCCGGGTCGCGGGCGTCGTCTATCTGTCCAGAACGCCCAGCAACATCGTCAAGCATCTCTATGGCGAGCGCGGCAAGGTGACCCTGGCGGCGATCGCCATCCTCGGCGGCACGCTGTTGATCGCGCTGGTGTTCATCCGCACCGTCAGCCGGCCGATCTATGCGCTGATCGACCGCACAAAACGCATCGCCGCCGGCGACCGCGAGGCGATCAGGCCGCTCGACCACCACGGCACGCGCGAAATGGCGGCGCTGTCGGCCGCCTTCCTCGACATGGCGCAAAAACTGCAGGCGCGCTCCGACAGCATCCAGACCTTCGCCACCCATGTCTCGCATGAATTGAAATCGCCGCTGACGGCGATCCAGGGCGCGGCCGAGCTGCTTCGCGATTCCGGCGGCGCGATGGACGAGGCCGAACGCCGGCGCTTCTCCAACAACATCGTCACCGACGCCGGGCGGCTCAATCTCCTGGTGCGCCGGCTGCTCGACCTGGCGCGCGCCGAAAACCTGGCGCCGAGCGGTGAAAACACGACACTCGACGCGGCGCTGGCGCTGCTGCCGGTCGACACAAGATTGGAGGCTCGGATCGAGGACGGCGGCGAAATCAGGCTTGGCATCTCGGCTGAGAATCTCGGCATCGTGCTCGCCAATCTCATCGACAATTCGGCACGGCACGGCGCTCGACAGGTGGCGATCGATGCTTCAGCCGCTGGCGAGCGTGTGTCGGTCCATGTCGGCGACGATGGCGACGGCATCTCGGCCGCCAACCGCGCCAAGATATTCGAGCCGTTCTTCACCACGCGGCGCGAGACCGGCGGCACCGGCATGGGGCTCGGCATCGTGCTGGCCCTCCTGAAAGCGCATGATGGCACGATCAGGCTGGTTGACTCCGGACGCGGCACGCGCTTCGAGATCGATTTGCCGGTTGCGTGAAGACGCGGGCGGATTGATCGGAGAAAAAATGCGCTACGACATCGTCATCATCGGGGGAGCCATCGTCGGATCCTCGGTCGCCTATTACCTGCACGAGGAAGGTTTTACCGGTTCCATCGCGCTGATCGAACGCGATCCGCAATTTTCCCATGCGGCGACGACGCTGTCCCTGGCCTCGATCCGCCAGCAATTCTCGATCCCTGAAAACATCCGCCTGTCGCAGTTCACGCTGAAACTGTTCCGGCGGCTCAAGGAAACCTTCGGCACCGATGCCGATATCGGTTTTCGCGAGGGCGGCTATCTTATCCTTGCCGGCGAGGCCGGCCTGCCGATCCTCAAGGCCAACCACGAGACGCAGGTCGCCGAGGGCGCCGATATCTCGCTCGAGGACGCCGAGCAGCTGGCGCGCCGCTTCCCATGGCTGTCGGTCGAAGGCATTTCCGCTGGCGCCTTTGGCCGCAGCGGCGAAGGCTGGTTCGACGCGCATGCGCTGCTGACGCTGTTCCGCAAGGCGCTGCGCGACAAGAAGATCGATTTCATCACGGCGTCGGTCACCGGCATCGCGCGCGAAGGCAACCGCGTCACCGGTGCAAGCCTCGACAATGGCGAGACTCTGGAAGCGGGCATTATCGTCAACGCCGCCGGCCCGAACGCCGGCAAGGTCGCGGCTTTTGCCGGGCTGGCGCTACCGGTCGAGCCGCGCAAGCGCAACGTCTTCGTCTTCGAGGCGCGCGAAAAATATGCCGACATGCCGCTGCTGGTCGATCCCTCCGGCATCTATGTGCGGCCGGAGGGCTCGGTCTACCTCACCGGCGGCGCCGAGCCGGAAGAAGGCGATCATGCGCCCGATCCGAAGGATTTCGAGGTCGAGTGGCCGCTGTTCGAAGAGGTGGTGTGGCCGGTTTTAGCCACCCGCATCCCGGCCTTCGAGGCGATCAAGCCGACGCGCGCCTGGGTCGGGCACTACGACTACAACACGCTCGACCAGAACGCGGTGATCGGGCCGCATCCGGAGGTCGAGAACTTCCTCTTCGCCAACGGCTTTTCCGGACACGGCCTGCAGCAGGCGCCGGCGGTCGGCAAATCGCTCGCCGAGCTCATCGTGCATGGCGCCTATCGCACGGTCGACTGCACGGCGTTCGGGTACAGCCGTGTGGCCGAGGGAAGGGCGTTCCGGGAATTGAATGTGATCTGAGGCAGCGCGCGCCTTCTCCGACACGAGGCGAGAAGATGAGGACTAGCCCTTCCGCCGCGTCTCGACATCGGTCTTGCCGACATACCAGTCGCGGGCGTTGACCTCCTCGAACACCACCCAGACATCGTCATTGCCGAGCCCGGTGGCCTCCATGATGGCCGAAGTCACCTTCCTGGCGATGTCAGCCTTCTTGCCGGCCGGATCGGCGGCGATCACTTCCTTGACGATGCGGATGTTGACGAATGGCATGAAGTCCTCCCCTTGGAATTTGGCTACGCAGCCGGGAGACTGTTTCGAAATTCGTTCCGGCGAGTCATATGGTGGTGGTTTCGAGAACCGGAGCGGAGCGGACATTTAGGTCCGTGAGCACCGGAAGCGCAGAAAACGCCAGCAGATGGCCGCAGGAGTAGAATTTCCAAACAGTCTCGCCTCAATAGGTTTTCGCCCCGTTGACCATCAGCCGCACCATGTAGAGCGAGGTGGTGCCGGCGATGTAGAGACAATTGAGCTTGTTGCCGCCGAACACGCAGTTCGCCGTCACTTCCGGCACCTTCACCTTGCCGATCAGCGTGCCGTCCGGGTCGTAGCAATGGATGCCGTCGGCGGCGCTGGTCCAGATGCGCCCGTCCGAATCGAGCCTGAAACCGTCGAACAGGCCGGCCGTGCAGTCGGCGAAGACCTTGCCGCCCGAAACCTTCTTGCCGTGCTTGCCGATAGTGAAGACCCGCATATGCGCCGGGTTCTTCTCGCCATGCGTGCGGCCGGTGTCGACGACATAGAGCAGGCTTTCGTCGAGCGAGAAGGCGAGCCCGTTCGGCCGCACCATATCGGTGATGACGGCCTCGACATCGCCCGTCTGCGGATCGACGCGATAGACGTTGCAGGCGCCGATTTCGCTTTCGGCCTTGTCGCCCTCATAGTCGGTATCGATGCCGTAGCTCGGATCGGTGAACCAGATCGAGCCGTCGGAGCGCACCACCGCGTCGTTGGGCGAGTTGAACCGCTTGCCTTTCCATTTGTCGGCGATGGTGGTGACCGAGCCGTCATGCTCGGTACGGCTGACGCGGCGGCCGGAATGCTCGCAGGTCACCAGCCGGCCTTGCCGGTCGACCGTGTTGCCGTTGGAATTGCCGGACGGCTGACGGAACACGCTGACGCTGCCGTCGGTCTCGTCATAGCGCATCATGCGGTTGTTCGGGATGTCGGACCAGACGACATAGCGGCCGGCGGCGAACCATGCCGGCCCTTCCGCCCACCGGCATCCGGTGAACAGCTTTTCCACCTGCGCGCTGCCGTTGAACAGGCGCGTGAAGCGCGGATCGAGAATCTCGTAATAGTCTGCGGCCGCCATGCATTCCTCCCGGCATCACGTGACGGGCGGATCAAGCCAGCCCGAAACCGATCTGGCAAGACGGGTTCCCCGCAATTTGTAAGACAAAACGGATGAGAATTACGTGAAGTCGGGCCGGCGCGGGCTCCGCGTGCGGCGCATGGGCCTGTTAGGCTTGGGTTAACCCGCTATGCGCTGGTTGCAATGGTGCATTGCAACATCTTTATTTTGCATTGCACAATCCCTATGTCATGCTGGCAATCGTCAGGGAGGAACAAACCGGCCGTGTGAATGCGGCATAGAAGGAACCCTGTCACCATGTTCGACAATCTCGTCTCCCGCGCCCGCGCCAGCATAGCCAAGCGCCGCCACTACAACCGCCTCGTCTCTGAAATCGAGAACCTGTCGAGCCGCGATCTCGCCGATCTGCGCGCCGACCGTTCTGAGATGCTCTACCAGATCCACAAGCAAATCTACGGCTGAGTGATCGGCCGCTGGGCGCTTTCCAGCGCCGCAGCGGTGCAGAACGTTCTGCGCTAACGATCGCGGTGCTCAAGCCGTCTTCTGGACGGTCGCGTTCTTCGATCAACATCACGGCATGGATTCCAGGGTCTGCGCCGCGTCGCTTCGCTCCTTGCTTCGCCTTGGAATGACGACGTAAGCAGGCTGCTTAACCCGGTGCCGCCAGCGCTTTCTCGATCTGCGGCAACAGCAGGTCTCGCGCCGACTCCGGCGTCAGCGGCCCGACATGCTTGTAGGCGATCTTGCCGTCCTTGCCGATGACGAAGGTCTCCGGCACGCCGTAGACGCCCCAGTCGATCGCCGCTCGGCCGGCCGGGTCGACGCCGATGGCCTGGTATGGATTGCCGAGATCGCCGAGGAAGCGGCGGGCATTTTCCGCCTGGTCCTTGTAGTTCAGCGCGGCAAGCGTGAAGCGCTTGTCCTGCGACAGGCCGAGCAGCACCGGATGCTCCTCGCGGCACGGCGCACACCATGACGCGAACACGTTGACCAGCGTCACCTTGCCGGCGAAGGATTTTGACTCGAGCCCCGGCAGGTTGACGCCTTCGAGCGGCGGCAGGGCCGTCTGCGGCGCCGGCAGCCCGATCAGGGCCGAGGGGATTTCCGAAGTGTCGCGGCCGGACAGGAGCTGCGAGAGAAACAATCCCGCCAGGCCCAAAAAAATCAGCAGCGGCAAGAGTACGAAGAGACGGCGCCGGGGCGCGGGCGTTTGGGTTTCGATGCTCATGGCTTCGTCGCTCCGGCCTTGTCGGAGCGCCGCCGCACGCCGGCCGCTTCCAGCGCCGCCAGCTCGCGCTTGCGCGCCCGCTGGTCGAGCAGGATCCAGCCGATCAGCCCGGCGAGCACGACGGCCGTGATGGCATAGGCGGCGGTGACGAACAGGGCGTGCGCGCTCATCCCGGCCGCTCCCCGGTCGCGTTCTCCACGCCTGTCATGCCAATCGTTCCGATCATGCCTTCCCTTACGCTTACACCGGGCGTCCCGCAATTTGCCGCGGTGCCGCAGTGAAGAGCGGTGCCGCAGTGAAGAAACGTCTTCGCCGCCCTAATCCGTCCCGTGCCGCAGCGCCAATGCCGCCGCCAAGGGACCGAGCACCGCAAGAAACAGCGTCAGCGCGGCGAGAATGAGGAAGGGCTGCAGGAACGGCGCCGGATCAGCCACCGCGCCATAGCTTGCCGAGACGCCGAAGATCAGCACCGGAATGGTCAAAGGCAGCACCAGTACCGAGATCAGCAGCCCGCCGCGCGGCAGAGCCACCGCGACCGCGGCGCCAGTGGCGCCGATGAAGGTGATGGCCGGCGTGCCGATGAGAAGCGTCAGCGCCGTGGCGCCGATGCCCAGCGGCTCCATGTTCATGAACAGGCCGAGCAAGGGTGCGGCGACCACCAGCGGCAGCACGCTGCCCGTCCAGTGCGCCAGGCATTTCACCAGCACGGTCAGCGCCAGCATGTGACGGTCGTTGTTGAGCACGAGCAGATCGAGCGAGCCGTCCTCGCGATCGGCCTGGAACAGCCGGTCGAGGCCGAGCAGGCAGGCAAGCAAAGCCGCGATCCACAGGATCGCCGGGCCGATGCGCGACAAAAGGTTGAGGTCGGGTCCGACGCCGAACGGGATGGTGACGATGACGGCGAGGAAGAAGATGACGCCGACCAGCGCCCCGCCGCCGGCGCGGATGGAAAGGCGGATATCGCGCAGGAAGAGGGCTAGCATAATTTGAGATGCCTGCGCCCAGGCCCCCCTCTCTGGCCTGCCCGTCCTTCGCAGCAGCTGCGCTGCAGCTTCGGAGGGTGAACCGGCCATCTCCCCCTCAAGGGGGGAGATTGGATGTCACCCCAGCCTTCGCCAATCTCCAGCGCGGCAAGGCCAGCGGGGCGCCTGAACCGCTGATCTCCCCCCTTGCGGGGGAGATGGCCGGCAGGCCAGAGGGGGGTGCTTCGCGCCGACATCAATCCCCCATCCTCAATCCCTTTGCCCCCACCAACCCCAGCGGCAGATGCGTCGCCGCCACCAAAATCCCTCCACCCTCTAGATGCCCCCGCATCAACCCCGCGAACCGCTCCTCCGAAGCCTTGTCCAGCCCCGCCGTCGGCTCGTCGAGCAGCCAGACCGGCCGGCGGCTGACCAGGAGCTTGGCGATCGAGGCGCGCCGCCTTTGCCCGGTCGACAGGTAGCCGAAGGGCAGGTGCCCAAGCCCGCCGAGCGCCACGGTCTCCAATGCCTCTTCCACGCCCAACCCCGGTTCGCCCTGGAACGCACGCCAGAAGCCTAGATTCTCCTCGACGCTGAGCGCCGTCTTCATCGCGTTGAGATGGCCGAGATAATGCGCGGCGGAGGCGACCGTCGGGAAAGCCTCGCCGCCGCCTTCGACGAGCACTTTGCCCCCGGCGGCAGGCAGCAGGCCGGCGACGATCCTCAGCAGCGTCGATTTGCCCGAGCCGTTCGGCCCGGTAACGATGAGCGCCTCGCCCTTTTCGAGCGCGAAGCCGATGTTGGAAAAAACCGTCTCGCCGCCGCGCTCGCCGCCCAGATTTTCGGCGATCAGCCGCATTCTTTGCCCGTCCCGAAAGCACCGTTTCGCGGCCGCCGCCGCATCGCACAAATTTGCTTTTCGACTGTCTAGAACTATTCCAGGAAATTCTCTATATGCGGTGCATCCGTGCCAGCGGTCGGCGCGGGAACAGAATTAGCGCCGAACCAGCGCACGCGCCGCCTTGAACGGCTCGGGTTGCTTGGGAGCGGACAGCGGAAATGGCCGTACCCGCACCTTTGCGCGTGATTGCATGCCATCGGCGTCCGTTCCCTTTCAGGCTGAACAGACAAGGACGGATCGCACGTGTCAAAATCCCTCGACAGCTTCAATTGCCGCCGCACCCTGACCGCGGGTGGCGCCGACTATGTCTATTTCGATCTCGTCGAGGCCGAGAAGAACGGCCTCACCGACATCGCCCAGCTGCCCTATTCGATGAAGGTGCTGCTGGAGAACCTGCTCCGCAACGAAGACGGCCGCTCCGTCACCAAGGACAGCATCCAGGCGGTCGCCGCCTGGCTGAACGACAAGGGCACCGCCGGCGTCGAGATCGCCTATCGCCCCGCCCGCGTGCTGATGCAGGATTTCACCGGCGTTCCCGCCGTTGTCGATCTGGCCGCCATGCGCGACGGCATCAAGGCGCTCGGCGGCGATCCGGAAAAGATCAATCCGCTGGTGCCGGTCGACCTCGTCATCGATCATTCGGTCATCGTCGACGAGTTCGGCACGCCGCTGGCCTTCGCCCGCAACGTCGAGCTGGAATATGAGCGCAACGAGGAGCGCTACAAATTCCTGAAATGGGGCCAGCAGGCCTTCCGCAACTTCCGCGTCGTGCCGCCCGGCACCGGCATCTGCCACCAGGTCAATCTCGAATATCTTGGGCAGGTGGTGTGGACCAACTCGGAAGACGGTGAGACCACGGCCTATCCCGACACCTGCGTCGGCACCGATTCGCACACCACCATGATCAACGGCCTCGGCGTGCTCGGCTGGGGCGTCGGCGGCATCGAGGCCGAGGCCGCCATGCTCGGCCAGCCGGTTTCCATGCTTCTGCCTGAGGTCATCGGCTTCCGCCTGACCGGCAAGCTCAAGGAAGGCGTCACCGCCACCGACCTCGTACTCACCGTCACCCAGATGCTGCGCAAGAAGGGCGTCGTCGGCAAGTTTGTCGAGTTCTTCGGCCCCGGCCTCTCCAACATGACGCTGGCCGACCGCGCCACCATCGGCAACATGGCGCCGGAATACGGCGCCACCTGCGGCTTCTTCCCGGTCGACTCGGAGACCATCCGTTATCTGACGATGTCCGGCCGCGAAGAGAACCGCATCGCTTTGGTCGAAGCCTATTCGAAGGCGCAAGGCCTGTGGCGCGACACCGGCTCGGCCGATCCGGTCTTCACCGACCTGCTCGAGCTCGACCTCGGCGATGTCGTGCCGTCGATGGCCGGTCCGAAGCGGCCTGAGGGCCGCGTTGCGCTGGAAGGCATTCCCGCCGGCTTCGCCAAGGCGATGGAGACCGAATACAAGAAGGCCGCCGAGATTTCGAAGCGCTATGCCGTCGAAGGCGCCGGCTACGATCTCGGCCATGGCGACGTCGTCATCGCTGCCATCACCTCCTGCACCAACACCTCCAACCCGAGCGTCCTGATCGGCGCCGGCCTCCTGGCCCGCAACGCCAACCGGCTCGGCCTGAAGCAGAAGCCGTGGGTGAAAACCTCGCTTGCCCCCGGCAGCCAGGTGGTGGCCGAATATCTCGAGAAGTCGGGCCTGCAGAAGGAACTCGACCAGATCGGCTTCAACCTTGTCGGCTTCGGCTGCACCACCTGCATTGGCAATTCCGGCCCGCTGCCGGCGCCAATCTCCAAGACGATCAACGATAAAGGCCTGATCGCCGCCGCGGTTCTCTCCGGCAACCGCAACTTCGAAGGCCGCGTCTCTCCGGACGTGCAGGCGAACTACCTCGCCTCGCCGCCGCTGGTGGTGGCGCACGCGCTGGCCGGCACGGTGACCAGGGACCTGACCACCGAGCCGCTCGGCGAGGGCAGCGACGGCAAGCCGGTCTATCTCAAAGACATCTGGCCGACCACGGTCGAGATCCAGGAGTTCATCGAGAAGAACGTCACCCGCGAGCTGTTCGCCCGCAAATATGCCGACGTCTTCAAGGGCGACGCCTATTGGCAGAAGGTCAAGGCGCCGGAAGGCCAGACCTATGCCTGGGACGACAACTCGACCTATGTGCAGAACCCGCCCTATTTCGCCGGCATGGCGCGCTCCTTCGCCAAGATCGGCGACATCAAGGGCGCGCGCGTGCTCGGCCTGTTCGGCGACAAGATCACCACCGACCACATCTCGCCGGCGGGTTCGATCAAGGCCGCCTCGCCGGCCGGCAAATATCTCACCGAGCACGGCGTCGGCGTGGCTGATTTCAACCAGTACGGCACGCGTCGCGGCAATCATGAGGTGATGATGCGCGGCACTTTCGCCAACATCCGCATCCGCAACCACATGCTCGGCGAGAACGGCCGCGAGGGCGGCTACACGATCCACTATCCCTCGAAGGAGGAGATGTCGATCTACGACGCGGCGATGGAATACAAGCAAGAAGGCGTGCCGCTGGTCATCTTCGCCGGCGTCGAATACGGCAACGGCTCATCGCGCGACTGGGCGGCCAAGGGAACGAACCTGCTTGGGGTCCGAGCGGTCATCGCCCAGTCCTTCGAACGTATCCATCGCTCGAACCTGGTCGGCATGGGCGTCATCCCCTTCGTCTTCGAGGACGGCACCTCATGGGCTTCGCTGAACCTCAAGGGCGACGAACTGGTCGAGATCGACGGGCTGGAGGCGATCAAGCCGCGCCAGAAGATGGTCGCCAAGGTCACCTATGGCGACGGCACGGTGAAGAACGTGCCGATCATCTGCCGCATCGATACGCTGGACGAGCTCGACTACTTCAAGAACGGCGGCATTTTGCAGTACGTGCTGCGTGATCTGGCTGCTTAAGGGCAGGCATTAGGGATTAGGCAGTAGGCATAGGGGCCAGGAAACGACATCTCTACTGCCTACTGCCTACTGCCTACTGCCTACTGCCTACTGCCTTAATCTTCGGCTTCCCGAACCGCGCCGTCGCCGCCAGCAGCACGGCGAGCATCAGCCCGTTGAAGACGTGCCAGAGGAAATGCGTGCCGTGCGGGAAGCTGGCGCAGACCAGCGGGTCGACCATGCGGCAGATGACCGAGACGACGAAGATCGCCGAGCCGGTCAGATTATACCATCCGGCCCGGTTGCCGGTTGCTGCCACCCACGCGCCGAAGAAGGCGAGCGCCAGGAAAGGCGGCAGATAGTTCGTCGTGCCGTTCGAGGCCTGGCGCAGCCAGTCGGGTACGGCGAAGGTAATCAGCCCTGCAACGACGTAGAAGGCGACGAAGACGAGGGTCGCCTTGCCCCATTCCATGCCGAGGAAACGGCGCAGGTTGAGCAGCGTGTAGGCAAGCGTGAAACCGGCGATCGGCAGGATGTCGGTCCAGATCGCGCCTTTGGTGGCGAAGGTGTGGAACAGGGTCGAGCCGATGCCGATCGCCACCACCCACCAGGCCAGCGCTTCGGCGAAGCTGCCGGTTTTGTAGCGCCGCACCTGCCAGACGCCCCATAGTCCCGCGGCAATGAACGCCAGGTTGCTCAAAGCATTAGCCGGTTCTGCCCAAAGTCCAGGTCCGGTCCGTTCGCAATAGAGATCGACCGGGGTCAGGAGAGTTTGCCACATGGTGAGGATGCTGCTCCCGAATCGAACCGCGCCGTGAAATGCAATGGCCTCTCCTATTGCGGCCTTAGCTGCGGTTGCAACAGCAAAATTTCACCGCAACGTGACTTCCCGTTGACTGTCGCTTCTGCCACATATTTTAGCAATCAGAACAAGGCCGGCGTCACCGGCGGGAATTGGAAAAGTCATGGCATTTCAAGGACGATTGCGGCTTGCGGCGCTGGCGCTGGCCCTTGCGGCGTTGGGCGGCGTGGCCCAGGCAGCCGAGCCTGATAAGGCCGTGACCGACAAGCCGCAGGCCGACACGGCGCAAAGCGATAAGCCTTTGGGCGTGGTCGAACTGTTCACCAGCCAAGGCTGCAGTTCCTGTCCGCCGGCCGACGAATTCTTCGCCGAGCTCGCCGGCAAGGACGACATCATCGCGCTCGCTTACCACGTCAATTACTGGGACTATCTCGGCTGGCAGGATACGCTGAGCACCAAGGAAAACACCGAGCGGCAGTACGACTACATGCGCGCCTTCGGCAGCCGCTCGGTCTACACGCCGCAAGCCGTCATCAATGGCCGCAGCCATGTCAACGGCGCCAGCCGCAAGGACGTCGACGGTGCCCTGGCCCGGATGGACAGGATCGGCGAAGGCATGCGGGTCGGCATCAAGGTGAGCCGCACCAGCGACCGCGTCATGATCGATGCGGGCGACGCCGGCAACGGTCCGGACGACGCCCATGTGGTGATCGTCTATTTCAATCCGCCGCAGATGGTGAAGATCGGCCAGGGCGAGAACAGCGGCCGCAGCCTGACCTACTGGAACGCCGTCTCCGACATCCAGACCGCCGGCATGTGGCACGGCAAGGCGCAGCGCTACGAATTGCCGATGAGCGAGATCGCCAAGAAGGGCGGCTGCGCCGTGCTGCTGCAGTCGGTCGGCAAGGACGGCATGCCCGGACCGATCCTCGGCGCCGCCTTCATCCGCAAGCCGGACCGGCTTTAGCTTCCCCCTCCTTGTGAGAGAAGGGAGAGCGGTGCGCCAATTGACTCTTCTACCAAACCGCGTAAAAGCCCGCTTCGAACGGGATCGTCTTTCGATGCGCGGCCTTTTGATGGCTCTTCTTGCATTCGATGCCCCCAGCCACAATGTAAAGCATTGGGCTGGGCGCTTGGACGCGTCCGTCCGTTCGAGCAAATCCCCATTCTTGGCCAAGAAAACCGGCAAAACCACCACCAAAACGGTGTGATTCCCTTGGCCTAACCACCCTCTCCCGGGTCCGGCCCGGGGGACGAAACCCGCATGAGGCCGGCGGGTTTTCTCCAACAACCAAGCGGAGAGGGACAGGAGATATCAGATGAGTTTCAAGGTTGCGGTAGTCGGCGCCACCGGCAATGTGGGCCGCGAAATGCTCAACATACTGGAAGAGCGCGGCTTTCCGGTAAGCGAAGTGGTGGCACTGGCCTCGCGGCGCAGCCAGGGCACCGAAGTGTCGTTCGGCGATCGTACGCTGAAGGTCAAGACGCTCGACCAATATGATTTTTCCGACACCGACATCTGCATCATGTCGGCAGGCGGCAACGTCTCCAAGGAATGGTCGCCGAAGATCGGCAAGCAGGGCTGCGTCGTCATCGATAATTCGTCGGCCTTCCGCTACGACCAGGATGTGCCGCTGATCGTGCCGGAGGTGAACCCGGACGCGATTTCGCTGTTCACCCGCAAGAACATCATCGCCAATCCGAACTGCTCGACGGCGCAGCTGGTGGTGGCGCTGAAGCCGCTGCACGATTTCGCCACCATCAAGCGCGTCGTCGTCGCCACCTACCAGTCGGTGTCCGGCGCCGGCAAGGAAGGCATGGACGAGCTCTTTACCCAGACCCGGGCGGTCTTCGTCGCCGACCAGGTCGACGTCAAGAAGTTCACCAAGCGCATCGCCTTCAACGTCATCCCGCATATCGACGTCTTCCTCGACGACGGCTTCACCAAGGAAGAGTGGAAGATGGTGGCCGAGACCAAGAAGATGCTCGACCCCAAGATCAAGCTGACGGCGACCTGCGTGCGCGTGCCGGTGTTCATCGGCCATTCGGAAGCGGTCAACATCGAGTTCGAGAAGCCGATCACGGCGGATGAGGCGCGCGACATCCTGCGAGAGGCGCCGGGCTGCCAGGTGCTCGATAAGCGCGAGGATGGCGGCTACATCACGCCGCTCGAATCGGCCGGCGAGGACGCCACCTTCATCTCGCGCATCCGCGAGGATTCGACCATCGACAACGGCCTGTCGATGTGGGTCGTCTCCGACAATCTGCGCAAGGGCGCGGCACTGAACGCCGTGCAGATCGCCGAGCTCCTGGTCGAGCGCGGCCTGATCCAGCCGAAGATGAAGGCGGCCTGACGGCTGTTCTTTCTTTCGCTCACGGGCCGCACCGCCGCTGCGCGGCTGGCCCTCCGCGAGGGCGCCGGATGACCGGCGGCCCGCAGTCGCGGGCTCGGCCTTCGGCCGGATGGTTCTCGCTCACGGGTCGTATCGCCGCTGCCGCGGCTGGCCCTGCGCGGGCGCGCCGGACGACCGGCGGCCCGCGGTCGCGGGCTTATCGCGCCCTTTCCTTCTCCCCTTGTGGGAGAAGGTGGATCGGCGCGATAGCGCCGAGACGGATGAGGGGTGCTCCAGCGGAGTGAGACGTCGGCTTTTCCTGGAACACCCCTCATCCGTCGCCTTCGGCGACACCTTCTCCCTCAAGGGGAGAAGGGAAGTTCCCGCTTTCCGCCACCAGATCGCGCAATATGGTGAGCGCTTCCTCGGCCCGGTCGGCCGGCACGAACAGATGATCATGGTAGAAGGCCGAGACCGGATTGACGCCCATGCCGGCTGCCGCCAGGCGAGCCGTGATGGCGGCCATGAAGCCGACGGCCTCCAGCGACGAATGGATGTCGAGCGTGATCATCCGGCAGCGGAACGTGCCGGCGAGGCCGGCGGCTTTCGCCTCGTCTTCCGTCACGATCAGCGTCAGGCCTTCCCGCTCGCGAAACTGCATGACGGGATCAAGCTTCGCCGGGACCGGCGTATCCGGCGCCAGCGTGGCGAAGACATAGGTTCCGGCAAGCAGTTGCGGCGTCATCGACGCGAGCAGTCTTGGCAGGTCGGTCTCGCCAGTCATCTTGCCTCGTTCCGCTCCACTACCCTGCGAACCGCGCCTTTGAAAGAAGCGTGCCGGACCCTGTAGGATCGCTGCGTGGTTCTCCGTCCTTGGTTTGAAGCTGGCAAAAGCCAGCCCTTTAATCAACTGGAGGGAACGTCCATGAGTATTTCAGAAGCCGTGCCTGCCTCGAAAGGCGCCTTGTGGGCCGGGCGCGTGCTCAGCGCCGTCGTCGTCTTGTTCTAAGGGAGGAGAAAAGATGCTCACCACCATTCTCATCATCATCGTCATTATCGTCGCCGCCGTACTGATCTATGCCGCGACAAGGCCGAACGACTTCGTCGTCACCCGCTCGGCCAGCATCAAGGCGCCGGCCGAAGCGATCTTCCCGCTGATCAACGATTTCAGGCGCTGGCCCGAGTGGTCGCCCTTCGAAAAGCTCGATCCGCAGATGAAGCGCACGCTTTCCGGCGCCGAGAGCGGCAAGGGCGCGGCCTATGCCTGGGAAGGCAATTCCAAGGCCGGCAAGGGCCGCATGGAGATAACCAATTCGGCGCCATCGTCGCTGGTGTCGCTGAAGCTCGACTTCGAGAAGCCGTTCAGGGCCAACAACAGCGTCGATTTCTCGCTCTCGCCGTCCGGCAACGGCACGACGGTGACCTGGGCAATGCGCGGCGCCAGGCCCTTCATCGCCAAGCTGATGGGCTTGTTCATGAATTTCGATACGCTGATCGGCAAGGATTTCGAGGCTGGGCTCGACAATCTGAAGCGCGCCACCGAGCGGTAGAAAAACCCAGTGGTTTCAATGAGATCGCGGAGTGCCGGCGCAACCCGCGCCGGCATAGCTGTCGCCAATCTTCATCCTCTTCGGGATCAAATTAGCCGTTTGAGAGTTTAGACGATGGCGGCGAGGACGGCGATCCGCGTGAGAGAGGAACCACAATGAAGAAAGCGATGGTCATTCTGGTGTTGGCGACGGCGCTCGGCGCGTGCTCGCAAACGGAAAAAGGTGCGGCGGTTGGCGGCCTTGGCGGCGCGGCGGTTGGCGCGGCGGTCGCAAACGACCCGGTTCAGGGCGCTGTCGTCGGCGGCGCCGTCGGCGCGGTGGCCGGCGCGCTGATCGGGCGCGCCAGCGAAAGCGGCCAGTGCCGCTATCGCGACCGCTACGGGCGCGTTTATGTGGCGCGCTGCCCGTCCGGCTACTGAGGCAAGGCAACAGGCCGGCCAAAGAAAAACGGCGGGCACATGGCCCGCCGTTTGCGTATGCGAAAAGGACGATGATTACTCGGCGGTAGCGGCTTCAGCCTCAGCCGGTGCGGCGGTCGCCGCGGCGGCAGCGGCCGCCGCGTCTTCCTGGGCCTTCTTCAGCAGCGCGGCGCGTTCCTGCGCCTTCTTGCCAGGCAGGGCCTTGTTCGGGTTCGAGCGGGCGTCGCGCTTGACGAGGCCCGCCTCGTCGAGGAAGCGAAGCACGCGGTCGGTCGGCTGGGCGCCATGCGACAGCCAGTGCTTGACGCGGTCGGCATCGACCTTGACGCGCTCGCCGTCCTTCGGCAGCAGCGGGTTCCACGAGCCGAGCGACTCGATGAAACGGCCGTCGCGCGGCGAACGGGCGTCGGCAACGACGACGTGATAGTAAGGACGCTTCTTCGAGCCCGCACGGGCCAGTCTGATCTTCAGTGCCATTGTTTTCTCCTAAAAGCTCTGATTTGGTTTGATTGCTGTTGGTTGGACTTCAACCGGTTTTCGTCACGCCGTTGTTGGCGGCGATCTGTTCGTGGTGACGGATCACTTCGCGGACGACGAAGTTGAGGAATTTCTCCGCGAAATCGGGATCGAGGTTCGCATCCTTCGCCAGTTGGCGAAGCCGGGCGATCTGCTGCTGCTCGCGCGCCGGGTCGGCCGGCGGCAGGCCGTGCTCGGCCTTCAGAACGCCGACCGCCTTGGTGCAGCGGAAGCGTTCGGCCAGCATATGGATGAGGGCGGCGTCGATGTTGTCGATCGAAGCGCGGTAGCCAGCCAGGATGGCGCGTGCGTCGGCCATGTCTTTCTCCTCGTTCATCGCCCCCTCTTTTCTTCGTGCCCATCATTTCTTCTTGCCCAAACCGGGCAGCCCGCCGCCGCCCAGGCCAGGAAGCTTCATGCCGCCGGGCAGGCCCGGCAGTCCGCCGCCACCGGGCAAGCCGCCCGGCAGGCCCTTGCCCAGACCGGCGGCCTGCGCCTGCTTCTGCAAGGCCTCGAGCTGCTTGGGATCCATCTTGGAGAGGTCAGGCATGCCACCGCCCATCATACCGCCAGGGCCTCCCGGCATCATGCCGCCAAGGCCCATCTTCGAGGCGAGGCCGCCCATCATGCCGCGCATGAGGCCGCCGCCTTTGCCCTTGCCGCCCATCGCCTTCATCATGTCGGCCATGCCGCGATGCATCTTGAGCAGCTTGTTGATCTCGGCCGCGTCGGTGCCGGAGCCGGCGGCGATGCGCTTCTTGCGCGAGTGCTTGAGGATGTCGGGATTGGCGCGCTCGGCCTTGGTCATCGAGGAGATGATGGCGAGCTGGCGGCCGAACATCTTGTCGTCGAGGCCGGCGGCGGCAAGCTGGTCCTTCATCTTGCCCATGCCGGGCATCATGCCCATGATGCCGCCCATGCCGCCCATTTTCGACATCTGCTGAAGCTGCTGGGCGAGGTCGTTCAGATCGAACTTGCCCGACTGCATCTTCTTGGCCATCGCCGCCGCCTGCTCGGCGTCGATGTTCTCGGCGGCCTTCTCGACCAGCGAGACGATGTCGCCCATTCCCAGGATGCGGTCGGCGATGCGCTTGGGATGGAATTCCTCCAACCCGTCCATCTTTTCGCCGGTGCCGATGAGCTTGATCGGCTTGCCGGTGACGGCGCGCATCGAAAGTGCGGCACCGCCGCGGCCGTCGCCATCCATGCGGGTGAGCACAAGGCCGGTGATGCCGACGCGTTCGTCGAAGCTCTTGGCAAGGTTCACCGCGTCCTGGCCGGTCAGCGAGTCGGCGACCAGCAGGATCTCGTGCGGCGACGACACCTTCTTGATGTCGGCCATCTCGACCATCAGCGGCTCGTCGATATGGGTGCGGCCGGCGGTGTCGAGGATGAGGACGTCATGGCCGCCGAGCCTGGCCGCCTGGACGGCGCGCTTGGCGATGTCGACCGGGCTCTGGCCGGCAATGATCGGCAGCGTCGCCACCTTGGTCTGCTCGCCGAGCTGGCGCAGCTGCTCTTGCGCGGCGGGACGCCGCGTGTCGAGCGAGGCCATCAGGACCTTCTTGTTCTGGCGCTCGGTCAGGCGCTTGGCGATCTTGGCCGAGGTCGTCGTCTTGCCGGAGCCCTGCAGGCCGACCATCATGACGACGACGGGCGCCGGCGCGTTGAGGTCGATGGCCACACCCTCGGCGCCGAGCATGTCGACGAGCTCGTCATGGACGATCTTGACGACCATCTGTCCGGGCTTGATCGACTTGAGCACTGCCGCGCCGACCGCCTTCTCGCGCACCTTGTCGGTGAAGGAGCGAACCACCTCCAGCGCGACGTCTGCCTCGAGCAGCGCGCGGCGCACCTCGCGCAAAGCCGCCGAGACATCCGCCTCGGACAGCGCGCCGCGGCCAGTCAGGCCGTTCAGGATGGAGCCAAGACGCTCCTGAAGGGATTCAAACATTCTGCTTCCTTCGATCTCGGTTCGTTCGACCCGAGAGGTAATGCGTTCGCGCCAAGTGTCCAAGCAAAAGCCGGTCCAAGCAAAAGCGCAAAGCCAAAAAGCACCCGGGGGCGCATCGCGCTGCCGGGTGTTGGCCTCCAGGATCGGTTTACAGCACTGGCCTCGAAGAGGCTTCGGCGTCCTGGTCGGCTTTCGCGAAAGAAAACTCGTCGCGGAATTCAGCGGCTCTAGACAGGAAATTGGCCGCAGAGTCAAGGCTAATGCATGTCGGGTAGTGTCTCAGCCCGTCGAACCAAGTTCTTTGGCGGCGGCATTCTTGACGTCGTCGGGCGCTTCGTCGGCTTCCTCGCCGGTGGCGATGCGCATGACGCGGACGGCGTTGCCGATCACGTCGGCGGGGCGCTTCTGTCCTTTAGGTCCGGTGGCATTCCTAATTCTCCGAGTGGCTGAACACGACAGCGCCGTTGTCCTTGCGAACTTCAACGGCCACAATCCCATCATCGCCCTTTCGGGTCTGGAACATGGACATCGCATAGTCTCTTGCGGCCTTCTCGGCGTCGAAGCTCATCTTGTCGACGATGCCACTTCTTCCATACCAGATGACAGTGAAGGGCATCGGCGCTCCCGTGCTTTCCGCTAAGCATATAGGAGTTCGGCCGATCATGCGACAGTCGGGCGGCGGCGGAGAGCAGCCCGTTAAATTTCAAACTGAGACACTACCGCATGTCGCGCAAAAGTGCGCAGCGGTTTTGCGGCAACCGCAGCGGTTTTGCGGCAACGACATGCATAAGCAAATCCAGGCCAAAAGCCGCGATTTGAGGCGGTTCACCCCAGGCTTTGCATGCTCGCCCCGACCCTCAGTGGCGACCGCCGATGCAAAAGCAGCAGCATCGTCAAAAGCGTGCTGACGATGCCGATCGCGGCGATAAGGACGGCGTCCCAATTCGTCCAGCCGGGACCCTCGAGCGGCTTGGCGTTGAGCAAGGCGAAGGAATTGTAGCTCTCCTGATGCGAGATCAGCAGGAAGCCGGTCAAATTGTTGCCGAGATGGGCGCCGAGGCCGGCGCCGAGATTGCCGGTGACATGGACCAGCAAGGTGAGCAGCAAGGCAAAGGCGCCGATCGAGACCAGGACGCAGGCATTGATGGCAAGCGTCGAGGCCGAGCTCCAATGCAGCGAGGTAAACAGCAGGCCGGGCAGCACCGCCCAGATCAGCGGGCTTTTGAAACGGTAGGCGAGGGCGCGCAGCAGATAGCCGCGAAACAGCATTTCTTCCGACGAGGTCTGCAGGAAGGCGAGCAGCACGATCGGGACAAGGAAGAGCAGCCAGGACGACAGGGCGATCGGTCCGCGCACGATCTGAGGCTGCAGCCAGTAAAGCAAGACCTCGGAGAACAGCGAGGTGATCAGCACCGCGACCAGGCCCTTGAGGAAATCCCCGCCCGCGACGCGGCGGGTGACGCCGAAAAGCGCCGCGAGCGGCTCGCCATGCACGAAGCGCATCGCCGCCCACAGCCCGATCCAGATGCCGGCGAAGGACGTCAGGGCGCTCAGGATGCCGACCGGCGATGCCAGGAAGTCCTGCATGTATTGCCCGGTCGAGGGACCAGGCAGACGCCAGACGAGGTAGACATAGGTGCCGGCAAACAGCACCATGGCCGTCGCCGCCATCCAGAAGGCAATGACGATTGCCGTCCCTAACAGCAGGCGCGGCAAGGTGGTCTTCTCGTTCGGCGAGCGGCGGTAGCGCTCGAAGGCGGCATTTTCGATCGTCACACGGCTCCCCTGCCGAACGCTTGGCCATGCAATCTAGGAGATCGCCGGTTACCGCACGATTACCCGGCGGGACTAGCAGCTGAATTGGGTCGCTTCCAGGCAAAGAACCTTGAAAGATGCTATCGAACGACGTGACCCGCTGTCACGATTGGAGACGAGCTGGAACGGCTATCGCGTCGTCATCCACGGGCGAAGCAAGGAGCGAAGCGACGCGCGCAGACCCGAGGATCCATTCCGTGACTTCGAGGCGGCGCAACGAGCCAGAATTCTGCACCGCTGCACTCTTCGGTCGATGTAACGGAATGGATTCCAGGGTCTTCGCGACGGAGCTTCGCTCCTGCTTCGCCCTGGAATGACGAAGTTGGGGCCTGTGCCCCGCAACCAGAAAGGAAATGAAGATGGCTGCCAGCATCTTCCCGCCGATCCATCCGGGCGAAATCCTTCGCGAGGAATATCTGGTCCCGCTTGGACTGAAACCATATACGCTAGCCAAGAAGCTGCATGTCCCCCGCACGCGCATCGAGCGCCTGGCGAGCGAAACCACGCCCGTAACACCAGATACGGCGCTCCGCCTTGCCAAGTTCTTCGGCACCACACCACGGTTCTGGATGAACATGCAGGCCAGTTACGACCTTGCCGTGGAAGGCGAGGCAAAGAAGGCCGAAATCGCCTCGATTGAACGGATGCAAGCTGCCTGAGTTTTCAATCAGCACAGCCAAGCACAAACGGCCGCCATCGCTGGCGGCCGCTCTTTTCGCAGCAATCCAGCTGGCTCAGCGCATGACGTAGACGATGCGCCTTGTCCCCGGATCGACCAGCGCCGGCTGGTTGTTCACGTAGACATAGCGATACCGGTAGTCGGGGATCTCGCGCAGCTCGACCGTGTCGGGCAGCGTGGCGCCCGTCACCACCTCGCCTTCGAGATAGACCGGATCGACCCGGTGCGTGGTGACATAGGTGCCGACCTCGGCCGGCGGCCTGACGATCGGTTCGATGGCGTCGTCGCCGGAAACGATGGCGCCGGTGTAGGTGTCGGTGGTGTAGACGTCGTCGGTCGGCGGCGCCACGACGGCAATGCCGGCATCGGCCGGCCGGCGCGTCACGACAACCCGGCTGCCGCCGAAGTCGCCCGTCACATAGTCCGAATAGACCCAGCCGTTGCCGCCGGCTTCGGCGATCGTGCACCATTTGCTGTTCTCGATGCAGCCGGTGAGCGTTGCCGACTGGCCAGCCGCCAGTACGCCAATGACGGGGTATTGCGGGCCGGGGCCGGCGCGCACATTGAGATCGGCCACCGCCGAAACGGCAGTGTCGGCGAAAGCGGCGCCCGAGATAGTGAGCAGCGCACCGGCAAGCGCCGGAAACAATACGCGTTTCATGACTTTTCTCTCCGTTTTCAACGCTCCCTCGGGCTCGGAAACGAAAAAGAGGCTTATGCGTTCCGGCTAAAGCGCCTTTGCCTGCTCACGAATTGTTCCACGCTCTTTCGGTGTGCAGGTCAAAAGGTCGTGTACGAAGGCCAGTTTTTGCGCCGTTACATCGGAAATCACGAAGGGGTAGAGGTCCGGCAGGCCCATGCAGCGGTTGATCGAGTTGGAGGCCTCCGACAGCACCAGCCAGCGCGCGAGGATTTTCCCGAATGGTTCCGGCACCGGATCAGGGTCGGCAGGGGCCGGCTGGAAATGTCCGCCGGTGTCGCCGCGCGGCAGAGCTTGCGTATCCACGGTCTCCAGCCGGCCGAGTGGGAAATTCAGCGCGTGCACCATCTCCAGCGTGTCGGTGATGTGGAGATGGTGCGCCCAGGTCTCAGCCCAGTCCTCCCATGGATGGGATGTGGCATAGGCCGAAATGTGGCGCTGCTGCCAGTCTGGCGGCGCGCCGTCGGCATAATAAGTCTTCAACGCCTGCTCATAATCGGCGCGCTCGTCGCCGAACAGCGCGCGGAAGGCCGAAAGTCGCCCGGCATCGTCACGGATAAGCCGGTCCCAATAGAAATGGCCGAACTCGTGGCGGAAATGGCCGAGCAAGGTGCGGTAGTTCTCGCCCATCTCGACGCGTCGCCGTTCGCGTTCGGCGGAATCGGCCTCGGCGACGTTGAGCGTGATCAGCCCGTTGTCGTGCCCGGTCAGGATGCGTTCACCGCCCGGACCGGCGCCGATCGGGTCGGCGAGGAAATCGAAGGCAAGCCCGGTCTCGTCGTCGGGACCGGTTTTGGGCGTGACCGAAAGGCCGAAGCCGAGCAACGAATAGATAGCGCGCTTCTTGGCTGCCTCGACACGGATCCAGCGCCGCCGGTTGCCGTCGACCGACAGGTCCGGGATCAGCTGGTTGAGCGCGCAGGCGCGACAGAAGACGTGATCCGGCTCGGCACGCCAGTTGCATGCGCATTCGTCGGCATTGCCGCATTCAAAAACGCCGCCGGCGCCCGCAAGCAGGAAACGCGCTTGGTCCGGATCGTAAAGCACCAGGCTGGAACAGCTCAGGCACTGGGCATTCTCGAAATAAAGGCGGTGGCCGCAGTTTGGACAGTCGAACAGCTTCATCTTGTTTCCAACAGCGGCAGTGAGCGGGCTTCGTTCAAACGCGGGCCGTCTCCCGGCGTTCCGATGCTACTTCGTCGCAAGCTGGCAATGACCGACAGCCCTGCGCGCCCAAAGCTCGGCCGCTCGAAGCGCCTTTGCCGCGGCAAGCCCCGCGGAACTGGCGCCAGTGATCACGGCATCAACGTCTTTCATGAGGCAAGCCCGCCACACCTGATGCCTGATCGTAGGCAGTTTGCCCTTCTTTCGCCAGTGTCGGGTGTCACGTCCCCCCTGAAGGCGGTGACAACCGGACGTTTCGCTGGCAAATTCGCAACCGGGACGTTGATTCAGGCAACCAGGAGAAGGACATGGCATTTTTTGCCAAAAGAAGGATTTTCGTGACCGCCGCGGCGGTGGTGGCGATGCTTGGGCTGGCGACGGGCGCCGAGGCCGCGGCCAGCTGTGGCAAGAACGGCGCCGGCTTCGAGGCCTGGAAGCAGGGCTTTGCCGCCGAGGCCAAGGCCAATGGCGTCGGCCAAAAGGGCTTGTCGGCACTGGCCGGGGCAACCTACGCGACAAGGACGATCTCTGCCGACCGCGCCATCCACAAGGCTTTCAGCGGCTCGGTGGAGGCGTTCATGAAGCGTCGCGGCGCTTCCGCCATCATTTCGAGGGGCCGTGCGCTGAAGAAGGCCAACGCGGCGATGTTCGCCAATATCGAGCGGACCTATGGCGTGCCGCCCGGCGTGTTGCTCGCTATCTGGGGCATGGAAACCGGCTTCGGCGCCTCAATGGGCAATCAGAACACGGTCTCCGCCATCCTGACGCTGGCCTATGACTGCCGCCGCCCGGACTATTTCACCCCGCATGCCATCGCTGCGCTCAAACTGGTCGATCGCGGCGCGCTGAGCGCTTCCTCGGTCGGCGCCATGCATGGCGAGATCGGCCACACCCAGTTCTTGCCCGGAAACGTCGAGAAATATGGCGTTGGCAGCGGAAACCTGCGCGACCGCAACACGGCGCTCGCGTCGACAGCCAACTACCTCAAGGCGCATGGCTGGCGGGCGGGTGCCGGCGCCGAGTCGAATATGGGCGCGATCGCCGGCTGGAACTCGGCCAGCGTCTATCAGCAGGCCATCGCCCAGATCGCCGAGGCGATCGACGCAGATTGATTGAAGACCTCGATTTCGGAGCCCGGCTTGTGCCGGGCTTTTTTGTTCTCGGATGGGGTTTGATTGCCAGGCCGATCACTCTCAATAATGTGCGTAGCCGCTCAATGGGCAATTCTGGGCAATGGGAACCTGAAAGGCGCCGTCAATACCGGTGCAGTTACGGAACTTGGACGACCGCGGCGCTGAGGCCGGTTTTAAGCTACGCTTGGTGTCCATCTTTGTCGGTTGGTCGCCATGCGCGTAGCCGCTCAACGGGCATTTTTGGGAAACCGGGACTTGGAAGGTGCCGTCAATACCGGGGCAGTTGCGGAAGTTGGACGACCGCGGCGGCGGGGATTGCGTTACCGCAGCTGCCTTGGACTTGCCCTTGATGACGCTCCAAATCTCGGTCGGCTGGTTGAGCTGAATGGCGTTTATGTCCGAGAAGCTGATACGCCCGGTCCGCACGCCTTCGAAAATGCGCTGACAAAAAAGCGCCGGCATGCGGTCCAATGACACGCCCATGAATGAGGCGAGTTGATGCTTGAACGTAAGGTCCCATACGCGAGCCGAGGCGACACATTGGCCATCTCTGGTTCGGGCGGCTTCGTTGCCGCTGTCGCCGCCTGACATCCGATTGCGACCACTGCTGCGGTCAACAGCAAGAAAATTCGATTGTGCAAATCCAAGCCCCCTGTCCCGCAATCAAAGTAACCGATACTGCGCACAGGTCAACACAACGGGCTTCGGGCCAAGAGTTCATATATTAGCGTACTGAAATAAAAACCCGGCGTTTCCGCCGGGTCGTTTGATCGCTGCTGTATCGGCTGAATACTAATGCATGTCGCCCAGAAGTGTGCAGCGGTTCTGGGACAACGACATGCATAAGAACAAAAACTAAAAGCGTGTCGCCTGAATCCGTTTCAGCGCGACACGCTTTAGTGCTTGCGGTTGCGCGCGGCCAGCGTCCTGAGCCGCAACCCATTGAGCCGAATAAAGCCTTCCGCATCCTTCTGGTCGTAAGCGCCGCGATCGTCCTCGAAGGTGACGAGCGCATCGGAATAAAGCGTCTTCTTCGACTTGCGGCCGGTGACCATGACGTTGCCCTTGTAGAGCTTCAGCCGCACCGTGCCTTCGACGTCTTCCTGGCTCTTGTCGATCATCGCCTGCAGCATCACGCGCTCGGGCGCGAACCAGAAGCCGTTGTAGATCAGCTCGGCATAGCGCGGCATGAACTCGTCCTTGAGGTGCGCGGCACCCCGGTCGAGCGTGATCGATTCGATCGCCCGATGCGCGGCGATCAGGATGGTGCCGCCGGGGGTTTCGTACACACCCCGCGATTTCATGCCGACGAACCGGTTCTCGACAAGGTCGAGCCGGCCAATGCCGTTGTCGCGGCCGAGGTCGTTGAGCGCCGCAAGCATGGTGGCCGGCGACAGTTTCTTGCCGTTGAGCGCGATCGGATCGCCCTTGAGGAATTCGATCTCGATCTCGGTGACGACGTCGGGCGCGTCCATCGGCGAAACGGTGCGCTGATGGACGAATTCCGGCGGCTCGCTCCACGGATCCTCCAGCACCTTGCCCTCGGAAGAGGAGTGCAGGAGGTTGGCGTCGACCGAGAAGGGCGCGTCGCCGCGCTTGTCCTTCGGCACCGGGATCTGGTGCTGCTCGGCGAAGTTCAGCAGATCGGTGCGCGACTTGAACGACCAGTCGCGCCACGGGGCGATGACCTTGATGTCGGGGTTCAGCGCATAGGCCGAAAGCTCGAAGCGCACCTGATCGTTGCCCTTGCCGGTGGCGCCATGCGCAATCGCGTCGGCGCCGGTCTCCCTGGCGATCTCGACCAGGTGCTTGGAGATCAGCGGCCGCGCGATCGAGGTGCCGAGCAGATAGGTGCCTTCATAGACGGCATTGGCGCGGAACATCGGGAAGACGAAGTCGGCGACGAACTCCTCGCGCACGTCGACAATGCGGATGTCCTTGATGCCCATCATCTCGGCCTTGCGCCGCGCCGGCTCAAGCTCGCCACCCTGGCCGAGATCGGCGGTGAAGGTGACGACTTCGGCGCCGAGCTCGGTCTGCAGCCATTTCAGGATGATCGAGGTGTCGAGGCCGCCGGAATAGGCGAGCACGACTTTCTTGACGGTCTTGGTCTTGGACATTTTGGCGGTTCCGCGGGAAAATAGCTTCGCGGGCGAGGTATCACGGCCTTTCCCGGTGGCGCAAGAGACGAACAGCCGTCTGGCAACCGCACAGGCTGGGCCAGATGTTTGCCTGAGCAGACGCTGGCGACGCAAAAATAGCCGCGCTATAGGCTGCGCGATCCATTCCGAGGTTGCCAATGTCCTTCATTCCTGACACTTCGACCCTTATCCAATTCGCCATTGCCACCGTCATCCTGGCGATCACGCCGGGGCCGGATATGACGCTGTTCGTCTCGCGCACGCTGAGCCAGGGCCGCGCCACCGGCTTCGCCTCGATGGCCGGCGCGCTCACCGGCACGCTGATCCACACCACGCTGGTGGTGGTCGGCATCTCGGCGCTGATCGTCGCTTCGCCGATGGCCTTCTTCGTCCTGAAGATCTTCGGCGCCGGCTATCTGGTGTTCCTGGCCTTCCAGGCGGTGACGAAGGGCTCTGCCTTCTCGCCAGAGAAGAGGACGGGACCGCAAGTCTCGCTGTTCCGCAGCTGGGCGGCCGGGCTCGGCGTCAATCTGCTCAACCCCAAGATCATCCTGTTCTTCATGACCTTCCTGCCGCAATTCGTTTCGGCGCACGATCCGAACGCATCCGGAAAACTGTTCTTCCTCGGCATGATGTTCATCGTGCTGTCGATCCCGGTGACGGCGCCGATGGTGCTGGCGGCGGAAAAGTTCTCGGCGGCGATGAAGGCAAGCCCGCGCGTAACACGCGTGGTCGACTATCTGTTCGGCGGCGTGTTCTCGGCTTTCGCGCTCAAGATCCTGACCGCGCAGGCGAAGTAGGCAACGCCCGGGTTCAGGGTTCGGAATCGGGCAAGGCTTGGCGGCGCCAGCTTCCGGCCCAGCGGCCGGAAGAGAGCCAATAGAAGATGCCGCCGACCATGCCGCAGCCGATCACGGCCAATCTGGCGTTGGTCGCGGTGACATCGAAATTGGCATCGCCCACACTATGCACGAAGCCAAGGAAGACGACGGCGATGACGGCGCCGCCGAGCGCGTAGAACAACCAGTCGCGCCGGCCGAGCACTTCGGCGATCAAAATGACGACCGCCGCCGGCATGAAGGCGAAATAGGCGACGAACAGCGCCACGAAAGGTACCGAGAAATAGAGCGAGGCGGTCGCCGTCGGCTCGGGATCGGCGGGCGTGTAGCCGAGATGCGCCAGGACCAGGACGTTGAGGAAGGCGCTCGCCGCCAGCGAAGCCACGACATAGCCGACCAGGATGACGGCGAAGCGAATGAGGTAGGCGACGAGACGTCTCACGCCTCGCCGTGCCCTGCGATCATCATGGCTTCGAGCGCCAGGCGGTCCACTTTCCGCATGCGCTCGGAATCCGACTTGAGCTGGCCGCAGGCGGCGAGGATGTCGCGGCCGCGCGGCGTGCGGATCGGCGAGGCATAGCCGGCATTGTTTATGTAGTCGGCAAACTTCTCGATCGTCTCCCAGTCCGAGCACTGGTAGTTGGTGCCCGGCCAGGGGTTGAACGGGATCAGGTTGATTTTGGCCGGAATGCCCTTCAACAGCTTCACCAGCGCCTTGGCGTCTTCGAGAGAGTCGTTGACGTCCTTGAGCATCACATATTCGAAGGTGATGCGCTTGGCATTGGAGAGGCCCGGATAGGCCTTGCAGGCGGCGATGAGGTCCTTCAGCGGGAACTTCTTGTTGATCGGCACGAGAAGGTCGCGCAGATCGTCATTGGTGGCGTGCAGCGAGATCGCCAGCATGACGCCGATCTCCTCGCCGGTGCGGAAAATCTCCGGCACGACGCCAGAGGTGGAAAGCGTGATGCGGCGCTTCGACAGGGAAAGTCCGTCGCCGTCGGAAGCGATCAGCAGCGCCTTCTTCACCGCCTCGAAATTGTAAAGCGGCTCGCCCATGCCCATCATGACGATGTTGGAAACCTTGCGCCCCTCGGCCGGCACGATGGCGCCGTCGGGCGTGTCGCGGTCGGGGAAATCGCCGAGACGGTCGCGGGCGGTCAGCAGTTGCGCCAGGATTTCCTCGGCGGTGAGGTTGCGCACCAGCTTCTGCGTGCCGGTGTGGCAGAAGGAACAGGTCAGCGTGCAGCCGACCTGCGAGGAGATGCAGAGCGTGCCGCGGCCTTCCTCGGGGATATAGACCGTTTCGATCTCGACCGGGCGGCCGGCGCCGCGCGGCGGAAAGCGGAACAGCCATTTGCGCGTGCCGTCGGCAGAGATCTGCTCCTCGACGATTTCCGGCCGCGCGACCGTGAAGTGCTTGCCGAGCTCGGCGCGCAAGTCCTTGGAGATATTGAACATATGCGCGAAGTCGCAGACGCCGCGCACATACATCCAGTGCCAGAGCTGCTGGGCGCGCATTTTGGCCTGGCGCTCGGGCACGATGCCGGCCTCGACAAGAGCGGCGCCGAGCTCGGCGCGGGTCAGGCCGATCAGCGACGGCTTCTCGGTTTGCGTCGTGCGGCGCAAGGCGTCACGGGCGCCTTCGGCGGTAAGATCAAGCGAAACGGTCATGGTGGCGCCAATATAAGCGATTTGCAGCCGATTTCAGCATCGGCTGAACAGGAAGCGCGGCGCTTAGCACAGCTTGGCGCCGGAGTCATGCGCCTGGCGGGTTCACGGGCGTTGCGTCGGCGACGGCATCCGCCTTGCGGCGATGGCCGCTGACCTGCTGGCCGTCTTCCGGATGCAGGAAGAAGAACCCGGGGATGGGAAGCAGCGGGATGACCGCCGTCAGCAGGAACGCCCAATGGAACTGATCCGCCGTCGGCGCATGCACCTCACCGGAGACCAGGCCGAGCACCATGGCGGCGATCGAGACGCCGAGCGAGACGCTGAGCTGCTGCAGGACGCCGCCGAGGCTGGTGGCGCGGCTGAGCTTCTCCGCCGGCAGGTCGGCATAGGATAGCGTGTTGGAGGACATGAACTGCGCCGAGCGGACGATGCCGAAGAAGAAGACATAGAGGCCGATCGCCCAATGCGGGGTGTCGGCATCGAGCAGGGCAAATCCCGCCACCGCCATCGATCCGACAATTGCGCTGCCGCTCAGCACGGCCTTGAAGCCGAAGCGCCGCAAGAAAAACGACAGCAATGGCCGCATCAGCAAGGCGCCGAAGCTGCCGACGAAGGTCAGCGAGCCGGAGGTGACCGGGCTCATGCCGAAGCCGACCTGCAGCATCAGCGGCAAAAGGAACGGCGCGCCGTTGAGGCCGATGCGGCACAGGCCGCCGGCCAGCGTGCCGACCCAGAAGGAGCGAAAGCGAAACAGCGTCAGATCCACCGCGGGCGCCGCGACGCGGCGCGCATAGCGGCCGAAGGCGAGCAGCAGCAGGACCGACGCGACCAGCACCAGCACGGTCGCCAGCGACGAAATCGCCGGACGGCCGATATTCTCCAGGCCGAATTGCAGCAGCGCCGCGCCGGCTCCGACCATCAGGAAGCCGGCGAAATCGAAAGGCTGCGCTTCCTCGCCGTGGAAATCGTCGACGAAGCGCAAGGCGGCGAAGATGCCGATGAGGCCGAACGGCACGTTGACATAGAAGATCCAGCGCCAGGAGGCATAGGTGGTCAAGAGGCCGCCGAGCAGTGGCCCGATGACGGGCCCGACAATCGCCGGCAGGGTCGTGTAGGTCATGGCGGTGATCAGCCCGCTGCGCGGAAAGGAGCGCAGAAGGATCAGCCGCCCGACCGGCGTCATCATGGCGCCGCCCAGCCCCTGCAGCGCGCGCATGGCCAAAAGCATGCCGACGCTGTTGGCCGTGCCGCACAGGACCGAGCCGAGGGTGAAGGTGAAGAGCGCCAGCGCGAAGATTTTCCGGGCGCCGAACCGGTCGGCGAACCAGCCGCTGACGGGAATGAACACCGCCAAGGTCAGGATGTAGGTGGTGATCGCCAGATTGAGCCGGACCGGGGTCGTGTCGAGGCTTTGCGCGATGGAAGGGATAGCGGTGGTGAGAATGGTGGAATCGAGCTGCTCCATCAGGAAGGCGATGGCGACGATCGACGGGATGATCAGCTTGAGACGCGGGTCACGCTCGGTCGCAAAGAGAGGCTGTTCCAAGGATCCGGCCAATTCCGTCATTCAGGCGCTTGTGGTGACCGGTGTCTGCGGGGCGTGAAGCGGCCACCGGCCGGTCTTATGCCAATTAGGAGGAAGCGGCAGCTAATTCTACGGCAACGCAGGTCAACAAATTTTGACCCCTTGCCCTCCCAGCGGTCGAACGCGACCGGCCGTGCTTCGAAGCCGATCACATATTCGTGTTGACGTAACCAATCGAAGCGCGGCGGCGAACCTGAAGAGGGCGACCATGCCCACCAACAATGGGAGTTGTCAGATGCACTCAATCAAGTTCGTACTTATTGCAGGCCTCGTCGGCCTCTTCGCCTCGCAGGCATTTGCCGAAGACACGATGGGCAGCATGACCATGATGAAAGGCGGCCAAGTGACCGCGATCATGCCGGACGGCCACATGGGCACCATGATGCCGGACGCCAAGATGGGCGCCGAGATGATGAAGATGGCCAAGCCGATCAAGCACTGCATGATGATGATCACCGACGCCAAGGGCAAAGCCTATATGGTCGATACGTCGACCAAGAAGGCCCAGGCCGAATGTGAAAAAATGGCGATGTGAGTTCGAGTTCGCCTGACATTCCCGCCGGCGCGGAGCCGGCGGGACAATCCTAGGGAATGCGCGATCGCGCCCCCGGTCTTGATCGACCCTCAGCCTGTGCTAGGGCTGGCTTCCATCCCGAGGGCGAACATGGCCGGACTATCGCGAAAATACCGTATGCTGCGGCGCTCGCAGGCAATGTGGGTGTCGCGGCGCGTCTGGCAGCCGCGTCTCGTCTTCTGGGCCGGGGCCATTTCGATCGGCCTGATCAGCGTTCTGTTCGCGTTGCTCGCCGACCGTGCGCAGACACTCTTCCATGCCATGACCGGCAATGGCGACGGCTGGCGCTCCTATCTGCCGCTGGTCTTGACGCCGCTCGGTTTCGTCTCTTGCGCCTGGCTCGCGCATTCCTTCTTCCCGGGATCGCAAGGCAGCGGCATTCCGCAGGCGATCGCGGCGCGGCATCTGCGTGACGAGGACGACCGCAGCCACATCCTGTCGCTCAAGCTGGTGGTGGGCAAGATCGCGCTCACCATCGTCGGCCTCGCCTGCGGCGCCTCAATCGGCCGCGAGGGGCCGACGGTCCAGGTCGGCGCCTCGGTGATGCTGCAGGCGGCGCGCTGGGGCGGCATGGCGCAGGCGCGCGGCCTGATCCTGGCGGGCTCCGCCGCCGGCATCGCCGCCGCCTTCAACACGCCGCTTGCCGGCATCGTCTTCGCCATCGAGGAGATGGGACGCGCCTATGAGGCGCGCACCAACGGGCTGGTGCTGACCGCGGTGATCCTGGCCGGCCTCGCCTCGCTGGGGCTGCTTGGCAACTACACCTATTTCGGCGTCGCCAGGGACACGGTCGCCTTCGCCGCCGACTGGCCGCTGGTGCTTGCCTGCGGCATCATCGGCGGCGGTGTCGGCGCGCTGTTCTCGCTGCTGGCGCTGAGAACGATGCGCCGCATCCGGCGCTGGAACGCGCTGCAGCCGCTGCCGCGCACGCTGGTCGTGGCGGCTGTCTGCGGGCTGGCCGTGGCCGCGATCGGCATTGCCTCCGGAGGGTTGACCTTCGGCACCGGCTACACGCAGGCGCGTGGCGCGATCGAAGGCGCGCCGTTGCCGGCCATCTTCTTCATGGAGAAATTCGCTGCCGGCCTGCTGTCGATGGTGTCCGGCATTCCGGGCGGCCTCTTTGCGCCGTCGCTGGCGGTGGGCGCGGGCCTCGGCAGCACGCTCGGCCTGGTCTTCGGCACGGCCACCGGCACAGCGGCGGTGCTCGGCATGGCCGGTTATTTCGCCGGTGTCGTGCAGGCGCCGATGACGGCCTTCGTCATCATCCTCGAAATGACCGGCAACCACGACAATGTGATCGCGCTGATGTGCGCTTCGATGCTGGGTTATGGCACGGCGCGGCTGATCTCGCACGAGCCGCTCTACCACGCGCTGTCGCGGGTATTCATCGCCGAGGCGATCCGGCGGCGCAGAGCGGAAGCGGAGACAGCGCCAGGCTGATTGCAAGTTGACGCGCGGGGAAGGCGCTCGTTAGGCAGCTAGAAAACGCATCAAAACTCTTGCTCCGGCCAGACCGCCCATGCCGAAAATTGCACCAACAATCCAGCCGGCCAGACCCAACGCTATTGCCCCAGTGTATCCGGCGTTGTTGTAGCCAGTCATGGCGCCAAGCAACAATCCTGCCGTACACAGCGCGACGATCCATGCTGTGCGTAGGATCTTGCCTAATTTGCTCATTCGAACCTATTTACACTTGGCGATCGAGGACAGGGCGGCGGAGATGCCCTTCAGCGAGAAGACATAGGAGGTTGGGTTGCCGCGGCCGGACTTGGCCTGCACCTTCATGTCGGTGCCGGTCTTCATGGCGGCGATCAGCACCGGCTCTTCCGCGGCGTTCTCGACCCAGGCCGACTTGCCACGGGTGAACATCGAGAACGACTTCTTGTCGATGGTGACGGTGGCCTTCGAGCCTTCCTGGAAGGTGTAGCCGGCGATGAACTGCGGCTCGTAGGAGACCTGCTGCCCGGGCCGCTGGCTGACGAAGAAGAACATGTCGCCATGGTCGAGCGTCTTCGGCTGCTTGTCCGTCGGCACCGTCAGCACGTAGCAGACTTTACCTGCCTGCGACTGATAGCTGTAGGTGCCCCAGGCGTTGTGCTGGCCGATCTTGGTCGCCTGCTGCGCCAGCGCCGGCGTGGCGAAGGCGGCCACCAGGACCAGGCTGGAAACTGTAGCAATCAATCCGCGCATCGTTCTTCCCGTATTCCAAATGGTGCGGAGGCGGGCCCGCCTGGCGTCCTGCCGTCGCTTCATTTTGATTTAATCAGGGTTACCAAACGGTGAATTGTCCTCGAAGAAAAGGAACTCACCCCAGGAAACCGCCACCATTCGCGCCGCCACCGTTGAAAGCGGCTGGCGCGACGTCCCGGCGCGGAGTTGGAGGCCACGAAAACGGCAAGAGTTTGTCTTTTGCACGCGCTGATTTGCGGGCATGAAGCGAGCCGCGCTCAGTTCCTGTCGGCCAGCGCGTCCTTGGCGGCCTGCCTGTGGGCGGGCGTGATATGGGCGCTGACGGCGGTGATCGCGGCGGTCAGCACGGCAAGGTCGTCGGTGAAGCCGAAGCCGACGACGAAGTCGGGGATGAAATCGAACGGCAGGACGAAATAGCCGAGCGCGCCGAGCAGGATCGCCTTGGCGCGCAGCGGCGTGTCCTTGTCCAGGGCGCAATAATAGGCGGCGACGACCTCGTCCATGAACGGGATCTGCCGGGCCGCCTTCTTGGCGGTGCGCCAGAATTTCTCGCGCACCTCGCCTTCGCCGGCGAGCTTGTCGCCGAAGCCGAAGAAATCAAAACCGGTACCTTGCGCCATCAATCGCTCCTTGGCCGCGCGCAACCCCTGCGTGCCGACCCGCCGGAAGATGTGGTGAAAGCGGGAGGCTGCTACAAGAGTTCGGGGGTTGGTTCGTCGGGAAATCGAACCTGGGCAGAGTTGGCAATCGCCCACGTCGAAGATTGGCCGGAACGTCTCGCTCATCGTCATTCTATGGCGGAGCAAGGAGCGAAGCGACGCGCGCAGACCATAGAATCCATGCCGTTGCGTCTGCCGAAGGATGCAGCGGGGCAGAAGAAGGCTGTCTACGCTGGCTCTCCGATTGCCCGGTCTGCACCGCGGCGACGCTCGTACGTCACGGCATGGATTCCAGGGTCTGCGCGCGTCGCTTCGCTCCTTGCTCCGCCCTGGAATGACGAAGTCGAACCACCCTTAGAAGCGAGGCCCTAGCCAAAATACCGGTTCATCCGCTTGGCGAGTTCGATGTCGAGCGCCGTGACGCCGCCGGCGTCATGCGTGTTCAGCGTCACGTCGACGGTCTTGTAGACATTCGACCAGTCGGGGTGATGGTCCATCTTCTCGGCGGCCAGCGCCACGCGCGTCATGAAGGCGAAGGCCTCGGAGAAATTCTTGAAGACGAAGCTGCGCTTGATGGCGGCGCCGTCGGCGGCCAGCGACCAGCCATCGAGTTCGGCGAGCGCGGCCGTGATCGCTTCCGGGTTCAGTTTTTCCCTGTTCATGTTAGATCCCTGTGATACTTCGACATTGCACAACCATAACGCCGGATCGATGAGCGCAAAGCCCATAAATTCCATTCTCTTCGTCTGCCTCGGCAACATCTGCCGCTCGCCACTGGCCCAGGGCGTGCTGGGCGCCGTTCTGGCGGAACGCGGAATTGCCGGCGATATCGTGCTCGATTCGGCGGCGACGAGCGGCTGGGAAATCGGCTCCGCTCCCGACCCGCGCTCGATCGCGGTTGCCGCCGAGCATGGCATCGATATTTCGAGGCAAAGGGCGCGCAGAATAGCGCCGGAGGATTTCTCGCGCTTCGACCTGATCCTCGGCATGGACAAGGCGAACGTGCGCGACCTCAAGGCGCTGGCGCCGCCGGCCGAGCGCGACCGTGTCCATCTCTATCTGGACTTCGCGACGGGAAATACCGCAGACGTGCCGGATCCCTATTACGACGGCGCCGAAGCCTTCGCTTCCGTCTATCGCATGATCCGCGAGGCGTCGGAGGCGCTGGCGAAGCGCTTCGAGGCCAGCGCGTCGGTGCCGGCCAGTGGCCAGGCTTCCTCGACGATGTAAGGGCCGCCGCCGACCGAATCGCGCGACGACATCAGGACGAAGCGGCCGACGCGGAAAGGCAGCGTGGAAAAATTGCCGCGCGCCGAAAGATATTGCGCGACGTCGAGCGGGCTCCCGTTGCGTAGCCGTGCCAGGGTCACGTGCGGCGAGAATTTGCGCGGATCGGCAGCCAGGCCGAGCCGCTGGCAGATGCGGTCGATCTCGCCCTGCAGCCCAGTCAGGTCCGGCGAGGCGGACACGCCGGCCCACACCGCATGCGGCTTCTTGCCGCCGAAGGCGCCGACGCCGCAGAGCGTCATCTGGAAAGAGGGACGGTGCACCCGGTCGAGGGCGTTGGCGATCTCGTCGGCGACATGGCCCTCGACATCGCCGATGAAGCGCAGCGTCAGATGGTAGTTTTCGACATCGATCCAGCGCGCTCCGGGCAGCCCGCCGCGGAGCAGGGATAGAGAGAGGGCGGCGTCACGCGGAATTTCGAGGGCGGTGAAAAGACGTGGCATGTGAAGCCTCCTGTCCTCGAATCGAAACTCTCGTCCCTAGCGAATCATCGATGTAAGCGCGGGGCAAGAGGTTTGTTGTCCACAAAGTTTCCCCAACGGAAACCGTGGCGTTTTGGACTCACGACGCGCCGCCCCTCATGACGGACCGCCATTGTCGGCGATCGCCTTCTCGACGACGGGAAGGATGCGCTCGACGATCACGTCGACGCCTTTCGGATTGGGATGCAGGCCGTCCTCCAACTGCAGGTCGGGGTGGCCGGCGACGCCGTCGAGAAAGAACGGATAGAGCGGAACGGCGTATTTAGCGGCAAGCTTCGGGTAGATGGCGTCGAAGGTCTTCTGGTAGTCGGCGCCGAGATTGGGCGCGGCGCGCATGCCGGCGAGCAGCACCGGGATGTTGCGCTGCTCCAGCTTTGCCAGCATGGCGTCGAGGTTCTTCTCGGCTATGTCGGGCGAGACGCCGCGCAGCATGTCGTTGGCGCCGAGCTCGATGATGACGAGCCTGGTGCCGTCCGGCACCGACCAGTCGAGCCGCGACAGCCCGCCGCTCGTGGTGTCGCCGGAGACGCCGGCATTGGCGACGGTGACGTCGAGGCCTTTCGCTTTCAAGGCTGCCTGCAGCCTGTCGGTGAAGCCCTGGCCCGGGCCAAGGCCGTAGCCCGCCGTCAGGCTGTCGCCGAAGCCGACGATGGCGAAGGTGGCGGCGCGCGCCGACGAAACGGCGCCGTAAACGGCGAGGAAAAGGATGAGGGCTGCGAAAACGGCATGAGCTGCGGCAAAACGGTGTTTGAAAGCCATGCGGCGAGCCCCATATGACCGGAACAACCCAAGGGAGGAGACACGAGCCGTCTCCTTTTTTTCACATATAGGGTGCTTTCATTGTGACAGAAGCCGTCATCGCGCTGAGGGACGTATCGCTGACGCTCGGCGAGGGCGCGTCTTCCGTCCATGTGCTGAAGGGCGTCAGCCTCGATGTGGCGGCCGGCGCGGCAACCGGCATCGTCGGTCCTTCGGGTTCCGGCAAGTCCACCTTGCTGATGGTTCTGGCCGGACTGGAAAGGATCGACTCGGGAACAGTGCGAATCGCCGGCGAATTGCTCAATGGCAAAAGCGAGGACCAGATTGCATCGTTTCGGGGACGAAACATCGGCATCGTCTTCCAGTCCTTCCATCTCATCCCCAACATGACGGCGCTGGAAAATGTCGCTGTGCCGCTGGAGCTTGCCGGCCATGCCGATCCGTTCGGCGTGGCGGCGCAGGAGCTCGCGGCAGTCGGCTTGAGCGACCGTGTGACGCACTATCCCGGCGAGCTCTCCGGCGGCGAGCAGCAGCGCGTGGCGATCGCCCGGGCGCTGGCGCCGTCGCCGCGCATCCTCATTGCCGACGAGCCGACCGGCAATCTCGACCAGGCGACGGGAAAGCAGATCGCCGACCTTCTGTTCGCCAAGGCGGCGGAACGCGGCATGACGCTGGTGCTGGTCACGCATGATCCGGCGCTTGCCGCCCGCTGCGCGCGCCAGGTCTCGATGCGCTCGGGGCGGATCGAGGATGCGCCGAAGCCCGTCAAGGTGCCCGCCTGATGCGGACATTGAAGCTCGCCATCCGCTTCTCGCTGCGCGAGATGCGCGGCGGCCTGTCCGGCTTCATGATCTTCCTTGCCTGCATCGCGCTGGGCGTCGCGGCGATCGGCGGCGTCAATTCGGTGGCGCAGGCGATCTCCACCGGCGTCGCCAATCAGGGCCAGACGCTGCTTGGCGGCGACCTGCGCTTCCAGGTCAACCAGCGCAGCGCTTCGGACGCCGAGCTCGGCTTCATCAAAAGCCTTGGCACGGTCTCGCAGAATTCCGGCATGCGCTCGATGGCGCGGCTGGAGGACGGTTCCGACCAGGCGCTGGTCGAGGCAAAGGCCGTCGACGACGCCTATCCGCTCTACGGCGCGCTGGAAACCGATCCGGCGCTGCCGAAGGAACAACTGTTCGGCGACAGGTCCGGCGTGTTCGGCGCCGCCGCGCCCGACCTGTTGTTCGACCGGCTCAATCTTCATATAGGCGACCGGCTCAAACTCGGCAGCGCTACTTTCGAGCTGCGAGCCAGGCTGGTCAGCGAGCCGGATGCGGTGTCGGACGGTTTCGGTTTCGCGCCGCGGCTGATGATTTCGCGCGAGGGCCTTGCCGCATCCGGCCTGGTGCAGCCAGGCAGCCTGGTCGAGAACGCCTACAAGGTGAAGCTGCCCAAGGGCACGTCCGAGGCGCGGATCAAGGACATCCAGGCTCAAGCCGCGAAGGATTTTCCGCAGGCCGGCTGGTCGATCCGCACGCGCAGCAACGCGGCCCCCGCGCTCTCCGCCAATATCGAGCGCTTCTCGCAGTTCCTGACCCTGGTCGGGCTGACGGCGCTGGTGGTCGGCGGCGTCGGCGTGGCGAACGCCGTGCGCGCCTATCTGGATGGCAAGCGCGGCGTCATCGCCACCTTCAAGAGCCTCGGCGCCTCGGGCGGCTTCGTCTTCACCGTCTATCTGGTGCAGATCCTTTTGATCGCAGGCCTCGGCATCGTGCTCGGGCTCATCCTGGGCGCGGCGATGCCTTTCGTGGCGAGCGCGCTTTTGCAGTCGGTCATCCCCGTGCCGGCGCAAGGCGGCTTCTATCCGGGCGCGCTGGCGATGGCGGCGCTGTTCGGCCTGCTGGTGACGCTGGCCTTCGCGCTGCTGCCGCTCGGCCGCGCCCGCGACGTGCCGGCAACCGCGCTGTTCCGCGAAATGGGGTTCGAAAGCCGCGGCCTGCCGCGCCTGCCCTATGCCGGCGCCGCGCTGGCGATCGTCGCGGCGCTGGCGGCGCTGGCGATCCTTTCGGCCAACGACTACCGCATCGCCTCGAACTTCGTCGGGGCGACGGTCTTCGCCTTCCTGGTGCTGCGGCTGGTGGCGGTGCTGGTGCAATGGGCCGCCAGCAAGAGCCCGCGCGTGCGCTCGGTTCCGTTGCGGCTCGCGCTCGGCAATATCCATCGGCCCGGCGCGCTGACGCCTTCGGTGGTGCTGTCGCTCGGCCTAGGCCTGACGCTGCTGGTGACGCTGGCGCTGATCGACGGGAATCTGCGGCGGCAAATCTCGGGCAGCCTGCCGGAGCGGGCGCCGAACTTCTTCTTCGTCGACATCCAGAGCAGCGACGTCGATGCCTTCGCCGGCCTCGTGGCCAAGCAGGCGCCTCAAGGAACACTGGTCAAGGTGCCGATGCTGCGCGGCCGCATCATGGCGCTCAACGGCGTCGACGTCGACAAGGTGAAGACCCCGGCCGACGGCGCCTGGGTGCTGCGCGGCGACCGCGGCCTGACCTATGACGCCAAGCAGCCGGAAAATGCGACGCTGACCGAAGGCGCGTGGTGGCCGCAGGACTATTCCGGCGAGCCGCTGGTGTCGTTCTCGGCCGAGGAGGGCAAGGCGATCGGGCTGAAGCTCGGCGACACCGTGACCGTCAACGTGCTCGGCCGCAACGTGACGGCAAGAATAGCCAATTTCCGCCAGGTGCAATGGGAGACGATGGGCATCAACTTCGTCATGGTGTTCTCGCCCAACAGTTTCGCCGGCGCGCCGCATGGCTGGCTGGCGACGCTGACCGACAGACAAGCCACCACGGCCGGCGACGCGCGGCTGCTCAATGCCGTGACGCGGGCCTTTCCGGCGGTGACGACGGTCCGCGTCAAGGACGCGCTCGACATCGTCAACCGGCTGGTCGCGCAACTGGGCACGGCGATCCGCGCCGCCGCGGGCGTGGCGCTGATCGCCTCGGTATTGGTGCTTTCCGGCGCGCTGGCCGCCGGCAACCGGGCGCGCATCCACGACGCGGTGGTGCTGAAGACGCTCGGCGCGACGCGCAGGACACTGATTGCGGCCTTCTCGCTGGAATATGCGCTGATCGGGCTTGCGACCGCGCTGTTCGCGCTCGCCGCCGGCGGCATCGCCGCCTGGTTCGTGGTGGCGCATATCATGACGCTGCCGTCGCATTTCATGCCGGAAGTGGCGGTGGCGACGATCCTGGTTTCACTGACGGTCACCGTCGGCATCGGCCTTGCCGGCACCTGGCGGGTGCTCGGCCACAAGGCCGCGCCGGTGCTGCGCGACCTCTGACTCGCCCTGTCTCGAGCCGCCGGTCAGTTAAATCTTTGTAAGAATGCCTTCCGGAGGCGCCGAAAACCGGCCTTTTGTGCTCTCACGGAGCGTTACGGCCCGTTACCGTCTTGTCCTTGACGTCAAGAACCATCATATTTCGCGCTAGGCATGCTGGAGCTCCGCCAGCGGCGCCTGGTCCCGGGAGTTGCTCCGAGCGGACCTGTCACCGGACGGGGCAGAAGCAACAGAGGATTTCCAATGGCTGATCCCATTCGCAACTACCAGACGTCCGCCGCCCCCGGCGCGCGCGTCGATATCGATCAGGGCCTGCGCGCCTATATGATCAAAGTCTATAACCTCATGGGGCTTGGCCTGCTCATAACCGGCCTTGCCGCCTGGGGTGCCTTTCAGTTCGCCGTCACCGGCGACGGCCAGCTGACCGCTTTCGGCCAGCTTATCTATGCAAGCGCGTTCCGCTGGATCGTCATCCTGGCGCCGCTCGCTGCGGTGATGTTCCTGTCGTTCCGCATCCAGTCGATGAGCGTAGGGGCGGCGCAGGCCACGTTCTGGGTCTATGCCGGCCTTGTCGGCCTGTCGCTGTCGACGATCTTCCTCGTCTATACCGGCACCAGCATCACCCAGACCTTCTTCGCCACGGCCGCGGCCTTTGGCGGTCTGTCGCTCTACGGTTATACGACCAGGCGCGACCTGACGGCGTTCGGCTCGTTCCTGATCATGGGCGTGATCGGCCTGCTGATTGCGATGCTGATCAACATCTTCCTGCAGTCGTCGGCGCTTGGCTTCGCCATCTCGGCGATCGGCGTGCTGGTGTTCGCCGGCCTCACCGCCTACGACACGCAGAAGATCAAGGAGATGTATTTCGAAGGCGATGTCGCCGACGTCGCCGGCCGCAAAGCGATCATGGGCGCGCTGCGGCTCTATCTCGACTTCATCAACCTGTTCATGTTCCTGCTGCAGTTCATGGGCGACCGCCGCTAAAGGCAGCTGCCCGGTCTCACTGGACCATAGACTTTGCAAAGGGCGGCCCAACGGCCGCCCTTTCCTTTTGCGCACGCCTCTGCTGTTATCGAGGCACGAAGACGACCTGCATAAATTATGAGCATTATTACAATCAGAGCAGCGACCGCGGCCGACCTCGACCGAATCACGGAAATCTACGCCGATGCGGTCGCGCACGGCACCGCGAGCTACGAGCTGGAGCCGCCCAGCCGCGCCGAGATGGGCAATCGATTCGACGCTCTAGCGGCGGGCGGCTTTCCCTATCTGGTGGCGGAGAAGGACGGCGTCGTGCTCGGCTATGCCTATGCCGGACCGTTCCGGCCGCGCCCCGCCTACCGATTCGTTATCGAGGATTCGGTCTATGTCGCGCCCGAGGCCAAGGGTCAGGGCGTGGGCTTGCGGCTGATGCAGGCGCTGATCGAGACGGCGCGCGCGGCGGGCTTCCGCCAGATCATCGCTGTCATCGGCGACGGCCACGCGGACAGCGCTTCGGTGCGGCTGCACGAGAAGCTCGGCTTCCGCCACTCCGGGCGACTGGAAGGGTCGGGCTACAAGCATGGGCGCTGGCTGGACACGGTGTTCATGCAGCTGTCGCTGAATGGCGGCGCCGAATCGCCGCCCGATCCTGATTCGCTGCCGGAGCGGAGGTTCAGGGGCCTGAAAAGGAACTGAAGAACTGAGGAATTGAAGAACTGATGAACAAGGAAGATGGCAGTTATGTGAGGCGCTAAGCGCCTTTTTCTTCAGTTCTTCAATTCCTCAGTTCCCCTCCCCCAGCTCAGGCTTCGACGACCTTCAGCTTGGAATCGAACACGCCAAGCACGCGGCCGAGTTCCTGGCTGCGTTTAAGGATGCGGCCGCCGGCGGCGATGACGGCGAACGCGCCTTGCCGGCGCGCCAACTTCGGGTCCTTGACGATCTGGAACAGGGGCACTTCGCTGGCCCGGCGGAAGACGGAAAAGACAGCGCGATCAGTAAGATGATCGATCGCATAGTCGCGCCATTCATTGGCGGCCACCATGCGTCCGTAAAGCCTCAGGATCTGGTCTAATTCACGCCGGTCGAATCGTACCGGCTGGTCGAGGCGGGCGTTGCGCGCCTCGTGCAACGGGATCAATATTCCGGATGCTTCCCCATCCTCCGCCCCGCTGCTGTGATCGGTCATGCCTCGATCCTTCGATTGAATCATGCGCCGTCAAAGGTTCGCGCTTTCGCAACGGAATTGCAAGAGCCGGCCGAGCCGCCGCGGTTCCGCGGTTTTCTCAAACGTCCAGTCACGTTTCCAAACCGCATGTTGGAATTGGTGATGCTTCGCCACAATCTCGACACAAATAATCCGCGCTCATGCCCCAATGTCCGACGAATTTACCGGCGTTGCCTGAGACGGTTCGGTCCGGCACCGGCTCGTAAACCCCAAGCCCCCCGCCCACGGGTCAGCGTCGGATCGAACCAACCTCGGTTTTTCCTTGGAAAAATCAGGTGCGACGATCCCAAAACCTGAATAACCGGCGTCAGAAGCAAGCTGACGCCGGTTTTTTATTTTCCTCCCCCTTTGCGGGGGTGAGAGGCCGGTTCGCGAGGCGAATCCATCGTGCGGCACGATGAAAGGCCGGCGAGCGCCGGGATGCTGCGAGGCAGGAGGGGGTCGGCGGCCGCTCTGTACAATGGCGGCCGCAAGAAGTACGAACGGCCAAATTCCGTTTGGCTGGCACAGTGCCGGCCGGTGCTCGATGACGAGCCAGAACTCCAAATTCCGAAAGAAGACGATGTCCAGTTTCGAAACGATCGTTCCTGCGCTGGCAGAGGCGCTGGAAAAGCGCGGCTATGCAGCGCTGACGCCGGTGCAGAAGGCTGTGCTTGGGCCGGAACTGGGCGATGCCGACGCGCTGGTGTCGGCGCAGACCGGGTCCGGCAAGACCGTCGCCTTCGGCCTTGCCGTGGCGCCGACCCTGCTTGGCGGCGCCACGCGTTTCGCCGATGCCGGCGCGCCGCTGGGATTGGTCGTGGCGCCGACGCGCGAACTGGCGCTGCAGGTGCGGCGCGAGCTGGAATGGCTCTACGAGCTGACGGGTGCGCAGATCGCCTCCTGCGTCGGCGGCATGGACATGCGCACGGAGCGACGCGCGCTGGAACGGGGCGCCCACATCGTCGTCGGCACGCCGGGGCGGCTGCGCGACCACATCACGCGCGGTGCGCTCGACATGTCGGCGCTGAAGGCGGTGGTGCTGGACGAGGCCGACGAGATGCTCGACCTCGGCTTCCGCGAGGACCTCGAATTCATCCTCGACGCCGCCCCCGCCGGGCGCCGCACGCTGATGTTTTCCGCCACCGTGCCGCGCTCCATCGCCACGCTGGCCCAGGGATATCAGCGCAACGCCGTGCGCATCTCGGCCGGCGGCGAGGAGAAGCAGCATCTCGATATCGAATACCGGGCGTTGAATGTCGCGCAGGCCGACCGCGAAAACGCCATCATCAACGTGCTGCGCTACTATGAAGCCCGCAATGCGCTGGTGTTCTGCAACACGCGCGCCGCGGTCAATCATCTGACGGCGCGCTTCAACAACCGCAATTTTTCCGTGGTGGCGCTTTCCGGCGAACTCAGCCAGAGCGAGCGCAGCCATGCGTTGCAGGCCATGCGTGACGGCCGCGCCAAAGTCTGCATCGCCACCGATGTCGCCGCCCGGGGCATCGACCTGCCCAATCTCGAACTGGTGGTGCACGCCGACCTGCCGAGCAACCCGGAGACGCTGCTCCACCGCAGCGGGCGCACGGGCCGCGCCGGACGCAAGGGCGTCAGCGCCCTGATCGTGCCAGGCAATACCCGCAGGCGCACCGAGCGATTGCTGCAGAATGCCGGCATCAAGGCGACATGGGCGAGCCCGCCCTCGGCCGACGAGGTGCTGCGCCGCGACGACGAGCGCATCCTGGCGGATCCGGCGCTCGGCGAGCCGGTCAGCGAGGAGGAGCGTGGCTTCATCGACACGCTGCTCAAGCAGCGTGGCGCCGAACAGGTGGCGGCGGCCTTCGTGCGGCTTTGCCGGGCCAGCCGCTCGGCGCCCGAGGATCTGCTCGAAGTCGCGGCGTTCGCGCCGTCGCCCGACAGACCGGCCCGGCGCGAAGAAACGGCAAGCCGCCGCGACGATTTCGGCGACAGCGTCTGGTTCTCGCTGTCGGTCGGCCGCCGGCAGAATGCCGAGCCGCGCTGGCTGATCCCGATGCTGTGCCGCACCGGCGGCATGTCCAAGCGCGAGATCGGCGCCATCAAGATGCAGCCGGAAGAAACCTTCGTGCAGATAGCCGCCGATTGGGCCGACCGGTTCCTCGAAGCGATCGGCCCCGAGCGCAAGCTGCAGGGCAACATCGCGGTCAGGCGGATCGACGGCACGCCGGACCTGTCGCGCGCCGGCTACCAGCAGCCGAAACCCGACAAGAAGCCGCATCGCGGCAAGCGGTCTTTCGACCAGAATGCCTCCGGATTCGAGAAGCGGGCGCCAGCCGATCAGCGCCCGGCATTCGAGGCAAAGCCTTGGGCCGGCAAGCCGGGCAAGGTGAAATTCGACAAAGCCGCCGGACCTGCCAAGCACAAGAAATCGAAGAAGCGGCCGGCTTAATCGTCGGCTATGGCCCTGAGCGCCGGCCCGGTCAGCCGCAGAAAAACCTTCTGGCCGTAGCGCTCGGCGCCGAGCCGGTCGTAGAAGCGCAGCGCGCCCTCGTTCCAGTCTTCGGTCGTGAGGTCGATGCGGCCGATCCCTTTGCTGACGCAATAGGCGGCGAGGAAGCCGACCAGCGCGCGGCCAACGCCCCTGTCGCGGGCGCTGTCGCGCACGAACAGATCCTTCAGGAACATCAGCCTTTCGAGATCGATGCCTGGGTGGGCGATGGCCACCGAGGCGAGGCCAGCCGCCTCGCCACCCACGAACGCCAAGGCGAAATGCGGATAGGCCGGGCTCTCGTCGCTGAGCCATTGCCGCGCCGTGGCCGCCGCCCGACTGTAATCGAGCGGCGCCTGGCGGTAGTGCGCCGCCATAGCGCAAAGCACCGCGGCGAGCGCTTCGGCATCGTCGACCTCCGCCCAGCGAATGTCGACGGTCATAGGCTCAGCCGAGGAACTTGGCGATGATGGCGTCACCCATTTCGGTGGTGCCGATCTCGGTCATGCCCGGGGAAGAAATGTCCTTGGTGCGCAGGCCGTCGTCGAGCACGGCGGCGATTGCCGCTTCGAGCTTGTCGGCCTCGGCGACCATGCCGAAGGAATAGCGCAGGCACATGGCGAAGGACGCGATCATTGCGATCGGATTGGCGATGCCCTTGCCGGCGATGTCCGGCGCCGAGCCGTGCACCGGCTCGTAGAGCGCCTTGCGCTTCCTGGTCTTGACGTCCGGCGCGCCGAGCGAGGCCGACGGCAGCATGCCGATCGAGCCGGTCAGCATGGCGGCGATGTCGGAGAGCATGTCGCCGAACAAATTGTCGGTGACGATGACGTCGAACTGTTTCGGCCAGCGCACCAGCTGCATGCCGCCGGCATCGGCCAGCATGTGGTCGAGCTTCACGTCGGAATAGCGCGCCTTGTGCGTCTGCGAGACCACCTCGTTCCACAGCACGCCCGACTTCATGACGTTGCGCTTTTCCATCGACGTCACATGGTTGCGGCGGGTTCGCGCGAGCTCGAAGGCGACGCCCGAGATGCGCTCGATCTCGAACGTGTCGTAGACCTGGGTGTCTATGCCGCGCTTCTGGCCGTTGCCGAGATCGATGATCTGCTTGGGCTCGCCGAAATAGACGCCGCCGGTGAGCTCGCGCACGATCAGGATGTCGAGGCCTTCGACCACGTCCTGCTTCAGCGAGGAGGATGCGGCCAGCGCCGGGTAGCAGATCGCCGGGCGCAGGTTGGCGAACAGCTCCATGTCCTTGCGCAGGCGCAGCAGGCCGGCCTCGGGACGCACCTCGTAAGGCACCTTGTCCCATTTCGGCCCGCCGACGGCGCCGAACAGCACGGCATCGGCCGCCATCGCCTTCGCCATGTCGGCATCGGAGATCGCCGCGCCATGCGCGTCATAAGCGCAGCCGCCGACCAGCCCCTCTTCAGTAGCGAAACCGCTGCCGAGCTTGTCGTTCATGGCCTTGATCAGCTTCTTCACCTCGGCCATGGCCTCGGGGCCGATGCCGTCGCCGGCGAGCAGGAAGAGATTTTTCGAAGCCATGGAGAACCGTCCGGAGAGAAATTGAACCGCGGCCTTGCTAAACGCCAAGCGATTGCGACGCAAGGGGATGAGCGCTGCGAAACACCAATCGCCGTGATCCTTCGCGCCCCCCTCTCGTAAGAGTCTACCGATGCGACAGAATATTCACCAACCTGCCGAACGGATCGCGCACGAAGAAGCGCCGCACGCTCCAGGGCTCGTCGGCAGGACCGTATTCGATGGCGAAGCCAGCGGCCTTCATGGCGTCGAGCGCCGCGTCGACGTCGTCGACCTCTATCGAGATGTCAGGCACCGGCGTGCCTGAGCCCCCTTGCGCCATGAAGCTGACCTGAACGGTCATCTTGTCCTGCGAGCCGTAAGTGGCGATCCAGCCCATATCCATGAGCAGATCGAGGCCGAGGACATCCTGATAGAAGCGCTTTGCCGCTGCGATATCCTGCGTGTCTATGTTTGCAACGATGCGTCTGACCTTCACCATGGGTCGATCCTCGCATCTAGTGCGCTTCACCGTTTCATGGAAACGGCGAAACGCCCTATCTCTTTGTTTTGCGCAATTCCGGACGGAAAACCGCTCACACTTTTCCTGGAATTGCTCTAACCGATGTCGTTGTCGCAACCGCTTCGCACTTTGGGCGACAGGGGCATCAGGCCGTGCGCTTGAGCGCCGTGACTTCGATCTCGATCTTCATCTCCGGCTTGTTGAGCTGGCAGACGATCATCGTCGCCGCCGGACGGATATCGCCGAAAACCTCGCCGAGGATCGGGAAGACGACGTCAACATAGGCCTGGTCGGTGATATAATAATGCGCCCGCACCACATCGGCCATATCAAAGCCGCCGTCGGCCAAAGCCTTGGCGATGGTGGCCAGGCAATTGCGAGCCTGCGCCTCGACCGTGTCGGGCATCGTCATGGTGGAATAGTCGTAGCCGGTCGTGCCGGAGACGAAGCACCAGTCGCCCTGCACCACCGCGCGCGAATAGCCGGCGGTCTTCTCGAAGGGCGAACCGGTGGAGATGAGCTTGCGCATGGGGGCCTCGCGTTGGGTTTGTCGGCCTGCATTTAGCAAAAGAGGCGCGGCTGGTCGTGGGCCAAGCCGGGCCGACTGTTGTCACGAAAGGAAAGCACAAACCTCCGGGGTTGGCTGGGGCAGCCCTCCGCAAATCGTCATTCCAGGGCGAAGCAAGGAGCGAAGCGACGCGCGCAGACCCTGGAATCCATGCCGTGACGTCAGAGCGTTGCAACGGTGCAGAATTCTGGACCCTAGCACTCTACGGCAACCGTCACGGAATGGATCCTCGGGTGTGCGCTCCGCTGCGCGTCGCTCCGCCCGTGGATGACGAAGCCGCGCGGGTAGCAGAGCCGGTGCCCTAATTACCCGACCCCTGCGCGTCGTCATATGCCTTCTTGATGTCGGCCGGCCAGTCCTTGACCGGCGGCCAGGCCTGCGGCTCGCCATTGTCGCCGCGGCGGGCGAAATAGACCTTGTGCTTGGCCGGGTCGACGGCCATGAAGCCGTCATTGCCGCCGCAATCATGCGGCACGCAGCCGGTGGCATAGAAGGCTCCGGACGCCATCTTTTCGGTGCCGCCGCCGACCAGCAGGCTGGTCGCCATGTCGGGCATGTCGTTGCCCAGCAGCGCCTGGCCGGCCTTGTAGACGGCCTCGTTGTGGAAGGCGTCGATGATGTTGTCGTATTTCGACGGATCGACATCCTTCCAGCCGGTGCCGGGTTCCGGCGTGTAGGTGAGCTCGCCCGACGTGGTCAGCCCGGTCGTCGGCGACCATTGCAGCGCCGGCTTGGAATCGCCCGGCAGAAGATAGGGCACGTAATAGATGGCGCTCTCGGAGATGGCGACCGGCGGCGCGCCGCACTCGTCCTGCTCGACGGTAGTGGTCTGGATTTCGCCGCCTTGCGGCTTCCAGGCGATGAGGCTGGCCGGCCCGCACTGATTGCCGCCGTCGCCGACATCGAACAACGCCACGTTGACGTCGCCGACCTTGACGATCTTTTCGAAGAAGACGTCGTAGTTGCTGGCGAGTTGCTTGCCGTCATAGGCCAGCACCTTCTCGCCATACTGTTCCTGCTGGGCGATGGTGAACTGGCCGCCTTCGAAGGGGATGGGCGCCTGCTTTTCCTCGTCCGAACCGGCCTGGTCGCTGCCCGATCCCTGGTCGGCCGCGCCTTGATCAGCCGCCGGCTGGCTGGACGTGGCCGGCGCGGTGGTCTGCGCATTGGCGCCGATGGCGGCGAGAAGGATTGCCGTCGACGCGCAGGCGGCCGCCAAAAGCGAACGTGTCATGACTGTCCCTCCATTCAGCCGCCGCGAACCCAGCTGCTGGCAGCCGGGCTTACCTATCGCGGAAGACGCTCAGGCCCAGGGGCGCAGCTCGGCGTTCTTCTTCTCGAAAGACGCGATCTCGCCGGCCTTCTCCATGGTCAGCCCGATATCGTCGAGGCCGTTGAGCAGGCAATGGCGCTTGAAGTCGTCGAGGTCGAACGCGACCACGCCGCCGTCCGGCCCGCGGATTTCCTTGGCCTCGAGGTCGATCGACAGTGTCGCGTTGGAACCGCGCGACGCGTCGTCCATCAGCTTGTCCAGGTCTTCCGGGCTGACGGTGATCGGCAGGATGCCGTTCTTGAAGCAGTTGTTGTAGAAAATATCGGCGAACGAGGTCGAGATTACGCAGCGGATGCCGAAATCGAGCAGCGCCCACGGCGCGTGCTCGCGGCTCGAGCCGCAGCCGAAATTGTCGCCGGCGACCAGGATCTGCGCCTTGCGATAGGCCGGCTTGTTGAGCACGAAATCCGGGTTTTCCGAACCGTCGTCATTGTAGCGCATCTCGGCGAAAAGCCCGGTGCCAAGCCCGGTGCGCTTGATCGTCTTCAGATAATCCTTCGGGATGATCATGTCGGTGTCGACATTGACGATCGGCATGGGCGCGGCGACGCCGGTGAGCTTGGTGAATTTGTCCATGGTCCTTGCCCGTCTTCTTCTAGCTGGGGATTGCCGGCGCCCGGTTTACACAAAGCGCCGGGCAAATGAAAGGCAGCTGTTGGCAGTTGAGTTTGGGCCATCCGACACAAGATAGGGGCTGGACGCTTCCAAAATGTCGATGGGTGGGGCACCTTGGCCGGCATGACAGCGCCTCCCAAAGTCCTCTACGCAAGCGAGCCCTCGCTCGACGTCGCCGAATTCCGCCGCGTGTTGGTGGAGTCCGGGCTTGGCGAAACACGACCGGTCGATGACGAGGCCCGTCTGAGGACGATGCTGGCCAACGCCAATCTTGTCCTGACGGCCCGCCTCGATATCGAGGGCAAGCCGCTGATCGGCGTCGCGCGCGGCGTCACCGACTTCTCCTGGGTCTGCTACATCTCCGAGCTCGCCGTATCCGCTTCGGCGCAGGGGCTCGGCATCGGCAAGGGCCTGATGGACGAGGCGCGCCGGCAGCTTGGCGCGTCCGTCGGCATCAGCCTGATCTCGCTGCCCAACGCCGTCGGCTTCTACGAACGCATCGGCATGCAGCGCATGGCCGACGCCTTCTGGTTCTCCCGCAAGCACTGATCTTTCCTGACGAGCCAGACTCTCGATGTGGCCGCGGCAATTCTTTTTGAGCTTGACATGCAACCAAATGGTTGCATATTAAAAGCCATGAGCATGGATGCCGTCTTTCGCGCTTTGGCCGACCCGACCCGCCGGCAGCTGCTGGACAGCCTCTATGCCAGGAACGGGCAAACGCTGAACGCGCTGTGCGAGCGGATGGATATGACGCGCCAGGCGGTGACCAAGCACCTGGCGATCCTCGAGGAGGCGAACCTCGTCACCACCGTCCGCCGCGGCCGGGAGAAGGAGCACTACCTCAACCCCGTTCCGATCAACGAGATCGCCGAGCGCTGGATCGGCAAGTTCGAGCGCCATCGGCTCAGTGCATTGAGCGACCTGAAGCAACGTCCTGAAAGGAAAGAGCCGTGAGCGACAACAGCTTCGTCTATGTCACCTATATCCGCACCACGCCTGAAAAGCTTTGGCAAGCGCTGACCGACCCCGAGTTCAACCGTCAGTTCTTCCTCTGCTCCTATCAGGAGAGCGACTGGAAAGTCGGCTCCAGCTGGAAGCTGATCTTTCCCGATGGCCGCATCGCCGATTCCGGCGAGATCCTGGAGGTCGATCCGCCGCGGCGCCTGGTCATCAAATGGCGCAACGAATGGATGCCCGAGGTGAAGGAGGACGGCTATACGCGCTGCACCTTCACCATCGAGCAGGACGGCGACATGATGAAACTCGCCGTCACCCATGAGGCCGACGGCCCGCACAAGCTGATCGCAAACGTCGCCAAGGGTTGGCCGCTGGTGCTGTCGAGCCTGAAAAGCCTGCTCGAAACCGGCAAGGGTTTCGAGCGCCCGCCGTCAAAGAGCTGAGATATCGTTTCGGTCTCGAAACAATCGGGGAGAGACGCTATGATGCTCCGGCATTCCTGGCCGCAGGCCATGGCGAATGGCGAAACTGCCATGGCCTTTGCCGAGGTCAACGCCCCTGTAGAGCAGGTGTTCGCAGCGCTTGTCACCGATGAAGTCGAGCGCTGGTGGGGTTCGCCCGACACTTACCGGATGACCGGTTGGACGGCCGACCTTCGCGCCGGCGGCCGCTGGAATGTGCTCGTGAGAACAGCGGATGGGCGGAGCCTGCCCGCCGGCGGGATCTTCCTCGAAATAAAGGCGCCGCGCCGGATCGTGCAGACGCGAAGATACGATTGGGACCACCCGGCGCTCGGCCGGCGCGAGACGACCGTCGCCTATCTCCTGGAGCCAATTGCCGGCGGCACAAGATTTACCGTCTGCCATGGCGGTTTCGCCGGCTTTACCGAGGCCGCGGCCGAGCATGCCGACGGCTGGGCACGTGTGCTGGGCTGGTTGCAACGGTATTTCGACGCGGGCTCGATTTGGGCTTAAGGCGCGTCGCGGCAGCACATTTCCGGGCGACATGCATTAGGAAACCAGGCGATCCTGGGTCCCGCCGAGGTAGGTTTTCCAGATATGGTCCGCCAATTGGCGACGATAGTCCGGATTTGCCGCGAGCGAGCGGTAGGACGCGCCGCCGACGTGGAAAAGGGCCTCGTCATATACCCGATAGTTGGCGATTTTCCCCTCGACGCTCACGGCGACGGAATTTGACCGGGCCATCTCGAACTCCCCGGCAGAGTGCTTCGAATACAGGACCGGCCAGTTGCCGCCGCCGGTATCCATTCCAATGTCGAGCCGATTTCTGAAATCGAGCTTCGTATGCTCGACGGTAGCGAAATTATAGAAGCAGAGGCCGGCCCAGTAATACCAGCCGGGTTCGTCTTCGGCCGCCTTGTACAGGTAGCTGGACTTGGCACCCAACTGCACCCCATACCCGATCTTGCGTCCGACGCGTTGCGCGATATCGATCGGCCTGACCGGAAAGCAATCGTGATCGATGAAGCCGAACATGTCGGGTTTGAGGTGCTTGACAATGTTGTGGAAGACCCAGGTCTGAGAAATACCGTGTGATCTGGAAGGGTTCGTCTCGAAATTTCTAGGTAGCCGGAAATACGCGACTCCGCGCCGCGCGCAGATTGCTTCGATCGAAACTCGCGCATCCTGCTTCGACGAATTGTCGATCACCACCAGCCTGGTCCCGGTCGGGAATACCTGCCAGGCCTTGGTGAGCACGTCTATGATCCAAGGGGTATTGAATGCGATGGTGAAGCAATAACTGCGCTCGGGCCTACTGCTCAGAGCCCTGGCAAATGCATGGCCTTTTTGCGCAGCGGCTCCGAGAAACTGGCGGTACAGGATCTCGTGGCAGAGTCCCAAAAGCAATTGGACTCCCCTTGCGCGCCGAAAAGTTTCGACAGCCTTTCCAGACAATGTTTTCGTATTCCCCAAGCGCCCTGCAGGCTCAGGGTAACATGATACAGCCAGTAGGATGCAACGGCATTTGTCGACAGGACCTGATATTTGCCGGCAGCGCTCACCGCGAATGAATAAAGCCCGCAAAAGCCAGCACGGCATCGCGCAGCGCCTGCCGGTTCGCGTCGAGGATCATCTCCGTCTCCGCCGGCTTCTTCCCCAGCAGCGCGATCTCCAGCGCCGCCTCCTCGTACAGCGCGAACGACATCGTGCGCATGATCTCGGCAAGTGCCGCGCGCGCATAGAGCGAGCGCGGCGAGGCATGGACCAGCATCGCCGGCTTGCCGACGGCCGCGTCGCGCGAGACCAGCCAGTCGAGCGCATTCTTCATGCCGCCAGGCACGCCATGCGCATATTCCGGGCAGGAGACGATGACGCCGTCGGCGCGCGTGACTGCCTCGATCAGGCGCGCCGCTTCCGGCGGCGTGCGCTCGCCCTCGTCGTCGGGATTGAAGATCGGCAGCCGGCCAAGGCCGTCATAGACCGCAATGCGGCAGTCCGCAGGCGTGTTGGCGGCCAAAGCCTCCACCAGTGCGGAGTTGGTCGAGGCAGCGCGCAGGCTGCCGGAAATGGCGAGGATGTTCAGCATGGATCGGCGGGGTCGGTTCGGACGAATCGCGTCGGCAAAACCTACCACATGGTCTGCCGGTAATCGTCGTCCAACTCGCGGTCGATCTCGCCCGCGCTTTCGGCCAGCGCCAGCTGGTCGCGGATGATCTGGCCGAGCGTCGGCAAGGTGGCGCGATCGTACCAGGTCTCCGGCTTCCAGAGGTCGGAGCGCATGAAGGCCTTGGCGCAGTGCATGTAGGCCGCCTTGACCGTCACCACGATCACGCTCTGCGGCTGCTTGCCGTCGATGGCCAGCCGTTCGCGCAAGGCGGGGTCGACGGTGATGCGCGCCTCGCCGTTGACACGCAGCGTCTCGTTCATGCCGGGGATGAGGAAGAGCAGCCCGACCGACGGGTTGCGGATGATGTTTTCCAGCGTGTCCAGCCGGTTGTTGCCGGGGCGGTCGGGGATGGCGATGGTGCTGTTGTCGAGGATGGTGGTGAAACCGGGCTTATCGCCCTTGGGCGTGACGTCGGCGTTGCCAGCGCCGTCGGAGGAGCCGATCAGCACGAAGGGGCTCTTGCCGATGAAGGACCGGCAATGGCCGTCGAGGGCTTTCAGTTCCTTGCGGATCGGGCCGTCGGTCGGCTTCGGCGTCTTGTAGACGGTGCGCAGCGCCTCGCGCGTGGTCAGGAATTCCATGCCGTCCCCCCTCTTAGTCTGACGCAATTCCGGACGGAGGTTACGGCGAAGTCGCCGAACCCAACCGGCAGCCACTTTTCCTGGAATTGCTTTAATTGCCGGCTTTCTCTTCCTTGGGCTTTTCCTCAACCGAGTGGCGCATGATCAACGGCATCTGGCTGAAGGTGAACAGCAAGGTGATCGGGATCGTGCCCCACACCTTGAAATAAAGCCAGGTCGCCTCGGAAAAGTTGCGCCACACAACCTCGTTGAGCACGGCCAGGAAAAGGAAGAACAACCCCCAGCGGAAGGTCAGCTTGCGCCAGCCTTCGGCATCGAGCTGGAAAGCGGAATCGAAGACGTAGCCGAGCAGGGACCGGCCGAACAGCAATCCGCCGAGCAGTGTGACGCCGAACAGCGAATTGATGATCGTCGGCTTCATGAAGGCGAAGGTCTTGTCCTGCAGGTAAAGCGCCAGCGCGCCGAAGACGAAAACGACGATCGCCGAGACCAGCGGCATCAGCGGCAGGCTGCGCGTCAGCAGCCAGGAGGCGCTCAGCGAAAGCGCCGTCGCGACCATGAAGAAGGCGGTTGCGATCAGGATCGGCTCGCCGAGATGGGCCAACACCGGGAATTTCTCGGCCAGCCACTCGCCGCGGATGGTGGTGAAGAAGAACACCAGGCCGGGTCCCAGCTCGAGCAGGAACTTCAGGCCGGGATTGACCGGCTTGCGGCGTGGATCGGACGGTTCACGTTCGATGATATTCATAAAAGTCCTTCTTGCGCATGATCTGGCCAAAAAGCAGGCGGCCGTTCAAGATCACGCCTTTGTTCAAGCCACGCCGGCGATCGCTCGCGCGAATTCGCTGGCGGAAAACGGTTCGAGGTCGTCGACCTGCTCGCCGACGCCGATGAAATAGACCGGCAGCCGGTGCTTGGCGGCGATCGCCACCAGAATACCGCCGCGCGCCGTGCCGTCCAGCTTGGTCATCACCAGGCCGTTGACGCCGGCGACGTTGCGGAAGATCTCGACCTGGTTCAGCGCATTCTGGCCGGTGGTTGCGTCGACCGTCTGCAGCACCGTATGCGGCGCTTCCGGATCGAGCTTGCCCAGCACGCGCACGATCTTCTCCAGTTCCGCCATCAGCTCGGTCTTGTTCTGCAGGCGGCCGGCGGTGTCGATGATCAGCACATCGGAGCCGGCTTCCCTGGCCTTCTCGAAGGCATCATAGGCGAGGCCGGCGGCATCGGCGCCGAGCTTGGAGGCGATGACGGGCGATTTCGTGCGCTCGCCCCAGATTTTCAGTTGCTCGATCGCCGCGGCGCGAAACGTGTCGCCGGCGGCCAGCATCACCTTGAGGCCGCCGTCGGTGAGCTTGGCGGCTAATTTGCCAATGGTGGTGGTCTTGCCGGTGCCGTTGACACCGACGACCAGGATGACATGCGGCTTGTGGCTGAGGTCGAGCTCGAGCGGCCTGGCGACCGGCGTCAGCACCTTCTCCACCTCCGCTGCCATCACGGCGCGGACTTCCGTATCGGAGACATCCTTGCCGTAGCGGCTTGCGGCAAGCGAATCGGTGACGCGAAGCGCCGTCTCCACGCCAAGATCGGCGCGGATCAGCACGTCCTCCAGGTCCTGGAGTGTGTCCTCGTCCAATTTGCGCTTGGTGAAGACGCCGGCGATGTTGCCGGTAAGTTCGCGCGAGGAGCGGGCCAGGCCTTCGCGCATGCGCTGGAACCAGGAAAGCCGCCGCGCCGGCTCCGGCGCCTTTACCGGCTCGGCCCTCTGCTCGACTTTTTTGGCGACGGTCACCTTGCCGGCGGCGGGAGTGGGCTTCGGTGGCGCGGGAACTGCTTCCGGCTCCGGTGCTATCTCCGCACGCACAGGCTGCGGCTCGATGGGCGCAGGCTGGCGAATTGGCGGCGAGATCTCCGCGATAATTTCAGCAGAGGGCGCCAGGTCCGCGCCGGCTTCCGAGGACGGCTCGATGGAAGGCGGCACCGACGGCGGAACCTCGATCGGCGCGGGTGTTTCGACCGGAACTTCGCTCGGCGGCGTCGGCACCTCGACCGGGGCCGGCTCAGGCCGGGGCTCCGGACGCGAAGGCTCGATGTCCGGTTGGACCGGCGCGGGTGGAGGCACCTCCTGCGGCGCGGGCTGCGGTTTTGGTGCCGGCGCAGGTTCCGGCTCGGCCGGCGGCACTTCCTCCGGCGCTGGCGGCTCGGGCGTCAGGGGCGCCGGCTGCGGTTCTTCTTCCGGCTCGGGCCGCGGCAGCGGTTCCGGCTCGGTAGGAACTGTCGGTTCCGGCGTTGGCGGGATGGTTGGCGCCGGCTCGGGCTTCGGCTCTTCCGGCGTCGGTTGCGGCGCGGGCTCTTCCTCGCGCGCCAAAACCTCTGGCGCGGCCTGCTCGGCTTCCGGCTTCAGCGCGTCGAGCGCATCCCATTTGATCGGCGGCAGCGGGGCCGCCTCGTCGACGCGCTCCTCGACGACCTCTTTCTTGCCGAACGAAAATATCTTCTTGAAAAAACCAGCCATGCGTCTCGCAGTTTCTCAGGCGGCTTGCGCGGCAGAGGGCGCCGCGATCAGTCGGGCGCCGTCATGGCCGGCGACCACGGCATCAACAATGTCGCCGGGTTGCCCGGCGGCGATCGCGGCCAGCGTAAAACCTTCGGTGCGGCCGAGCCCGTCGCGCTCGACCAGGATCGATTGCCTTGTGCCGGAGAGCGACGACAAATGGCGGCGATAGGCTGCCTCGCCGTCGGCGCGCAGCCTTGCGGCGCGCGCCTTCACCACCTCGCGGCGGACCTGCGGCATGCGCGCGGCGGGCGTGCCCTCGCGTGGGCTGAACGGAAACACATGAAGATGCGTCAGGCCGCATTCCTCTACTATTCTTTCCGAATTCTCGAACATCGCCTCGGTCTCGGTCGGGAAACCGGCGATGATGTCGGCGCCGAAGACGATTCCGGGTCGCAGCTTGCGCACGTCCTCGCAAAAGCGGATCGACTGGTCTCTGCTGTGGCGACGCTTCATGCGCTTCAGGATCATGTCGTCGCCCGATTGCAGCGACAGATGCAGATGCGGCATCAGCCTCGGCTCGGTGGCGAGGGCGTCGAGCAGGTCGTCGTCGGCCTCGATGGAATCGATCGAGGACAGTCTCAGCCGTTTCACGTCCGGCACCTGGCGCAGGATCGTCTTCACCAGCTTTCCAAGTTTCGGGCTGCCGGGAAGGTCGGCGCCGAAGCTGGTCATGTCGACGCCGGTCAAAACGACCTCGGCATAGCCGTTGCCAGCCAGCCGCTTGACCTGCTCGACCACCGCGCCCATCGGCACGGAGCGCGAATTGCCGCGCCCATAGGGGATGATGCAGAAGGTGCAGCGATGGTCGCAGCCATTCTGCACTTGCACGAAGGCGCGCGCCCGGCCTTCAATGGCATCGACCATATGGCTCGCCGTCTCGCGCACCGAGAAGATGTCGTTGACGCGCGCCTTCTCGGTGTCGTTGACGCCGAAATCGGGCAGCGCGCGGTAGGAGTTCGCCTTGAGCTTCTCCTCATTGCCGAGGACGAGGTCGACCTCGTCCATGGCGGCGAAATTCTGCGGCTCGGTCTGCGCCGCGCAGCCGGTGACGATGATGCGTGCTTGCGGATTCTCGCGGCGGGCCTTGCGGATCGCCTGCTTGGCCTGGCGCACGGCTTCGGCGGTGACGGCGCAGGTGTTGAAGATGACGGCGCCGCCTTGAAGCGCGCCGAGCCCGGCGCTTTCGGCCTCGCGGCGCATCACTTCCGATTCATAGGTGTTGAGGCGGCAGCCGAAGGTGACGACGTCGATACCCGGCCCCGTGGAGGCTTGGGGCGCCGCGCTTTTTTCAAGGGCGGACATCAGGCGGCGCTTTCGGTGTCGCGGCCCCAGGCGCCGGTCAAGGGATCGAAGCTGCCGGAAAATTCCCATTCGGCTGCACCGGTCAGAATGACGTGATCGTCGTCGCGCCATTCGATATGCAGCGTGCCGCCGCTGGGAGCCAACAGGCTGACGCTTCGCCCAGTCCGCCTGGTGCGGGCTGCCGCCACCACAGCGGCGCACGACGCCGACCCGCAAGCCTTGGTCAGGCCGGCACCGCGTTCCCATGTGCGGATGACCATGGTCTGCGGGGACGTGACCTGGGCAATGGTGATATTGGCACGCTCGGGGAAGATCGGATGGTTTTCGAGCAGCGGGCCGAAGCGGTCGAGCTCATAGGACCAGACGTCGTTGTCGACCCAGAAGATGGCGTGCGGATTGCCCATCGAGACCGCGGACGGCGAATGCAGCACCGGCGCGTCGATCGGGCCGATCTGCAGCTCGATCATGCGGGTATCGCGGAATTCCTCGGCGAGCGGGATCTCCTGCCAGCCGAAACGCGGCTTGCCCATGTCGACCGAGATCGAGCCATCGGCGTGCTCCTCGGCACTCAGAATGCCGGCCCGGGTCTCGAAGGTGAAGGTCTTCCGCCCGGTCTCGGCGGCCAAAGCCTGCACGACGCAGCGCATGCCGTTGCCGCAGGCCTGCGCGCTGGTGCCATCGGAATTCAGGATGTCGACATAATAGGCGGTGCCTGGCGTGCGCGCATCATGGATCGCCATGATCTGGTCGAACCTGGTCGCGGCGTCGGCATTGAGCGCGATCGCGGCCGCGGCCGTCACCTTGTCGGCACGGCCACGCATGTCGGCGACGATGATCTCGTTGCCGATGCCGTTCATCTTGGCGAAGGGGGCGGTGCCTGCCATCTAACCGCTATTCCAATTCCGTTTGGCCGCTATATGGCGGAAACGGGCGGGAATTACCAGTCCGGCCCGGTTTTGGGCGACGGCAAGATGCCGCGCTGCGACGACCAAGAGGTCGCGCCTAAGTTACCGCGAAGACGCCGAGCACGATCAGCAGGAAGATGATCAGCACGATGCCGATGAGGATGCGCGCGCCCATTGCGGCGGCGCCTGCCAGCGCCGGCATGCCGAGAAGGCTCGCGGCGGCAGCGATAATCAAAAGAATAATGATCCATCTGATCATGGAGGGGCTCCCTGCCGAATTGTGTCAGGAAGCAACGCTTCTATGCGCCTTGGGTTCCGCTGCCTGGCGAGCTAGGCCGATGGCAAATCCCACACTTCGCCCGGGCGCATCGCGCGGAATCGCTCCGGCGGCAGGCCTTCGGCGTCCAGCGCCTCGGCCAGCTTTTGCGCCGGCTCCTCAACCGGCTCGTCGGTGAGATGGAATGTGCCCCAATGGCAGCCGGCGGCGAAGGTGGTGTTGCACAGCTTCATGCCTTGCACGGCCTCCTCCGGGTTCTGGTGCTGCGGCGCCATGAACCAGCGCGGCTCATAGGCGCCGATCGGCAGGATGGCGAGGCGAAAGCCGCCATGCTTTTCAGCCATCAGCCGGTAGTTGATACCGTCATGGAAGCCGGTGTCGCCGGCGAAATAGATGTTGCCGCCCGCTGTTTCGATGACGAAGCCCGCCCACAGCGCCATGCGGCGGTCACGCCCGCCGCGCGCCGACCAGTGATGCGCCGGCTCGACATGAATGGCGGCCGCGCCGACGTCGACCCGGTCGCCCCAATCATGCACGCTGAGCCGCATGCCGGGCACCGCGCGGTTGATGACGGCATCGTTGCCGAGCGGCGTCATGACCCGCGCGTCGTGGTCCTCCCTCAACCGCTTCAGCGTGGCAAGGTCGAGGTGGTCGTAGTGGTTGTGGCTGATGAGGACCAGATCGATCGGCGGCAGGTCGGCAAAGGCAATCCCCGGCGCATTGACCCTTCTCGGACCGGCGAAGGCGAAAGGCGAGGCGCGTTCCGACCAGACCGGATCGATGAGGATATTCAGGCCCGCCGTCTGGATGAGGAGCGAGGCGTGGCCGACCATGGTGAGCCTGAGCGCGCTACCCTCGATCATCTTGTCGGGTTGTGCTTTCGGAAAAGGGCTCGGAAAGGCCGCCGGCCATTTCGCCCGCCCGCCGCTGAATTGCCATTTGAGCAGATCGGTGAAGCGCCCCGGCGGCTTGCCGCCAGGATTGAAGAACAAGGTGCCGTCGAAATGATCGCTGGGCGGGCCGCTATAGTAGCGGTTGGCGGTTCTCGTGCTCGCAGCCATTCTCTCTCCCGCCGGCTCGGTCCTTCCTGAGATAAGGACGCGCCTGCCTGGCGCAAGCATTTTGCGGGCGAATGCCAAGGGCCGGAAGACGGCTTCGTCTAGGATCACGGGCGCGGAGGACTGCGCCATGGCGATGAAGCGAACCAAAACACCGTGGATGAAGGCCGAGGATTTCGGCCGCTCGCTGCCGCGCGGGGTGGGCGTCAACCTCCTGGTCACCGACATGGCGGCGATGGAGGCGTTCTGCCGCGATGTGCTTGGCGCGCGCGTTATTTATGCCGACGAGGATTTCGCAGCGATCGAACTTTTGGGCTCGTTGTTCATGCTGCATGCCGACCATTCCTATCTCGACAATCCGATGACCGGGGTCACCGCAGGCACCGAAACGCGCGGGGCCGGTATCGAACTGCGCCTTTACGGCGCCGATCCGGATGCGGTCGAGAAAAAGGCGGCAGCGCTCGGCCACATCGTGTTGGCCGGCTCGATCGACAAGCCGCACGGTCTGCGCGAATGCTACATTATCGGCCCGGATGGCTATGTATTCGTGCCGAGCACAAGGATATAATGTCGTTATTTCAAAGGTTTAGATGGCTGCTTCCGGCGTCGTCCCGGTGCTGCCCGTTTGTTGCGATAAATTTACAACAGCCGCATCGAAAACCCTATTTTAACCATATCGGGTTGAAATTCTGCCACCTTCGCCATCTTGGTGGAGCGGAGATTACGCGGATGGCTTCCCCCGGCCAGATCCGACGGAGGTTTGGATGAATTTTTCTATGACCCGCCCCTTTTCAATAAGCGGCCTCGTGGCCGTGTCGCTGGCCGCGCTGGTTGCGAGCGGCTGCTCGACCTCGCGCTTCTCGTCGATGGACGAGCAGCAGCCGGCGCCGCTGACGCCGGCACCCTCCGGCACGGTGACGCAGAATCAGCTGCCGCCGCCGGCTTCGCCCGGCACCACTGACCCGTCGCAATTCCCGACCGCGCCGAAAAATGCGCAGGTCGCCTCGCTGCCGCCGGACGGTACCGCGCCCGCCGGCGCCGCCGATCTCACCGCGGCCAGCGTCGCCGGTGTGTGGAGCGCCAGTGTCGCCGGGCAGAGCTGCAAGGTGGCGACGCCGCAGACCAAGTTCGGCGCCGGCTACCGCGCCGGTCCGCTGCACTGCCCGGCGCCGATGGACGGCATCAAGTCGTGGAACGTCGCCGGCAAGCAGCTGACGCTCTACGACGAAAACGGCGGCGCGCTGGCCAGGCTCTATTCCTCGGGCGGCGAAAAGTTCGACGGCCAGACTTCCAACGGGCAGCCGATTTCGCTTACAAGGTAAGCTAGGGTGTGCTGATATTCAGGTGATGCCGGCCTGCGAACGGCGGCTTTCTGCGCTTCCGGTGCTCACGTACTTTAAGTACGCTCCGCTCCGGTTCTCGTAAGCCACCATTCTCGGCTCGGCCTGACCTGAATCTCAGCACACCCTTGGCGCCTTCCTTAGAGCATTCTGCTCGATATAAATGACGTGACCTATGCATCTGCGTGACGGCCTCCAGACCCATGCGACCGTCAGGCAGCGCTACGACCATCTCGTCCAGAGCGGCGCCGTCGAACGTGACCCGGCGCAGGAGCGCATCGTCACCGCGCTCGACCGGCTGACCGACGAGATTTCGGCAAAGAGGCTCGCGCAGAAATCCAGCGCGCTGGGCTGGCTGTTCGCGCGCAGCAAGCCGCGCGAGCAGGTCAGAGGCCTTTACATCCATGGCGGCGTCGGGCGTGGCAAGTCCATGCTGATGGACATGTTCTTCGAGCTGCTGCCGGTCAGGCGCAAGCGCCGCGTTCATTTCAACGACTTCATGGCCGATGTGCAGGACCGCATCCAGAAGCACCGGCTGGCGCGCAAGAACGGCGATGTCAAGGAAGACGATCCGATCCCGCCAGTGGCGCGGGCGCTCGCCGAGGAAGCATGGGTGCTGTGCTTCGACGAGTTCTCGGTCACCGATATTGCCGACGCGATGATCCTGTCGCGCCTGTTTTCAGCGTTGTTTGCCGGCGGCGTGGTGCTGGTCGCCACCTCAAACGTGGCGCCGGAGAACCTCTATCGCGACGGGCTGAACCGGCAGCTCTTCCTGCCGTTCATTTCGCTGCTCGAGCGCAATGCCGCGGTGATGACGCTGGATGCCGAGAAAGACTATCGGCAGGAAAAGCTCGATCGCCTGCCGGTCTATGTCACGCCGGACGATGCCGCGGCCGACCGCGCGCTGGACGACGCCTGGGAGGCCATGACGCATGGCCGGCCGACCGGCGAGGTCATATTGACGCTCAAAGGCCGCCAACTCGTCGTGCCGCGCGCCGCCGGCGATGCGGCGCGCTTTTCCTTTGCCGATCTTTGCGAAAAGCCGCTCGGCGCGCGCGACTATTTGGCGATCGCCGGCCGTTTCTCGACCGTCGTCATCGATCATGTGCCGGTGCTGGGGGAAGGCAAGCGCAACGAGGCCAAGCGCTTCATTCTTTTGATCGACACGCTCTACGACCACCGCATGCGGTTGGTGATGAGCGCGGCGGCGCCGCCCGAAGGGCTCTACACAGCCAAGCGCGGCACGGAAGTGTTCGAATTCGAGCGCACCGCCTCGCGCCTGGCCGAGATGCAGAGCCGCGACTGGCTCGACGGCTGGGCGGAACGGCGCGATGAAGCGCAGCCTGCGGAGGCAAGGCAGGCGTAGGGATATCGTTTCGCCACCCTCCTGCGTGGGAAAAAGGCGCAGCGATTTTCCGTCCGGAATTGCGTAGAAACAAAGCGTTGGAGCAGGTCAGTGGTTCCATCAAACCCTGAACTGCTCTAGCCGCCCCAGCATGCCGTTACACTTTCAGGCTTGACTGGTGGACGGTACGGAATAGGGTGGCCCACGAAAATACCGGCTTTGGTCGCCGGGCGGCAAAAATGCCTCGTATGCCTCGCCCATCCGGCGCTGGCTGCGGGGCTTTTTCATTTTGGGGCCTCGCTTGAAACGACGCATCGAGATCGGCGTCCTCTATTCCCGGTCCGGGAGCTACCAGCTCGTCTCGGACGCCTGCCGCACCGGCGCGATGCGGGCGATCGCCGACATCAACGCCGATCGCGCGCAAAGCATCGACCTTGTCCCGGTCGAGCGCGACCCGCAAAGCAATGCCGACCGTTACGCGACGCTCTGCGAGGATATCTTCCGGACCAGCAGCGCCCGCCATGTCATCGGCTGCATCACCTCCTGGAGCCGCAAGGAGACAATTCCCGTGCTGGAGAAGGCGGGAGGCATGCTCTGGTATGCCTGCCCGTATGAAGGCTTCGAGGCCAACGAGCATGTCGTCTACATGCATGCCTGCCCGAACCAGCATCTGGTGCCCTTGATGGCCTATGTCGCGCCGCGTTTCGGCGCCAACGGCTTCCTGCTCGGCTCGAATTACATTTGGGGCTGGGAGATGAACCGCGTTGCGCGCGACCTGATCGCCGACGCCGGCGGCAAGGTGCTCGGCGAGCGCTACCTGCGCATCGGCGAGACCGACGTTTCGCGCCTGATCGACGAAATCCGCGTGACGCGGCCGAATTTCATCCTCAACAACCTGATCGGCACCTCGTCCTACGCCTTCCTCGCCGCATATCGCGACCTGGGAAGCGAGGACGCGGCCTTCAAGCCCGACGCCTGCCCGGTGATCTCGTGCAATCTCACCGAGGGCGAGTTGCCGGCGATCGGCGAAACCGGCAAGGGCCATTTGTCGGCCGGGCCCTATTTCGCGCCGCGTCCGGCCGCCTTCGCCTCGTCCTTCGAGGCGTCGGCCTATGCCTCGGTGCAAGTGATGGCGGACGTGCTTTCCGGCGATCCCGATGCCGGTCCCGCGGAATTCTCGAAAGCCTTCGCCGAACGCCGCTTCGCGACGCGGCTGGGGCCGATCGCCATCGATCCGCACACCCAGCATGCGACCCTGCCGGTGATCATCGGGCGCATTGCCGACGGGTTCTTCGAGGTGGTGAGCCGCGAGGAAGAGGTGGCGCCCGACCCTTATCTTTCGCGCTACGATCCGGCCAAGATATTCGGCCGTCCGCGGCTCAGGGTGGTGTCGTGAGCCGCGCCACGCGCATTCCCAATCTCGGCGGCGCCAAGGCCTTCGTGCTGCATCGCCCGCACACGACGGTGCAGGCGATCACCCGGCAGTTGTCGGCGATCGGCCTCGATGCGGTCGAGTGCTGGCCGCAACTGCCGGCGGAGGCGCTCGCGGCGGATTTCGTCTTCTTCGATGCCGACCTCGGCTTCGACGACCAGTTCCCGTGGAAGCCCGGCGAGGCGCCGATGCCGCTGGTGGCGCTGATCGGCTCGGAGGCGCCGGGCCGCATCGAATGGTCGTTGTCGCACAAGGCGGATGCGCAATTGCTGAAACCGGTCGGCACCGCCGGTGTCTACAGCGCGCTGCTGATCGCCCGGCAAAGCTTCGAGGCGCGAAAACAGCTTGCCGGCGAGATCGCGTCGCTGCGCCAGCGGGTCGGCGAGCGCCAGACCATCGTGCGCGCGGTCGCGGCCCTGTCGAAAGGCAGCGACGACGACCGCGCCTACGCGCAGCTCAGATCGCTGGCGATGAGCTGGCAGATCAGCGTCGAGGAAGCGGCGCGGCGCATCGTGGCGATGACGGAAGACGAAGGCGGCGATGACCAGTCCCATCGCGCCTGACCTCCCGGCGGCGGGCCGGATGCCGGTAAAACCGCGCGCCGGCGTCTGGCGCCGGCTGGTCAAGCGACCGCTGGCGCTGCTCGGCTTGCTCATCGTCGCAATCGTGCTCACCGGCGCCATGCTGGCGCCATGGCTGACTGGCTACGATCCCAACGAGCAGATGTTCGACGGCCTGACGCTCGAAGGCTCGCCCTTGCCGCCGACCGCCAAGTTCTGGCTGGGCACCGACCTGCTCGGCCGGGATCTTTTGACCCGCATCCTGTTCGGCGCCCGCACCTCGCTGATCATCGGCATCGTCGCCAATGGCGTGGCGCTTCTGATCGGCACGCTGGTCGGCGTCACGGCGGGCTATTTCCGCGGCTGGATCGGCAGCGCGCTGATGCGCTTCACCGACCTGATGATGGCCTTTCCAGCACTTCTGCTCGCCATCTGCCTGGCGGCGGTCTTCCAGCCCAGCCTGTGGATCGTCGCCATGGTGATCGCCCTGGTCAACTGGGTGCAGACGGCGCGCGTCATCTACACCGAAACCTCGTCGCTCTCCGAGCGCGAGTTCATCGATGCCGAGCGCACGATAGGGGCGAGCGCGCCGCGGATTCTTATTCGCCACATCCTGCCGCATCTTCTGCCGACCATCATCGTCTGGGGCACGCTCGGCATCTCGACCACCGTGCTGCTCGAAGCCACGCTCAGCTATCTCGGCATCGGCGTGCAGCCGCCGACGGCCTCGTGGGGCAACATCATCTTCGAGAACCAGACCTATTTCCAGGCGGCCCCTTGGCTGGTGTTCTTCCCGGGCGCCGCGATCCTGGCGCTGGCGCTGGCCTTCAACCTGATTGGCGACGCGCTGCGCGACATTCTCGACCCGACGCAAAGAGGGCGGGAATGATGGGAGGCCGCGCATGATCGCCTATCTCGGCCGCCGGCTTATCCAGTCGTTGCTCATCCTGCTCGGCGTTTCGCTGATCACCTTCGCGCTGCTCTATCTCTTGCCGGCCGATCCGGTGCGCCAGATCGCCGGCCGCAGCGCCACGCCCGAAACGGTGGAGAACATCCGCCGGCAGCTCGGCCTCGACCAGCCCTTCATCGTCCAGTATTGGCACTATCTCGTCCGGCTCATCAGCGGCGATCTCGGCCGCTCCTACATCCAGCGCTCGGAAGTCACCGAGCTCATCGTCTCGCGGCTGCCGGCAAGCCTGCTTTTGATGGTCGGAGCCATCCTGTGCGAGCTGGCGATCGGGCTCAGCATGGGGCTGATCGCCGCCGTCAAGCGCGGCACCGCCACCGACCAGACCTTGATGGTCGCCTCTTTCGTCGGCGTCTCGGCGCCGCAATTCGTCGTCGGCCTGCTCTTGCTCTACGTCTTCGCCGTCAGGCTCGGCTGGTTCCCGATCGGCGGCTACGGCAGCTGGCGCCACCTCGTGCTGCCCTCGCTGACCATGGGCATACTCGGCGCCGGCTGGTACGCGCGCATGATGCGCTCGTCGATGATCGACGTGCTGCGCCAGGACTATATGCGCACCGCGCGCGCCAAGGGCCTGGCGCGCGGCGCCATCCTGTTTCGCCATGCGCTGCCCAACGCCATCCTGCCGGTCGTCGCCATGATCGGCATCGACATCGGCGTCTTCATGGGCGGCATCGTGGTGGTCGAAAGCGTCTTCGGCTGGCCCGGCATCGGCCAGCTCGCCTGGCAGGCCATCCAGCGCGTCGACATCCCGATCATCATGGGCGTCACCCTGGTCTCGGCCTTCGCCATCGTGCTCGGCAACCTGCTCGCCGACATCATCGCGCCCTTCATCGATCCGCGTATCAAGCTCAGATGAAATGAAAACAACCAAAGAAAGGGAACACTGACATGAGACGTTTTCTTGCATCCACCGTGGCCGCGTCGGCGCTGGCGCTGATGCTCGGCATGGCAAGCGCCCGCGCCGAGGACGCTGTCGACCCGAACGCCAAGCAGGGCGGCGCCATCACCATCACCTACAAGGATGACGTCGCCACGCTCGATCCGGCGATCGGCTATGACTGGCAGAACTGGTCGATGATCAAGAGCCTGTTCGACGGGCTGATGGATTACGAGCCGGGCACCACCAACCTCAAGCCCGACCTTGCGGAGAGCTACGAGATCTCGCCCGACGGCAAGACCTTCACCTTCAAGCTGCGCCACGGCGTCAAGTTCCACAACGGCCGCGAGATGACCGCGGATGACGTGAAATATTCGCTCGACCGCGTCACCAACCCGAAGACGCAGAGCCCGGGCGCCGGCTTCTTCGGCTCGATCAAGGGCTATGACGATGTCGCCGCCGGCAAGGCCCAGAGCCTTTCCGGCGTGACCGTGGTCGATCCATACACGATCAAGTTCGAGCTGACCCGGCCGGACGCCACCTTCCTGCATGTCATGGCCATCAACTTCTCACATGTCGTGCCGAAGGAAGAGGTCGAGAAATACGGCGCCGATTTCGGCAAGCATCCGGTCGGCACCGGCGCCTTCAAGCTCGCCGAATGGACGCTCGGACAGCGCATCGTCTTCGAGCGCAATCCGGATTACTGGCACAAGGGCCTGCCGCACCTCGACAAGATCACCTTCGAGATCGGCCAGGAGCCGATCGTGGCGCTGCTGCGCCTGCAGAAGGGCGAGATCGACGTGCCCGGCGACGGCATCCCGCCGGCCAAATTCCAGGAGGTGATGGCCGATCCCGAGCAGAAGGCCCGCGTCGTCGAAGGCGGCCAGTTGCACACCGGCTACGTCACCATGAACACCACCATGGCGCCCTTCGACAATGTGAAGGTGCGCCAGGCCGTCAACATGGCGATCAACAAGGCGCGCATCATCCAGATCATCAACGGCCGCGCCGTGCCGGCCAACCAGCCGCTGCCGCCGTCGATGCCGGGCTACGACAAGGAATACAAGGGCTATCCCTATGACGTCGCCAAGGCCAAGGCGCTGCTCGCCGAGGCCGGCCATCCCGATGGCTTCGAGACGCAATTGTTCGCCATGAACACCGATCCCAACCCGCGCATCGCCCAGGCGATCCAGCAGGACCTGGCGGCGATCGGCATCAAGGCCAGCATCCAGTCGCTCGCCCAGGCCAATGTCATTGCCGCCGGCGGCGACAAGGCAGGCGCGCCGATGATCTGGTCGGGCGGCATGGCCTGGATCGCCGACTTCCCGGATCCGTCCAACTTCTACGGCCCGATCCTCGGCTGCGCCGGCGCCGTGCCGGGCGGCTGGAACTGGTCATGGTATTGCAACAAGGATCTCGACGCCAAGGCGGCCGAGGCTGACTCGGTGGTCGATCCGGCGAAGTCCGCCGACCGTGGCAAGATGTGGAGCGCCATCTACGACAAGGTGATGGAGGACGCGCCCTGGGCGCCGGTCTTCAACGAGCAGCGCTTCACCATGAAATCGGCCCGCATGGGCGGCGCCGACAACCTCTATGTCGACCCGGTCCATATCCCGATCAACTACGACAATGTGTATGTAAAAGATGTGCAGTAACTGCGACTACACCATCCACGGGCGCCATCATCATTTCGGCTGGGACAATTCCTTTGTCCCGGCCGAGCGGGTGGCGCCCGGCTCGACCATCGAGTTCCAGTGCCTGGATTCGTCCGGCGGGCAACTCAAACCCGACAGCACGGTCGCCGACGCCGCCAAGCTCGACTTCGCCAAGGTCAACCCGGTGACCGGGCCGATCTTCGTCGACGGCGCCGAGCCGGGTGACGCGCTGAAGGTGACGATCGAGATGTTCAAGCCATCCGGCTTCGGCTGGACGGCCAACATCCCGGGCTTCGGCCTGCTCGCCGACGACTTCAAGGAGCCGGCGCTGAACATCTGGAAATACGACGCTGCCTCGCTCGAGCCGGCGCTGTTCGGCCAAAATGCGCGTGTGCCGCTGAAGCCGTTTGCCGGCACCATCGGCAACGCCCTGGCCGAAAACGGCCTCCACTCTGTGGTGCCGCCGCGGCGTGTCGGCGGCAATCTCGACATCCGCGATCTCGCCGCCGGCACCACGCTGTACCTGCCGGTGGAAGTCGCGGGCGCGTTGTTTTCGGTCGGCGACACGCACGCCGCACAGGGCGACGGCGAGGTGTGCGGCACGGCGATCGAGAGCCCGATGGACGTCGTGCTGAAACTCGACCTGGTCAAGGACGCGCGGCTGAAAACGCCGCGTTTCACCACGCCGGGCCCGGTGACGCGGCACCTCGACGCCAAGGGCTATGAGGTGACGACGGGCATCGGGCCCGACCTGATGACCGGCGCCAGGGAGGCCGTCAGCCAGATGGTCGATCTGCTGGCTGCCCGTTACAAGCTCGACCCGGTCGATGCCTACATGCTGGTCTCGGTCTGCGGCGATCTCAGGATCAGCGAGATCGTCGACATGCCGAACTGGGTGGTGTCGTTCTACTTCCCGCGCTGCGTGTTTGAATGAGAGGCCGGCGACGGAATAAATCCCTTGCAGGGGTGCGCCTGTGACGACCCCCGAGCCCGTCCTAGACATCGCCAACCTCTCCGTCAGCGTGCGTGGTGAGGATGGCGAGCGCGAGGTTGTCTCCGGCCTGTCGCTGTCGCTCAAACGCGGCGAGACACTGTGCATTGCCGGCGAGTCCGGTTCCGGCAAATCGATGACCGCGCTGGCGATCATGCAATTGCTGCCGCAACCTGCCGCGCGCATATCATCAGGCAAGATCCGCCTTCGTGATGGGGCTAATCTGGGCGCCGTCGAGCTGACGGCGCTCGACGAGCGCCGCATGCGCGACATTCGCGGCGACCGCATCGCGATGATCTTCCAGGAGCCGATGACCTCGCTCAATCCGGTGCTGTCGATCGGCCGGCAGCTCACCGAATCGATCGAGGCGCATACCGGCCTTTCCCACGCCGAGGCGCAACGGCGCGCCGTCAAGGCGCTGCAGGCGGTGCGCATCTCAGAGGCCGAAAACCGGCTGAAACAGTTTCCGCACGAATTGTCGGGCGGCATGCGCCAGCGGGTGATGATCGCCATGGCGCTGGCGCTCGAACCCGACGTGCTGATCGCCGACGAGCCGACGACGGCGCTGGACGTCACCGTGCAGGGCGAGGTGCTGGAACTGCTGCGCGACCTGCAGCGCCAGCACGGCACCAGCGTCATCCTGATCACCCACGACATGGGCGTCGTCGCCGAAATGGCCGATCGCGTCATCATCATGCGCAATGGCCGCATGGTCGAGGAAGGCGCCGCCGCCGATATTTTCGCCAGGCCGCAGGCCGCCTATACGCGCGAGCTTCTTGCCGCCGTTCCGCGCATCGGCTCGGGCGCCGGGCGCCGCGCTTCCGGCGAGCCGGACAAAGTGGCGACGCAGGACAAGGTGGCGGTCGTGAACGACCTCCATGTCCGCTTCGACCTGCGCGGCGGCTTCTTCAGCCGCGTCAACCGGCGGGTGCATGCCGTCGAAGGCGTCAGCTTCTCTATTGCGCCGAATGAGACGCTGGCGCTGGTCGGCGAGTCCGGCTGCGGCAAATCGACCACCGCCAAGGCGCTTGCCGGCCTGGTGCCCTATAGCGGCGGCGTGACGATCGGCGGCCGGGAGCTCGCCACGCTTGGCGGCGACGCGCGCAAGGCGGTGCGGCGCGACGTGCAGATGGTTTTCCAGGATCCTTACGCTTCGCTCGATCCGCGCATGCGCGTCGGCGACCTGGTGGCCGAGCCGCTGCTCATCCACGGCATCGGGTCGAAGGAGGAGCGCCGCGAACGCGTGGCCGCGTTGTTCGAGAGGGTCGGCCTGTCGGCGGCGCAGATGGAGCTTTATCCGCATGAATTCTCGGGCGGCCAGCGCCAGCGCATCTGCATCGCGCGGGCGCTGGCGCTCAGGCCGAAGCTGATCATCGCCGACGAGAGCGTGTCGGCGCTGGATGTCTCGGTGCAGGCGCGCGTGCTCGATCTGTTGAAGGAGCTGCAGCGCGAATTCGGCGTCGCCTATCTGTTCATCTCGCATGACATGGCGGTGGTCGAGAACATCTCGGATCGCGTCGCCGTCATGTATCTCGGCCAGATCGTCGAGATCGGCAGCCGCGACCAGGTCTTCTCCAACCCGCGCCATCCCTACACGCGACGGCTCATCGAGGCGGTGCCGGTTCCCGATCCGTCACGACGCCGGCCACGCTTTGCCCGCCTCGATCGTGAAATTCCGAGCGCCACGCGGCGGATCGGCGAAAGCATGCCGAAACTGGTGCTCAAGGATTTCGGCGGCGGGCATTTCGCCGCCGTCGGGGACTGATACGGGCGGAGCGGCGATCTGTCCGTTTCGGGATGTGCCCGAATGGTGGTAAAGCCTGACGCAACCACTCATCTATTTCGGAATCGCAATGTCGGTCCTCACTCGCCGCAAACTCCTGCAAGGCGCCGCGGCCGCCGGCGCGGCCGGTATCGGCCTGTCGGCCGCCGGCAAGTTTGCCGGCTGGGCGGCGGCGAAGCCCGAGCCGCTGATCCTGAAGACCGCCAGCATTCAGACGCAGCTGATGGACGGCGCGCCGACGAAGAATGTTCTGACCTATGGCGAGGCAGGCCCGCCGCCTGTCGTCAGGATGAGGAAGGGTGAGCCGTTCGCCGCGCGGCTGATCAACGGCATCGACGATCCGACCACCATCCACTGGCATGGCATCCGCGTTCCCAACAAGATGGACGGCGTGCCGTTCCTGGTGCAGCCCTATGTCTATCAGGGCGACCATTTCGACTATGCCTTCACGCCGCCCGATGCCGGCACGTTCTGGTACCACCCGCATTGCAACACGCTTGAACAGATGGGTCACGGCCTGACCGGCGTGATCGTGGTCGAGAACCCGAACGATCCGGCCTTCGATGTCGAGATGGTCGTCAATTTGCGCGATTGGCGGCTCGGCGACGACGGCCAGTTCATCGAGCAGTTCAGGCCGCGCGACGCGGCCAAGTCCGGCACCTTCGGCACGGTGCGCACCGCCAATTGGCTCGACCAGCCGCAATTCGATGCGCCGGCCGGCGGACTGGTGCGGCTTCGGACCGCCATCACCGACTTCACCCGCATCTACGCCTTCCGGGTCGACGGCGCCGAGGCGACGGTGATCGCGCTCGACGGCAATCCGGTGCCGCAGCGTTTTACGCCGGATGCCTTGCAGCTCGGCCCCGGCCAACGGCTGGAGCTAGCCGTCCGCATGCCCGAGGAGGAAGGCGCCATCGTTAGCCTGCGCGACGTGCGGGGCACCAAGCCGAAAATCCTGGCGACGCTGCGTTCGGTCGGCAAATCGCTCAAGCGCGATCTTCGCGACCTCGGTCCGCTCGAAGCCAACCCTGTCGCCGAAGTCGACCTAGCCAGCGCCAAGCGCATTCCGCTGGCGCTCAGCGCCACGGCCGAAAACGTGCCGGGCGACGGCATTTGCGGTTCCCTCGGCTACAGTTTCTGGGCGATCAACAAGGTGCCGTGGCCCGGCGACACGCCGGACCCGACGGCGCCGCTGGCCGAACTGAAGCTCGGCCAAAGCTATGTCATCGACATGGAAAACCTCACCCCGCACGCGCACCCGATCCATCTGCACGGCATGAGTTTCAGGGTGCTGTCGTCCTCGACGCGGGCAGTCCAGCCGCTCGTCTCCGACACCTACCTGATCCAGCCCAATGAGAAGGTGCAGCTGGGCCTCGTCGCAGACAATCCCGGCGACTGGCTGCTGCATTGCCATATCATCGAGCACCAGAAGACGGGCATGACGAGCTATCTTCGGGTGGCGTGAGACGCGTCTCGTTTCCGCAACGGCAGGTTGACCCCGCCTCGCGATTGCCTAGGTAGCCAACAGGGCAGACGGGGCGCCACGCAACTCCGACCGACGACATGACATCTTTGTGCATTCGAACACTTGCCCTTGCGGCGGGTATTCCCATCCTGTCTTCCTGCGTCGTCCCCGACGATACGTCGCGGGTCGCGAAAGAGGACGTCACCACTGCCGCCGCCCGCAGGGAAATGGTCGGCCTCAGCGAGGCCGATATCCGCATGTGCGCAGGCTTTCCGACCGCGACGGCCGATGTCGGATCATCGGGCCAGATCTGGACCTATCAGCGCACCGTGCAGCGCGGCAATCTCAACATCGTGGTGCCGACCTTGGCCGTGGGTGCGATTCCCGCAGTCGGCGGCTCGGTCAACGTCGCTCCGGGCGGCTATTGCAACACGCAGATTCGCATGCTCAACGGCCGTGTCGCCGAGATCGCCTATGCCGGTGACAACAACCTGCCGAACAGCCGCGATGCGCTCTGTGTCAGCACGGTCGACGCCTGCGTGGCTTATGCGCGCCAGCGCCGCTACAAGGTGCCGGCGGTCTCCAGGTGAAAGCGGCTTCGGCTATCACTTGCCAATATAAGCGGCCAGTTCGTCCGGCGTCCCATTTGGGAAGGCTTGTTTTAGAAAGTCCATGAACGCCGACACGCGCGCGCTGAGCAGCCGCCGGGATGGGTAGAGCGTCCATAGAACGACCTCGGGGCCGTCAATATCCCCCCAATTTACCAGTGTGCCGTCAGCCAAATCGTGGACCACCAAAGAAATGGGAAGACGCGCTGCACCGACACCGGACCGCACCGCATCGCGGACCATGATGAGCGTCGACAAAGCGAGGACCGGCTCGATTGTAATTGTCGAGCGGCCACCTTGTGTCTTCACGTGCCATGTTTGCCTTTCGCCTGCGCCGCGCGCAACGCCGGGAGCAGCGAGTCCACCGGTCGGGCGAGGAAGGTCGGGGCTCGCCACCACGACCAGGCGGTCGCGGAGGAACGCCCGTCCGACAAGGCTTTCGTCGGGATCCGGATTGACTCGAATAGCCAGATCGTAGCCTTCCTCGATCATGTCCACATACCGGTCCTCGGTCGTGACCTCCAACCTCACCTCCGGATACTTAACGGCAAACCCTGCAGCAATCCTCCCCATCGCGGTCTGAGAAAAATGTAAAGGTGCGCTGATCCGCAATCTGCCCTTGGGTCTCTGACCGCCCGAGGCGATTGCCGAAGCCGTCTCGTCCAGTTCGGCGAGCAAGGTCCCCGTCCGCTCGAAGAGCGCCCGTCCTTCTTCGGTGAGCTTCAGGTTGCGCGTACCCCGTTCAAACAGGCGCAGATCAAGACTGCTTTCCAAGTCTCCAACGCGCCGGGACAGGGTCGCCTTAGGCCGGCCGGTGGCCCTTGCCGCTTTGCCGAAGCCGCCATGACGGGCAACGAGGTTAAAGTCGGCGAGGGCAAGAAGATCCATGGCTGTTCCACCAGCGAGACGGAGCGTCTAAAATTCTCGTCTGTTGGGCTCTTTGTGAGCCGCACATATTGGAGGTGTCAAGCAACCCAGCAGGAGAATTTCCATGACCATTCTCGTTACCGGCGCCACAGGCAATGTTGGCCGCCAAGTCGTCGAACACCTCGTCAAGCGCGGCGCCGATGTCCGTGCTCTCGTCCGCGATCCGTCGAAAGCCAACTTCCCGGCAAGCGTGTCTGTCGTGCAAGGCGACTTTCTCGATGTCGATTCGCTGCGCAAAGCCATGTCCGGCGTCTCTACCCTGTTCCTCTTGAACGCCGTGGTGCCGGACGAATTCACCCAGGCCTTGGTCGCGCTGAACGTCGCCCGGTCGGTCGGCATCGAGCGGCTCGTCTATCTTTCGGTGATCCACGCCGACGTCTATGTGAACGTGCCGCATTTCGCGGGCAAGTTCGGCGTCGAGCGAATGATCGAGCAGATGGACTTCAAGGCCACGATCTTGCGCCCGGCCTACTTCATCCAGAACGATCTGATGATCGAAGACATCATCACCGGCCACGGCGCCTATCCGATGCCGATCGGCGGCAAGGGTCTCGCCATGATCGACGTCCGCGATATCGCCGAGATCGCCGCCCTTGAGCTGCTGCGCCGCGAACGGTCCGCAGAGCCGCTTGCGCTCGAGCGGATCAACCTCGTCGGTCCGCAGACACTGACCGGGGCGGATATCGCCGCCATTTGGTCGGACGTGCTTGCTCGCCCGATCAATTACGGCGGCGACAACACGGAGGGCTTTGAGCAAAACCTCAAGCAGTTCCTGCCCGCCTGGATGGCCTACGACATGCGCCTGATGGGCGAGCGTTTCTTGACCGACGGGATGCTGCCTGAGACCGGCGACGTCGAGCGCCTGACTGCCCTGCTCGGACGCCCATTGCGCCCATATCGCGACTTCGCCTCGGCAATCGCTGCTTCCGCCTGAAGCCGCGCCCTTACCTCTTCAGCGCGATGCTGATGCCGCTGAGATCGGCGTTGACCTGCAGGCCGACCTGCCTGCCGGCAAGCTCCAGCTGGGCGCCCTTGTCATTGGTCATGACGATCACCTGGGCGCCCCTGCCGAGCGTGCCGCCGCCGCCGGCCGCGCCGTAGACTCCCGTCACGTCGCTTGCGCGCCGGATATGACGCACCCTACCCTGGAAATAGGTCTTGGATGCGCCGAAGGCGAGGCCGCCAGAGACGCCGCCGACGGAGATCGGATAGCGTTTGCCATGGAAGGTCAACGTGCCTTCGCCGCCTGAGCCGCCAATGAAGAAGGCTGCCTTGTAGACGGAGAAGCGGATTGTGCCGCTGTCGGCATGCGCGGCGCTGGCAATGCTCATGCCCGCTGCGGCGATGGCTGCAACCGCGACTGAACGGAACCTGGAAATCTTCATGATCGGGAACTCCTCAAGCATCGCCGCCTGCCCAGCCGGCCGGGCACGTCAGCTTCGTGTGTGAAAGTATAGTTGAACAGTCTCGCCGCGCCTTTGGTTCCAGGCACACGGCCGGAATCCGGCCGCGAGGAGACGGCTACGAAACGATGCCGATTGGAGAGAATGGCTTCGGCGCCAGCATGGCTTGGTCAAAGCCATTATGGACAAGCAGCAAATGCCTGGATGGGGGAGGGCAAAGCCACCGCGAAAAGCAAATGCCTGTGCTGGCTGGTGGAGCTGAGGGGGATCGAACCCCTGACCTCATCATTGCGAACGATGCGCTCTCCCAGCTGAGCTACAGCCCCGTTCCAGCGGATCGGCTTGTATCGGTCGCGGCGGTTTGATGTCAAGGCGAAACGGCTGCCTGGCGTCGAGGCGCCGAAACTGCCGGGCTTGCCGGTTCGCCAAGCAATGGCTACATGTCGGCGACAATTTGGAGACCGGCATGATCGCCCTTATTCAGACCATCGTCATGGCACTTGATATCTACTGGTGGATCATCATCGCCTCGGCGATCTTTTCCTGGCTTTACGCCTTCAATGTCGTCAACTCGCGCAACCAGTTCGTCGGCACCGTCGGCAACATGCTCTTTCGGCTGACCGAGCCGGCGCTGCGGCCGATCCGCCGCTTCATGCCCGATCTCGGCGGCATCGACATTTCGCCGATCATCTTGCTTTTGATCCTTTTCTTCATACGGCAGTTTATCGTCACCACCGTCTGGTCCTGGGTCGTGACCGGCGGCTGATGAGCACGTCGTTTCGGCTGCGCGAGAACGGCATCGATCTCTTCGTGCGGCTGACGCCGAAAGCGGCGCTCGATCGAATCGAAGGCGTCGAGACGGCGGCCGACGGACGCAGCCATCTCAAGGCGCGCGTGCGCGCCGTGCCGGAGAACGGCGCCGCCAATGCGGCGCTGGAACGAATGATGGCCAAGGCGCTGGGCGTGCCGGCGTCGGCCGTTTCGGTGGTTGCCGGCGGCACGGCGCGGCTGAAGACGCTGCGGGTGGTGGGGGATGCGGCTGAACTGGTGGGGCGTGTCGAGGCGCTTTCGGGCGGTTGAAACCGCAGCGACCAGATGCTCAGGTCGGTGCTGCCCCTCATTGCCCTGCCGGGCATTTCTCCCCGTATATTGACGGGGAGAAAGAAGCTGCCGCGAATGATTTCGCCAATCATCAACGTCGCAGAAATAGCGCCAAGGTTGCGGCCAGCCCTCTTCTCGCCGTTTACGGGGAGAAGGTGCCGGCAGGCGGATGAGGGGCAGCGCAACGGTTCGAAATTAAGCAGCTCGTGGCCAAGCCATTCGGTTTGCCGCTGACGAGGCAGGACCCCTCAATCCCCCAGCGGCAGCCTCGGGTCATCGACCTTCAGCGTGTTCACGCTCTGCTTGATGCGGCGCAGGTTCTCCAGCACTTTCGGGCCGCGCGATTCCGCCACCGTGGTGGCGATCATGTCGAGGATGGCGAGAAGGGCGTAGCGCGACGAGGTCGGTTTGTAGATGTTGCCGTCCTCGACGGACTGCAGGAGGATGACCGTGTCGGCGACCTTGGCCAAAGCCGAGTCCGGCGCGGTGATGGCAACGGTGGCAGCGCCATATTGCTGCGCGACCTCGACCGCTTCGATCACCGAGCGCGCATAGCCCGACACCGAGAAGGCGACCAGCGTCGTCTCGGGCGTAGCCACGGCGGCATACATGCGCTGCAGCTGGCCGTCGATCTGGGCGAGCGCCGAAAGCCCCAGCCGGAACAGCCGGTTCTGCATCTCCGTCGCCATCATCGAGGAAATACCTCCGGAGCCGATGCAAAGCACGTTGCCGGAAGCGGCGATGCGGGCGGCGACAGCCATCAGCGTCGTCATGTCCAGGTTTTCGCTGGCGCGGTGGATCGCGGCGATCGCCGCCTCGGTGATGGCGGAGGCGATACGCTGCTCGCGCGCGTCGCGGCTGAGCGGCTCCGGCGACAGATACTGGCCGCCGATAGCGATCGCCTGCGCCAGATAGAATTTGAAGTCGCGCAGGCCCTCGCAGCCGAGATTGCGGCAGAAGCGGGTGACGGTCGGCTCGCTGACGCCGACGCGGGCGGCGATTTCCGAGATGGCGGCCTTGGACGCGAAATCGAGATCGGAAAGCACCAGCCCGGCCAGCCGGCGATCCGACTTGGTGCCGTCCTGCGAGATCAATTGCAGGCGGGTGATGATGTCGGCCGGGCTTTTCATCTTATTGCCTCACAGGGGCAGGCCCGTCGCCTTGTCGAACAGGTGGATGTTGCGCGGGTCGACGGTGACCGGCAGCCGCTCGCCCGGCTTCACCTGCAGCCGGTCGCGGAACACCGCGCGCACCGCGTCGTCGCCGACCGAGCCATAGACATGGGTTTCCGAGCCGGTCGGCTCGACGACGTCGACCTTGATGGCGATAGCATCCGCGGCGGCGCCGATGACGAAGTGCTCGGGCCTGATGCCGGCCTCGACGGTGTCGTTGCCGGAAGCGGCTTTGCCCGGCAGCGCCAGACGGCCGCCACTCGTCGTTTCGAACCAGGACCTGGCATCGGCGGTTTTCAAGGCGCCGGAAACAAAGCTCATCGACGGCGAGCCGATGAAGCCGGCGACGAATTTGTTGGCCGGCCGGTCATAGAGCTCCAGCGGCTGGCCGACCTGCTGGATGCGGCCGCGGTCCATCACCACGATGCGGTCGGCCATGGTCATCGCCTCGATCTGGTCGTGGGTGACGTAGACGATGGTCGATTTCAGCCGCTGATGCAGCGCCTTGATCTCGACGCGCATCTGCACGCGCAATTGCGCGTCGAGGTTGGAGAGCGGCTCGTCGAACAGGAACACCGAAGGCTCGCGCACGATGGCGCGGCCCATGGCCACGCGCTGGCGCTGGCCGCCGGACAATTGCCGCGGATAGCGGTCGAGATAGGAGAAGAGGTTCAGCACGCCCGAGGCCTTCTTCACCTTGTCGTCGATCGCGGCGCGGTTCTCGCCGCGTATCTTCGGGCCGAAGCCGATATTCTCGGAGGCTTTCAGATGCGGGAACAGCGCATAGGACTGGAACACCATGGCGATGTTGCGCTTCTGCGGCGGCAGGTCGTTGGCGCGCGTGCCGCCGATGACGAGGTCGCCGGAAGTGATCGTCTCCAGCCCGGCCAGCATGCGCAGCAGGGTGGACTTGCCGCAGCCGGACGGCCCGACCAGCACGACGAACTCGCCGGTTTTGATGTCGAGGTTGATGTCCTCGAGGATTTTATGCTGGCCGAAGGATTTCGACAGGTTGCGGAACTGGACGTCGGTCATGGTCACGCTCCCAATATGTCGTCGATGAAAGGCAGGTAGCCGGCTGTCAGACCGGCGTCCACCGGCACCACCGCGCCAGTTATGCCGGAAGCGCGCTGGGAGGCAAGGAAGGCCACGGCTTCCGCCACTTCCGATGCATCGACGATGCGGCCAAGCGGGTAGAGTTGCTTCAATCTGCCGAGGATCTCTGGATCCTTGGCCAGGCGATGGTCCCAGGCCGCGGTGCGGATCGACCCCGGGCAGACGACATTGGCGCGCAACCCGCTGCGGCCAAGCTCGACGGCGATCGACTTGGCATAGGCGTTGATGCCGGCCTTGGCGGCGGCATAGGCGGGATTGCCGAAATGCGCGATGGCGTTGACCGAGGAGATGAAGACGATGCTGCCCGAACCGCGCTTGGACATCGCCTTGACCAGCGGATCGGCGAAAGTCATCACGCCGGTCAGGTTGAGATCGAGCTCCTGCTCTATTCTGTCCGCCGTCAGCGCATCGAGCGTCTCGGCGCGCGTCCAGCCGGCATTGTTGATCAGGATGTCGGGGACGCCGTCTTTCTCGAGCAGCGCGGCGATTGCCGCTTCGATCGAAGTGCGGTCGAGCAGGTTGAAGACGTGACGGGAAGCGATCTGTGGACTGGCCAGCGCTTCCGCCGACTGGTCGCAGCCGACGATACGGGCGCCGCGATCGGCCATGAGCGCCACGATCGCCGAGCCGAGGCCACCGCCGGCGCCCGTGACGACGACGGTCTTGCCCTCGAATTCGGCTTTCGAACCCACGCTGCCTGCTCCTACGCCCCTCATTTTCGAGCCAATAGGCTAGCCAAGCAAATGTAATTAAGCAACACGATAATCCGCTTGCATGGCGCGGAACGATGGATAATGTAGGAAAGTAACATTATCCCGAGCCCCAAGGGCCCGGGCGCCAACGTGCATCAATGGGAGAATCAAATGAGCCTTGCCAAATGGACTGTCGGCCTGTTGGCCGGAATGAGCATGCTGGCTTTTGCGGTACCTGCCGACGCCGGCGAGGTGCGGGTCACCGTCGCCGAATACAGCGCCAAGACCGGCCCCTATTTCGCAGAGGTCAAGAAGGAGTTCGAGGCGGCCAATCCCGGCATCACCATCAAGTATGAAGTGGTGCCATGGGACGTGCTGCTGCAGAAGCTCACCACCGACATCACCGCCGGCACCAATGCCGACCTCTCGATCATCGGCACGCGCTGGCTGATCGACTTCGTGCAGCAGGATGTCGCCGAGCCGCTCGACAGCTATGTCACGCCCGAGTTCAAGGATCGCTTCATCGACACCTTCCTGCAGCCCTCGATCATGGACGGCCACACCTACGGCCTGCCGATCGCGGCTTCCGCGCGCGCCATGTACTACAACAAGGAATTGTTCGAGAAAGCCGGCATCGCCAAGCCGCCGGCGACCTGGACCGAGTTGCAGGAGGACGCGCGCAAGATCAAGGCGGTCGGCGCCTTCGGCTTTGGTCTGCAGGGCAAGGAGATCGAGACCGACGTCTACTACTACTATGCGATGTGGTCGCAGGGCACCGAGATCCTCAACAAGGACGGCACGTCCGGCTTGAGCACGCCAGGCGCGCTCGAGGCCGCCAAGCTCTATAAGTCGATGATCGACGAGGGCCTGACCGAACCCGGCGTCACCTCCAACAACCGCGAGGACGTGCAGAACCTGTTCAAGCAGGGCAAGGTCGGCATGATGATCACCGCGCCCTTCCTGTCCAACCAGATCAAGGAAGAAGCGCCGAGCCTGAAATACGGCGTCGCCGCGATCCCAGCCGGCCCGACCGGCGCGCGCGGCACCTATGGCGTCACCGATTCCATCATCATGTTCAAGAACTCCAAGAACAAGGATGAGGCCTGGAAGCTGCTCGACTTCCTGTTCACCAAGGAGCAGCGCGCCAAGTTCACGCAAGGCGAAGGCTTCCTGCCGGTGAACAAGGAAGAGGCGAAGATGGACTATTACGTGAACAACGCCGACCTCGCCGCCTTCACGGCACTCTTGCCCGACGCCCGCTTCGCGCCGGTCATCCCGGGCTGGGAAGAGATCGCCCAGATCACGTCGGATGCGATGCAGAAGATCTATCTTGGCAGCGCTAAGCCGGAAGACGCATTGAAGGACGCGGCAGCCAAGGCCGACGCCGTGCTGAAGAAGAAATAAGGGCGTATCTCCCTGCGCCCGTGGCGCGCTCCACCCCGTCGGAGCGCGCCACATCTTTCAATGGCAGGCAACGGCTTCCCAGGGAAAACGGCAAAGGCAACAAGACGGTCACTCCGGGACAAAAAGGATAAATCGCCGACATCCGCGCCGCCCCTCATTGCCCTGCCGGGCATTTCTCCCCGTATAGTGACGGGAGAAAGGGGCTGGCCGCAACGCTGGCGCATTTCTTGCCACGTTGGCGATTGGCGAAACCGCCGACGACAGCGCCCCCTCTCCCCATCACTATACGGGAGAGGATGCCGGTAGGCAGGTGAGGGGCGGCGCATACCTGCGTAAGAGAATCCTGTAGCGGTGCTCAGGGAAGAACGAGAGGCATGGTGGAACTAACTGGCAAGCTTCCGAAGCCGGCCCGATCTGCGCGCTAGCCCGCTGTCATTCATGTCCACCACAATGCGGTACAAATGCAAAATCGTATCCTGCCCTATCTGCTAACGCTCCCCAGCCTGTTCCTGGCGGCGATCGTCATCTTCTGGCCGGTCTGGGACCTGATCCAGATTTCGACGCATGACGTCAACCGCTTCGGCCAGTTGCGCGAGTTCAGCGGCCTGGCCAACTTCGCGGCGCTCGCCGCCGATCCGGACTTCATGGCCGCGCTTTGGCGCACCGGCCTATGGACAGTGCTGGTGGTCGGCGGCGCGCTGCTGTTGTCGATCCCGGTGGCAATCATCCTCAATACCGACTTCTACGGCCGCGGAATTGCGCGCGTCATCATCATGCTGCCCTGGGCGGTGTCGCTCACCATGACCGCGGTGGTCTGGCGCTGGGCGCTCAACGGCGAAAGCGGCATGCTGAATTCGGCGCTGATGAAGCTCGGCATCATCAGCCAGAACATCCAGTGGCTGGCGAGCGCCGAGACCGCTTTCCCGATGCAGGTGCTGATCGGCATATTGGTGACGGTGCCTTTCACCACCACGATCTTCCTCGGCGGCCTGTCCTCGATCCCCGACGATCTTTACGAGGCGGCGGCGCTCGAAGGCGCCACGCCGTTGCAGCAGTTCCGCGAGATCACCTTTCCGCTCCTGAAACCCTTCATCAACATCGCGATCGTGCTCAACACCATCTACGTCTTCAACTCTTTCCCGATCATCTGGGTGATGACGCAAGGGGGGCCGGCGAACTCGACCGACATTCTCGTCACGCATCTCTACAAGCTCGCCTTCCGCATCGGCAAGCTGGGCGAGGCGTCCGCCGTGTCGCTCGTGATGTTCGCGATCCTGCTCGTCTTCACCATGATCTATGTGAGGCTGGCCATGCGGGAGCAGCGGGCATGAACGGCAAGCTGAAACGCACCGTCATCGCCTGGCTGCTGTTGGCGCCGCTGATCTTGGTGACGATCTTCCCCTTCGCGGTGATGCTCCTCACCGCCGTCAAGCCGCGCACCGAAGTGCTGACGCCGACCTGGTGGCCGAGCGAATTCCGCTGGTCAAATTTCGCCGACATGTGGGTGGCGACCGGCTTCGGCCAGGCGCTGCTCAACTCGCTCTATGTCTCGGCGCTGGCGACCATCGGCGCGATCCTGATCTCGGTGCCAGCGGCCTATGCCATGTCGCGTTTCCGTTTTGCCGGCTATGGCGCCTTCCGCCAGTTCCTTTTGATCTCGCAGATGATCTCGCCGATTGTGCTGGTGCTCGGCCTGTTCCGGCTGATGGCCGCCTGGGGGCTGGTCGAGAGCACGACCGCGCTTGGCTTCATCTACATGGCCTTCAACGTCGCCTTCACGGTCTGGATGCTGCAGAGCTATTTCGACACCATCCCGCGCGACCTCGAGGAGGCTGCCTGGATGGAAGGCGCCGGCCGCTGGCTGACTTTGCGCAAAGTGTTCCTGCCGCTCTGCCTGCCGGCGATTTCGGTGACGGCGATCTTCACCTTCATCAACGCCTGGAACGAGTTCGTCGTGGCGCTGACCATGCTGCGCAGCCAGGAAAGCTACACACTGCCGATCCAGGTTTTCTCGCTGGTCGCCGGCCGCTATACGATCGAATGGCACCATGTCATGGCGGCCACGCTGCTGGCGACCCTGCCGGTGGCGATCCTGTTCATCTGGCTGCAACGCTACCTTGTCAGGGGCCTTGCGCTCGGGGCCGTCAAATAGCAATCCCCAGCAATTCCAGGCAAAGTGTGCAGCGGTTTGCCGTCCGGAATTGCGAAACAAAAGTCCACTACGGAGCGTTCATGCGCATCTTCACCGCCTCGCTGGCGACGGAAACCAACACCTTCTCGCCGGTGCCGACCGACCGGGCCTCGTTCGAGATGGCTTTCTATGCCGGTCCGGGAAAACATCCGGAGACGCCGACGCTCTGCTCCTCGCCGATCGTGGCGCTGCGCAAGCGCGCGGCAGGCGAGGGCCTGACCGTCATCGAGGGCACCGCTACCTGGGCGGAGCCTGGCGGCCTGGTGCAGCGGCAGACCTTCGAGGCGCTGCGCGACGAGATCCTCGACCAGCTCAAGGCCGCCTTGCCGGTCGACGCGGTGATCCTAGGCCTGCACGGCGCCATGGTGGCGCAAGGCTATGACGATTGCGAAGGCGATCTGCTGGAGCGTGTGCGCGCCATCGTCGGCCCAAAAGTGGTGATCGCCTCTGAATTCGATCCGCACAGCCACCTGACGCCGAAGCGCGTCGCGGCCTGCGATATCATGGCCTATTTCCTCGAATTCCCGCACACCGATTTCTACGAGCGCGGCGAACACGTCGTCGACCTCGGCCTCGCCGCGGCGCGCGGCGAGATCAAGCCCGTCATTTCCACCTTCGACTGCCGCATGATCCAGGTGCTGCCAACGAGCCGCGAGCCGATGCGTTCCTTCGTCGACAAGATCAAGGCGCTGCATGGCAAGGACGGTGTGCTGTCGGTCTCGGTCATCCACGGCTTCATGGCCGCCGACGTGCCGGAGATGGGCACGCGCATCCTGGTCGTCACCGACAACGACAAGACGAAAGGCGACAAGCTTGCAGAGGCGCTGGGACGCGAGCTTTATGCGCTGCGCGAAAAGACGGCGATGACGATGCTGTCCACCTCGGCAGGCATAGAGCAGGCGCTCGCCGTGCGCGCCGAGCGCAAGGACAAGCCGGCGGTGATCGCCGACATCTGGGACAACCCGGGCGGCGGCGTGCCGGGCGACGGCACCATCGTGCTGCGCGAGCTTTTGGCGCGCGGCGTCAGGAGTGTCGGCGTGGCGACGATCTGGGATCCGATCGCGGTGACCTTCTGTCACGCCGCCGGCGAAGGTGCTGTCATCGACCTGCGCTTCGGCGGCAAGGCCGGGCCGCAGGCCGGCGAGCCGATCGACGCGCGCGTCACGGTGCTGAAGGCGGTCAGCGAAGGCTGGCAGAGCTTCGGGCCGAGCCGGGTGACGCTGGGGCCGTCGGCGGTGGTGCGCATCGAGGGCACCGAGGTCGACGTCATCTTGAACACCAACCGCACCCAGACCTTCGAGCCGGATATCTTCTCCAACATCGGCATCGATCCGATGTCGAAAGACATATTGCTGATCAAGTCGACCAACCATTTCTACGCCGGCTTCGCGCCGATCGCCGCCGAGATCATCTATGTCGCGGCGCCGAGTTCCTATCCGAGCAATCCGGCGGTGACGGATTACAGGAAGCTGACGCGGCCGGTGTGGCCGAGGGTGAAGGATCCGTGGAGCGCTTCCCCTTCTCCCCTTGTGGGAGAAGGTGGCCGCGAAGCGGCCGGATGAGGGGTGTTCCAGCTTGGCAACACCGCTTGTCCAGCCACGAGGGTCACCAACGCCTCACTCCACTGGAGCACCCCTCAACCGTCTCGGCGCTACGCGCCGATCCACCTTCTCCCCCAAGGGGAGAAGGGAAAGGAGAGCGCTACACCAGGCCTCTCTTCACCATCATCGCCTCGGGCGAAGGCATCTTGCCGCGGAAGGCAGTGTAAAGCTCTTCCGGGTCCTTCGAGCCGCCGGCGGCGTAGATGTTCTTCCGCAGCCGCTCGGCCAATTCCGGATTGAAGGCATCGCCCGTTTCCTCGAAAGCCGCGAAGGCGTCGGCGTCGAGAACTTCCGACCACATGTAGGAATAATAGCCGGCTGAATAACCGTCACCGGCGAAGACATGGCCGAAATGCGGGGTGCGGTGGCGCATCGCGATCGTATCCGGCATATGCAGCTTTTCGAGCGTTTCGGCTTCGAAACGAAGCGGCTCCACCGGTGCATCCGGCCTTGCGTGATAGGCCATGTCGATCAGCGCCGAGGCGGTGAACTCGACCGTGGCGAAGCCGGCGCCGAAGGTGCGGGCGGCGAGCATCTTGTCGAGCAGCGCTTTCGGCATCGGCTTGCCGGTCTTGACGTGCAGCGCGTGCTTTTCCAGCACCGCCGGCACCGTCAGCCAGTGCTCGTAGAGCTGTGACGGCAGTTCGACGAAATCGCGACTGACCGAGGTGCCCGAGACCGACGGCCAGGTGACGTCGGTCAGCATGCCGTGCAGCGCATGGCCGAACTCGTGGAACAGCGTCTTCGCCTCGTCGACCGACAGAAGCGCTGCCTCGCCGGCCGGTGGCTTGGCCAAGTTCATGATGTTGTAGATGACCGGCTTGGCGCCGTTGCCCAACTTGTAGCCAGACCGCAGCGCGCTCATCCAGGCGCCGGAGCGTTTTGACGGCCGCGCGAAATAATCGGCCAGGAACAGGCCGCGCTCGCTGCCGTCGGCATTCTTGACCACGAACGCGCGGGCATCAGGATGCCAAACCGTGACCCCCTTCTTCTCCTCGAAGCCGATGCCGAACAGGCGCGTGGCGACATCGAAGCAGGCCTCGATGACGCGCTCGAGCTGCAGGTATGGCTTCAGCTCGGCCTCGTCGAAGGCGAATTTCTCGGCGCGTAGCTTCTCCTGGTAGAAGCGCCAGTCCCAGGCGGCGAATTTCTCGTTGCTGCCGGCTTCCGCGGCCAGCCGTTCCAGCTGCTTCTGGTCGGCTGCGGCCTTTTCCAGCGCCTTTTCCCAGACCGGATCGAGCAGGTCGTGCACCGCCTTCGGCGTCTTCGCCATCGTGTCGTCGAGCTTCAGCGCCGCGAAGGAGCCGTAGCCGAGCAGCTTGGCCTTCTCGGCGCGCAGCTTCAGCATGTCGCGCACCACATCCGTGTTGTCGCTGGCGCCGCCATTCTGGCCGCGCATGGTGAAGGCGCGGAAAGCGGTCTCGCGCAGGTCGCGGCGCTCGGAAAAGGTCGAGAACGGCTCGTAGATCGAGCGCGACAGCGTCACGGCATAGCGGCCCTTCTGGCCGCGCATCTCTGCCGCCTCGGCCATGGCGCTCTTCAGAAAGTCCGGCAGGCCGACGAGATCGGCCGCGTCGAGGAACAGCGCCCAGTCGCGCTCGTCGGCCAGCACGTTCTGGCCGAATTTGGTGCCGAGCGAGGAAAGCTCCTCATTGATGGTGGCCAGCCGCTTCTTACCTTCGGCGTCCAGTTTCGCGCCCGACCGAACAAAGCCTTTCCAGGTCTTTTCCAGCACGCGCAGCGTCTCGGAATCGAGCTTCAGGCTGTCGCGGCGCTGGTAGAGGTCGTCGAGGCGGGCAAACAACTTCTCGTTCATCGAGATCGCCGAGAAATGCCGCGACATCTTTGGCGAGACCTCGCGCTCCATTGCCTGGATCGTGTCGTTGGTGTGGGCTCCGGCGCGGCACCAGAAGATCGACGAGACATGATCGAGCGCATCGCCGGCAAGCTCGAGCGCCGCCAGGGTGTTCTCGACGGTCGGCGCCTCGCTATTGCCGGCGATCGCGTCGATCTCGGCCTGGTGCGCGGCGAGCGCCGCGTCGAAGACAGGGCCGAAATCATTGTCGCCGATGCGCGAGAAATCCGGCAGGCCGAGCGGCCCTTGCCAGAACGTCAGCGGATGGGCGGCGAGGTCGACGATTTTCGAGGATGGCATGGGCTCTTCCGGTGGGCTGATTTGGAGGCGGGTTGCCTCGGATGTAGGGCGATGCTGGGCACCGCGCAACTCGGGTTTCGCCTTAAAGCATTCGAGGGACAGGGCGGTTCGCCATTTACCGTGAAACGGCGAAACGCGCTGGTTCATCGCAGACGCTGGAGATTGGCTGAAACGCCCGTCTCTTCGTCATTCCAGGGCGAAGCAGGAGCGAAGCTCCGTCGCGAAGACCCTGGAATCCATGCCGTTACCTTAGCCGAAGGGTGCAGCGGAGCAGAATTCTGCACCGTTGCGATGCTCGTATGTCACGGAATGGATCCTCGGGTCTGCGCCGCGTCGCTTCGCTCCTTGCTCCGCCCGTGGATGACGAAGGGATGGGCGTTTCGGCCAATCGCCATGCGACCTGCTCTACCACGCAAACACTAGTAGCCGCTGCAGTCCTGCGCGACGGCGGTCTGGGTGCTGGCCGTGATGCGCCCGCCGGCGATGGTGAAGGTTTCGCGCATCAGCGTGTCGTTGTTGGGGAAGTCGTAGCAGGCGAGCACGGTGGTCTGGCCGGCCTCGCTCTTTTCGATGCGATGCCGGATCGCGGCGCCGGCGACCGCGCCCTGCCATTCGTCGATCGAGGCCATGAAGTCCTGCTTGGTCTGGACGACGCCGATGTCGTCGAGCTTCAAGCGCACATCGTCGGAAAGCAGTTCGGACAGTTCGGTGCGGTCGGCGACCAGCAGCGCCGAATACCAGCGGTCGATGACGGCGCCGTCATCGGCGCTGGCGCGGACGATCGAGGACAATAGCAGCGTCGCCGCGAGGATGAACCTCCACCAGTTCCGGTTCATGACCCCTCCATTACAGCTCCGGCCGCTCGAAATCGCCGGTCTCCTTGTTCATCACCCAAAGCTCGCCGGTCGAGATGTCGAACCAGGCGCCGTGGAGCGAGAGCCGTCCCTTGCCTTCGAGGATGGAGACACAAGGGAAGGTCCTCAGATTGGCGATCGAGTAGCGGACGGAAATTCGCTCCAGCGCCGTCTGGCGCTCGGTCGCCGTCATGAAGGTGCTGGACGACACGGTCTCGGCGGCGGGCGCGATCAAGCTCATCCATTTGCCGATGAAGTCGCCGGGCGACAGCGGCGCGAAATTGGTGTCGAGCGCGGCGCGGATGCCGCCGCAGCGGCCGTGGCCCATCACCACGATGTTCTTGACCTTCAAGCTCTGCACCGCGAATTCCAGCGCGGCGGAGGTCGAATGGTACTCGCCGTCCGGCGCATAGGGCGGCACCAGATTGCCGACATTACGCAGCACGAAGAGCTCGCCCGGTCCGGCGTCGAAGATCGCTTCCGGGGCCGAACGGGAGTCGCAGCAGGCGACGATCATCGTTTCCGGCGCTTGCCCCTCCCGCGCCAACGACCGGTAGCGGCCGCTTTCGGAGAGATAGCGGCCGTTCATGAAGTTGCGATAGCCGTTCAGCAGATGTTCGGGGAGGTGGGGCATGGGCGGCTAAAGCCTTTCCGAGGGTTGGAGGCGGCAGCTCGTTGCGTTCGGAAAGGCTCTAACGGCAAAAGCCGGTTGCGAGCAATGCCGAATTGCGGACCGCCCGGTCGCAATCGCGATGCGCGCTCGACTATGCCCAGATAGCGATTGGAATGCCGAAGCGGTCGGTCAGCGGCGGATCGGGCGAAGGCCGCGCCTCGCCGCCGGCGATACGTCCGGCAATCAGCATCATTGCCGCCGCGTCGAGGAAGTCGTCGCTCGCCGCACCTCGTGGCGGCGCCTGATCGAGAAAGCGCTTCTCGTAGCCATGCCGGCAAAGCAGCGCCTTGCGCTCCTCCATGCCGGCCGGATTGACCGAACCCTTGATCTTCTTAGGCAGCGCCATCGCCGTGCCGCCATTCAGCCGGCAGAACGCCACTTCCGGATGCGATTCGAAGATGCGGCGACGCAATTCCGGCCGCGCGATCAGCAAGGAATCGATCTCGCGGATCTTCGAGAAAATGCCGAAGGCCTGAATGGAAACGCCGCGCGGTGGGTCGGAGGTCTCCATCGCTACCGCGCTTGCCAGCCGATGCGCCGCGTACCAGGCCTCGATGGTGGTGAAGTCCCTGGTGTCGGCGTAGAGCGCCGCCCGTGAAGGAATGGCGAAAACGCTCGATTGCCGCGCCCCGAGCAGCGGCCGTACCAGCGCTTCCGGTCCGCGGCCGCCTCTTTGCGAAAAATCCGGCAGGCCGATCGGCATGTCGACGGCGACTGTGGCATCCGGCAGGGCGTCGAGCAGCGTCTCGAAACTCGGAAAGACCGAGACCGATGGCGGCGTATCCAAGGCGCGATGGACGGCGATCCAACCGGCCTTGCAGCCGTCGACGCCGGCCAGAGCGGCATGCAGATTAGTAGAAGTCGGCATCCCGCTCTGTCTGTTTGTTCAGACGCATTTTCTGCGACGCCAAGGGTTCCACTCGGCTGCAAAATGCTCTGGCGCGCCGCCTGGCGTCACGCCCGCTTGTCCCGCCCGGGATGCAGCAGATGGCGCAGCTGTACCATCGCCATCGGATGCGACAGGCTCTGCGCGTCGGTCTCGAGCTGCAGCTCGTCGCCGCCACGCTTGGCGGTACGGGCGAGGATCTCGTAGACAGCGGCCGTGGTCGATTGCAGCGCCTTGACCGGCGGCTGGCCGGCAAGCACGCGCGCCAGATAGACGGCGGCCGTCAGGTCGCCGAGCCCGTTCGGCGGCTTCTCGATCACGCGATGCTCGGCGAGCAGCGCCTGACTGCCGTCGAGCAGGAAATTGCCGGTGCCGCCCGCCATCATCGCGGGCGCCGAAGTCACCAGCATAGTGGACGGGCCGGCATGAAGCGCCGCCGCCATCACCGACTTGATGTCGGGCAACGGCGCGCCCGCCATCCATTCCAGCTCATAGCGGTTGGGCGTCGCGATATCGGCGATCGGCATCAATTTGTCGCGCATGGCGGCGGCTGTCGGCTCCGGCACGTAAAGTCCGCCGGAATCGCCCATCACCGGATCGCAGACGTAAAGCGCGTTCGGCGTCTTTTCCTTGACGGCGGCGACCAGCGAGGCGACCGCCTCCGCCTGGCCCGCCTCGCCGAGATAACCCGAAAGTACGGCCCGCACCTCTCCCAGCCACGGCGCGCGCTCGAGATCGGCCATCAGCGCCTTGAACTGATCGAGCGGCGGCACGATGCGCGTGGCCCGGCTGTGGCCCGGATGCCAGGGCAGGATGACGGTCGGCACCGCCCAGACCGGGAAGCCCAGCGTCTCCAGCGCGAAGACAGCGGCGCGGTTGCCGACCGAGCCACGGGCGACATGGCTGGAGATGACGATGACCGCGCCCGGCGCGTCGGGTTTTTCTGCGCTCATGAGATTCGAATCCTAGCCGCCACGCGTGACGGCATACACCAGCCAGACCAATAGCCCAATGGCGATGAAGAAGCCGAGCGTTCGGCCAATGCGGGTTCCCCAATATTCGATAGGATCGGCGCGGTCGGCGTCGGCGGCGGTTACATGGTCGTGTGCGTCCTTCGCCGTGCGGGCGATGAACGACGCGCCGCCCGGCGCCGTCTCGCGCTCCACGCGTTCGAGGATACGGCGCGATTCGGTCTCGTCGTCGCGGCGCTCTGCCATGGCAATTGCCCTTTCCGGCCCGGACCTTAGAGCAATTCCAGGAAAAGTGCGAAGCGGTTAAGTTCGGCGTCTTCGCCGTAACCTTCCGATCGGAATTGCGTCAAACAAAAAGATGGAATCCTGTCCGGACTGCTATTCACAGTGGCTCACGGCTGAACCAGAACAACGTCATGAGCCGGACATTTTCTTACACGCGGATTGTGGTAATGCTTCGCGTGCAACCTACTGTCGAGGGACCAATCATGATTGCCGAGCGCCTACGCTCCTCCTTCCGCACCCTGCCCGCCTTCCTGATGATGGCTTTCGTGCTGCCGCTGCTTGCCGGTTGCGGCTACAACACCATTCCGACGGCGGAGGAGAACGCCAGGGCGGCCTGGAGCGAGGTGCTCAACCAGTATCAGCGCCGCGCCGACCTGATTCCGAACCTGGTCGAGACGGTCAAGGGCTATGCCTCGCATGAAAAGGATACGCTCGATGCGGTCGTCCAGGCGCGCGCCAAGGCGACGCAGATCACGGTGACGCCCGATACGCTGAAGGACCCGGAGGCGCTGAAGAAGTTCCAGGATGCCCAGGCCGGGCTGACCAGCGCGCTGTCGCGGCTGATCGCGGTGTCGGAAGCCTATCCCGACCTCAAGGCGAACCAGAACTTCCTGGCGCTGCAAGCGCAGCTCGAAGGCACCGAGAACCGTATCGCCGTCTCCCGCCGCGACTACATCCAGGCGGTCAGGGACTACAATCTGACGCTGAAGACCTTCCCCTCGGTGCTGTGGGCCACCTTCTGGTTCCGCGGCAACGAGCCGTTCGCCAACTTCACCGTCGAAGAGGACAAGCTGCAGGTGCCGAAGGTCGATTTCGGCACGAGCACGAAGCAGGGCGGTTAAGAGCGACTTAGCTTATCGAGCCAGCCTTGAGTTCCGTCGCCCCCCTCTCTGTCCTGCCGAACATCTCCCCCTCAAGGGGGGAGATTAGCAGTTTCGACAACCTCGCCCTCTCTTCGACGCTGAAGATTGGCGAAGGCCGGTGTGACGTCCAATCTCCCCCCTTGAGGGGGAGATGTCCGGCAGGACAGAGAGGGGGGCGACAGAACGCCTACCTCTCATTGCTTGGCCTTCTTGCCGCCCTCCTCCTCCCCCTCGCCGCGCTCGCGGCCGATCTGCCCGCCCTCACCGGCCGCGTCGTCGACAATGCCGGCATCATCGACGCAAGCACCAGAGCCGCGCTGACCCGCAAACTCGCGGACTTCGAGACCAAGGGCTCGGACCAGATCGTCGTCGCCACCATTCCCAGCCTCGGCGGCGAGGAGATCGAGCCCTACGCCAACCGGCTGTTCCGCTTCTGGAAGCTCGGCCAGGCCAAGGAAAACAACGGCGCGCTGCTCCTGGTCGCGCCCAACGACCGCAAGATGCGCATCGAGGTCGGCTACGGGCTGGAAGGCACGCTGACCGACCTGCACACCAAGCTGATCATCGAGAACGACATGGTGCCGGCCTTCCGCGCCGGCGATTTCTCCGGCGGCATCACCAAGGCCGTCGACGACATGATCATGGTGCTGGAGGGCAATCCGGAGGAGCTTGAGGCGCGCGGCAAGCGCAACGAGCAGGCGCCGTTCAATTCCGACGATCTTTTCTTCGCCATCTTCATCACCATCTGGGCGCTGATCTTCTTCGGCGGCATCGCGATGACGGTGCTGCCGCCGATCTTCGGCCAGAAGCTCGGACCCGGCCGCTATCGCTGGCTCGGCATGACCTTCGAGCCCGGACGGCGATCCTCGTCGTCGGGTGGCGGCTGGTCGTCAGGCGGTGGAGGCTGGTCCTCGGGAGGCGGCGGTGGCGGGTTTTCCGGCGGCGGCGGATCGTCGGGCGGCGGCGGCTCTTCGGGAGGCTGGTAAGGCATCATGGCAACGCGATCGATCAGCGCCGAGGATCATGACCGCATCGCCGAGGCGATCCGTGCGGCCGAGTTGAAGACCGACGGCGAAATCTACTGCGTCGTCGCCCATTCGAGCGACGGCTACTTCTTTCCGGCCGCGTTCACCGCGACGATCGGCCTGTTCATCGCCAGCCTCGCCGTCGCCTATGGGCTGGAGGCCTGGTGGCTGGCCATCCGGCTGCCGCATTTCGTGCTGGCGCAGTTGCTGGCGCTGGCCTCGGTGTTCGTCCTGCTCCGGCTGTGGCCGGGCTTGCGCATCCATTTCGTGCCGAGACGGCTGCGCTACCAGGCGGCGCACGCCAATGCGATGAAGCAGTTCCTGGCGCGCAATGTCCATCGCACCCAGGCGCGCACCGGCGTGCTCGTCTTCGTCTCCATTGCCGAGCGCTATGCCGAGGTTGTCGCCGACGCAGGCATCAATACCAAGGTCGGCCAGCAGGTCTGGGACGGCGTTGTGGGCGACCTGACCAAACATGCCGGCGACGACCGGCTGGCCGACGGCTTCGTCAAGGCGATCGGCACCGTCGGCGCGGTGCTTGCCGAGCATTTCCCGGTCACCGCCGGCGATACCAACGAGCTGGACGATCACCTCGTCGAAATCTGAACCGCGCAAGTTTCGCCTGTGCGAAATCGCCGCCCGCCCATACCGGACTCTTTGCAAGCGCACGACGTGGGTTTATGGTTAACCAATCATGAACACGCTGACCATCGATATCCGCAAAGCCGAACCGCGCGACGCGAGCGCCATCGCCGAAGTGCATCAGGAAGCGTGGCGTGGCGCCTATTCGGGTATCATCCCGCACCGCACGCTGACCTCGATGATCAACCGTCGCGGTCCCGACTGGTGGGCCAACGCTATCCGCAAAGCGGCCACCGTGCTGGTGGTCGAGATCGGCGGCACCATCGCCGGCTATGCGACGATCGGCAAGAACCGAGCCCGCGAGCTCAGGCAGCAGGGCGAGATCTACGAGCTCTATCTGCGTCCCGAATATCAGGGCATCGGGCTCGGCAGCCGCCTGTTCAAGGCGGCGAAGGCCCGGCTCGCCGACCATGGCCTGCGTGGTATGGTGGTATGGGCCCTTGAAGACAACCACAACGCTTTGGCCTTCTATGCCGGCAATGGCGGCCGCGATATCGCCGAAGGCGTCGAGGTCTTCGAGCAGAGAGCGCTGAAGAAGGTTGCCTTCGTCTGGGAATGATCGGATCGCCCGGGCGATATCCATCAGGTTACAACCCATCACAAACTGTGCGCTTCCGTTAGCGCTCAGTGCTATTCGCCGCATTGCACCATGACGCGCCGCCCGCTATCGGTTTCCAAAATCGAGAGAGGGATCACGCCATGCGTATCGAAGCGATAGCCACCGGAAAGAACCCGCCCGACGACGTCAACGTCATCATCGAGGTGCCGATCGGCGGCGAGCCGATCAAGTACGAGATGGACAAGGAGGCCGGCACGCTGTTCGTCGACCGCTTCCTGCACACCTCGATGCGCTATCCCGGCAATTACGGCTTCGTGCCGCACACGCTGTCGGGCGACGGCGACCCGATCGACGTGCTGGTCTGCAACACCCGCGCCCTGGTGCCGGGTTGCGTCATCAATGTGCGGCCGATCGGCGTGCTGATCATGGAAGACAATGCCGGCCAGGACGAAAAGATCATCGCCGTGCCGTCACCGAAGCTGACGCTGCGCTACGAAAACGTCACCGAATACACCCAACTGCCCGACATCACCCGCCAGCAGGTGCAGCACTTCTTCGAGCACTACAAGGATCTCGAGCCCGGAAAATGGGTCAAGATCGAGGGCTGGCACGATTCCAAATACGCCAAGAAGATGATCGTCGACGCGATTGCACGGGCCAAGACGGCTAAATAGCGCGCGGAAGCCCTCACCGCACCGCCTTCTCGCCGCCGGCCGCCGTGATCACCCCAACGATGATCAGCCCCGTCAGCACCAGTCGCACGCCGGCGCTGACGCCGAAGGTGTTGAGCATGGTGAGCAGCAGCACCAGGAACAGACCGGCGCCCCAGACGCCGGGCACGTTGGCCTTGCCGCCGGCGACCGAGGTTCCGCCGATGACCACGACCGCGATCGAGGCGAGCAGGTATTCGTTGCCGATGTCGACATTGGCGCCGCGGAAATAGCCTGCCAGCAATGCGCCGTCGATGCCGCCCAGCGCACCGCATAGCGTGTAGGTGAGGAAGCGGGTGCGGCCGACATTGACGCCGGCCAGCCAGGCAGCGCGGATGTTCTGGCCGATCGCCAGCACCGAACGGCCATAGATCATGCGCTGCAGCGCAAGCGCCGCGCCGATGGTGAAGACCACCGTCAGCATCGCCAGCACCGGTATGCCCAGCACCTGCCAGTTGGTGAAATCGGCGAAGCCCGGCGGCGGCTTGATCTGCAGGCCGCGGCCGTAGCTGATATCGACCGACTGGATGATGAAGCTCGCCGACAGCGTCGCGATGATCGGCGGGATGCGCAGCGCCCAGATCAGCAGATAGTTGACAACGCCGATCGCGGCGCCGCAAGCGAGCGCGGCAAGCAGCCCGACGGCGATCATGGCATCGCTGCCGCCCATGACCTTCATGGCAACTGCGCTGGCCAGCCCGATATTGGCCGGCAGCGACAGATCGACATTGCCCGGCCCGAGCGTGATGACGAACATCTGGCCGACGCCGACGATGACGGTGAAGACGGCAAGCGAAAGCGCCGCCGTGACCATGCCGCCGCCGCCATAGCCGCCGGTGAAGGCGATTGTCGCCAGCCAGACGACGAGGGCGCCGACGAAGGACCAGAGCCAGGGCTTCTCAAGCAATATCCGCAGCGAGGCCATGCTCATCTCTCCTTGCGGCTGATCAGCACCCGCGCGGCCAGCACGATGATCAGGATCGCGCCATTGGCGGCGACCTGCCAGTCGGGCGGAATGTGCATGAAGGTCAGCAGTGGCGAAGCGGCCAAGGCCAGCGTCAGCGCGCCGAGCACCGCGCCGATCGGCGACACGCGCCCGCCGACGAACTCGCCGCCGCCGAGAATGACGCCGGCTATCGACAAGAGCGTGTAGCCATTGCCGATATTGGCATCGGCCGAGGTGGTGATGCCGATCAGCGCCATGCCGGAAAGCACGCCGAACAGCCCGGTCAGCGCGAAAAGCACCACCTTGGTGCGGAGCAGCGACCAGCCGGCGCGTCGCAGCGCCGCGGCGTTGCCGCCAGAGCCGCGCAGGATGACGCCATAGGAGGTGCGCATCAGGCCGAAATGGACGACAGCGGCGATCAACAGCGCGGCAAGGATCGGGAACGGGATGTAGGGCGGCTTGAAGGACATGATCGAAAGCAGCCAATCCGGCGCCTTGCCGCCTGGCTTGGGCAGGACGAGGATGGCAAGCCCCTGCCAGACGAAGCTCATGCCGAGCGTCACCACGATCGACGGCAGGTTGCGCAGATGGATCAGCGCCCCGAGCAGCGCATAGACGCCGATCGAGCCGAGCAGCACGACAATGCCGAGTAGCGGCGCATCCCTGAGCCAGGTCGCGGTGACGCAGCCGACGAAGCCGACGAACGTGCCGATCGACAGATCGAGCTCGTTGCCGGCGATGACGAACATCTGCGCGATCGTCGCCAGCGCGATCGGGATCGCCAGGTTGAGCATCAGGTTGAAGCCGAAATAGCTGATGGCGCGCGGGTTGAGCCAGGCAATCGCCATCAGCACCAGCGTCAGCGACAAAGCCGGCAGAAGGCCGCGCAGCATACGCGCCCTGGCCGCGCCACCGCGCGGCGAGGCTTTCGGGACGGTGCCGGGAGCGATCGCGGTCATGTCAGGCCGCATCGCCGAACGAGGACTGGATGATCTTTTCCTCCGTCAGCTCGTCGCGCCGCAGATTGGCGACGATGCGGCCGTTCTTGAACACATAGACATGGTCGCAATTGTCGAGTTCCTCGGTCTCGGTGGTGTACCAGAGGAAGGTGCGGCCCTTGGCGGCCTCCTCGCGCAGGAGATCGTAGACTTCGAGCTTGGTGCCGATATCGACGCCACGCATCGGGTCGTCCATCAGCACGATCTGTGCGTCCGAGCCGAGCGCGCGGGCAAACAGCGCCTTCTGCTGGTTGCCGCCCGACAGCGAAAAGATGTTGTTGTTCATGTCCGGCGTGCGGATGCCGATCTTCTGCTTCCAGAATTCGGCCAGTTCCGCCTCGCGCTGCGGCGAGATCAGCAAGCCGTTGCGCAGCCGCGCCAGCGAGCGGATGCCGATGTTCTGCGCGATCGACCATTGCGAAAAGATACCGTCCGACTGGCGGTCGCCCGCGACCAGCGCCACCGGCGCCGTCACCTCGATGCCGGCCCTGGCGCGGGAGGCGGCCGAGAAGATCGCCAGCAAAAGGTCGGTCTGGCCATGGCCGGCAAGCCCGGCAAGGCCGATGATCTCACCCGCGCGGGCGACAAGCTCCTTGCCGTCCTGCTGCCGCGCCGGACGGGCGCGAACCCTGAGCACGCCGCCTTCGGTCGTTCGGGCTTCGGTCACGGCCTTCTGATCTCCTTCGGCCCCGCCCATGGCGGCGACTAGCCTGTCGCGGTCGAAGACATTAGCGGCGTCGGCCGTGACCACCTTGCCGTCGCGCATCACCACGATGCGGTCGGTGTTCTGCAGCACCTCGCCCAACACGTGCGAGATCAGGATGCAGCTGCCGCCCGCGGCGACGAAGCGGCGGACGAACGAAAGCAACTGGCCCGCAGTGTGCGCATCGAGCGAGGAGGTCGGCTCGTCGAGGATGACCAGATGCAGCGGCTGGCTGGTCAACGTGAAGGCGCGCGCCACCTCGACCATCTGCCGCCTTCCGATCGAGAGGTCGCCTGCAATGTCGTCCGCCGAAATGCCGTGATCCGGGAAGATCTCGTCGAGCTTGGCGCGGATGAGGCCGGCGGCCCTGCGCCGCCAGCCGAAACCGGTGAGCGCGGGATGGTTGATACGGGTGTTCTCGGCGACGCTGAGATTGGGGCAGAGCGACAGCTCCTGGAAGACGCAGCGTATGCCAAGCTCGAGCGCGCGCGCCACCGAATAGCTCGCCTCCGCATTGCCGCGCACCGCGATCTGGCCGCCATCCGGCCGCAGCGTGCCGGCGACCATATGCATGAGCGTCGACTTGCCGGCGCCGTTGTGGCCGACCAGCCCGACGCACTCGCCGGCACCGACATGGAAGTCGACGCCATTGAGCGCGCGAACGGCGCCGAAATGTTTTTCGGCGCCGTTCAGCCTGACGATGTCTGCAATAGCCTGGAGCATCCTCAACTTTTATCCGGTTGGCGATGCGGGCGGCAACCTGCCCACCGCTATTGCTTGATGTTGGCCTTGATGGCCGCGATGGCGTCTTCCTGCGTGTATTCGTGGGTGGCGACGCCGCCTTCCTTGATCTTCGGCAGCGCGGCCTCGAAATCGTCCTGGGTGAAAGCGAGATAGGGCACCAGTAGGTCGTGCGGGATGTCCTTGCGGCCGTCGAGCACCTGCTGCGCTACCCAGAAGGCCAGCGTCGACACGCCGGGCGCGATCGAGGCCGACCAGGTCTTGTAGCCGTCCTTTTCCTTCTGCTCCTTCCACCACTTCAGCTCGTCCTGGCGATTGCCCATGATGATGGTCGGGCGCGGCTTGCCGGCGGCCGCGAAGGCTTGCGCGGCGCCATAGCCGTCGCCGCCCTGGTCGACGATGCCGATGACATCCGGCAGCGACGGCAGGATGGTCGCCACCGCCTTCTGCGCCGTGGTCTGGTCCCAGTCGCCGGTTACCGAGCCGACGATCTTGAATTCGGGATGAGCGGCGACGCCTTCGAGAATGCCGGCATGGATGGCATCGTCGATCGAGGTGCCGGCGAGACCGCGGATTTCCAGCAGATTGCCGCCCTTGGGCTGGAACTTGGCCATCTGCTCGACTTCCTGCTTGCCCATGTCCTTGAAGTCGACGACGACGCGGTAGGCGCAGGGCTCGGTGACGGTGCCGTCGAAGGAGACGACGACGATGCCGGCGTCGCAGGCCTGCTTGATGGCGCCGTTGAGCGCATCGGGCGAAGCGGCGTTGATGACGATGGCGTCATAGCCCTGCAGGATCAGGTTCTGAACCTGGGCGGCCTGGGTCGGCACTTCCTTGTCTGCGGTGGTGAAGACGTCGGCGGCGCCGACGATCTTGTCGTCGACCGCCTTCTTGGTGACGATGCCGTAGCTGTCGAGCATAGCCTGGCGCCAGGAATTGCCGGCATAATTGTTGGAGAAGGCGATCTTCTTGCCGCTGGTGTCGGCAAGCGCGGTGCCCGAGGCGAGCATCGCCGCAAATGCAGTCAGTACGAGCAGTTTCTTCATATCGGTTCCTCCCGAGGTGGCTGTCTTAACGGATGGTGGTAACGCGAATTCCTTGTTTTTTATCTATTGTCAGACAAATTCAGAGGAACCGCAAGCTTGTCAACTGCAAAGCATTGGCACTGCCCGATCAACTTGCGGTGCAGCGATTGAAAAGCCTCCGGCTGATGGTCTAGGAACGCGGCAGGAGAGTGAATTTGATGGCAGTGACGCCGACCGTTGCTCGGGGCGCCCCGGGAATAGAAGCGCGCTGGACGTCGAGCGCCAAGAGCGGCGTCGGCACCGCGCTTTCGGCAGAAAGCCCGCTCTGGTTCACCATCAGTCACGGCATTTTGAACGAAATCTACTATCCCCGCCTCGACAGCGCCTGCACGCGAGACATGGGGCTGGTTGTGACCGGCCCTGGCGGCTCTTTTTCCGAGGAAAAGCGCGATGCAGTCCATGCCATCGAACCGTTCGAGGACGGGGTACCCGGCTACAGGCTGACCAACACCGCGTCCGACGGCGCTTACCGGATTGAAAAGCGCATCGTTACGGATTCGAAACGACCTGTCCTGCTGCAGGAAACGAGCTTCATTGCGCTGAACGGTCCGGCGGCCGACTATCGCGTCTACGCGCTGTTGGCGCCGCATCTGGTCAATGCCGGCATGGGCAACACCGCCTGGATCGGCGAGCGCAAGGGGCGGCGCATTCTCTTCGCCACCGGACGCGGCGTCTCGCTCGCGCTCGCCTCTTCTCTGCCCTGGGGCGCTTGCTCGGCCGGCTATGTCGGCTTTTCCGATGGCTGGCAGCAATTGCACGACTACGGCGCGCTCGATCCTTCCTGCCAGCGGGCGGAAGACGGCAATGTCGCGTTGACCGGCGAGATCGGCTTTTCGGCGGGCAAGACAATTGCCTTGCTCGCGCTCGGCTTCGGCGCTTCGCCGGAAGAAGCAGCCGACCTCGCCCTGGCGAGCTTGCAGCAGGGTTTCGAGCCGGCGGCGAAAGCCTATGTCGAAAACTGGCGGAAATTCCAGGCAGGGCTGGAAAGGCTCGACCGCCATGCCGCCTCCGGTTTGAACACCTACCGCGCCAGCACCGCTGTGCTGGCTTCGCATCTGTCGGTCGCCAGACCCGGCGCCGCCGTCGCCAGCCTGTCGATCCCCTGGGGCTTCAACAAGGGCGACGACGATCTCGGTGGCTATCACCTCGTCTGGCCGCGCGACCTGGTCGAGACGGCGGGCGGCTTCCTGGCCGCCGGCGACGTCAGGCAGGCGCTGCAGATCCTCGCCTATCTGCGTTCGATCCAGCAGCCGGACGGCCACTGGCCGCAAAACTGCTGGTCCGACGGCACCCCCTATTGGCCCGGCATCCAGATGGACGAATGCGCCTTTCCGCTGCTGCTTGCCGATGCCCTGCGCCGCGCCGGTCATCTGCCGCGCGCCAGTCTCGGCGATTTCCTGGCCATGATCGAAAGCGCTGCCGCCTATGTCGTGCGCAACGGTCCGGTCACCGGCGAGGATCGCTGGGAAGAGGATGCCGGCTACAGCCCGTTCACGCTGGCCGTAGAAATAGCCGCGCTGCTCGCTGCTGCCGACATGCTCGATGTTTGCGGCAAACATGAGCCGGCAAACTATTTGCGCGAGATCGCCGATTGCTGGAACGACCAGGTCGAGCGCTGGACCTATGTCACCGGCGCCGGGCTCTATGCAGGCGAAGGCGTTGCCGGCTATTATGTCCGCATCGCCCCGCCCGACGATGGCGGCGCCGCTTCGCCGAAGGACGGCTTCGTGCCGATCAAGAACCGGCCGCCGGCCGACAGCGACAAGCCGGCCGAGGCGATCATCAGTCCCGATGCGCTGGCGCTGGTCCGTTTCGGCCTGAGAGCGGCGGACGATCCTCGCATCGTCAACACGGTCAAGGCCATCGACGCGCTTTTGCGCAGCGAGCTGCCACAAGGCCCGCTCTGGTACCGCTACACCGGCGACGGCTATGGCGAGCACGAGGACGGCGCGCCTTTCGACGGCACCGGCCGTGGACGGCCGTGGCCGCTGCTCGCCGGCGAGCGCGCCCATTACGAGCTGGCCGCCGGCCGCAGGGACAAGGCGGCGCAACTGCTGGAAACCCTGGAACGCTCGGCGGGCGTGGGCGGCCTGCTGCCGGAGCAGGTCTGGGATCGCCCCGACCTGCCCGACCGTGAATTGCGTCTGGGCGCTCCTTCCGGCAGCGCCATGCCACTGGTCTGGGCGCATGCCGAGCACATCAAGCTGCTGCGCTCGCTGCGCGACGGCGCGGTTTTCGACCTGCCGCCGCAGGGTGTCGAGCGCTACATCAAACGAAAGACGGTCTCGCCCTTCCGGATATGGCGCTTCAACAACAAGATCCGCTCCATCCCCGCCGGCAAGGCGCTGCGCGTCGAGCTGTCGGCGCGCGGCGTCGTCCATTGGAGCAGCGACAAATGGCTGACGGTGCAGGATAGCAAGACTGTCGAAAATGCGTTCGGCGTTCATCTGGTGGATTTGCCCGTTAGCCGCCTGCATCCGGGAGCCACCATCGTCTTCACTTTTTTCTGGCCGGAAGCGATGCGTTGGGAGAATGTCGACTTCAGCGTCGGGATCGACCAACCGAACGGCCAGTAGATTCTTCCTTCCTCAAGCAATCGGGATGACACCATGCAGATCGGAATGATGGGACTGGGCAGGATGGGCGCGAATATGGTGCGGCGCCTGATTCGCGACGGCCATGAATGCGTCGTCTACGACATCAATTCGGCAAGCGTCGCCGGCATGGTCAAGGACGGCGCCGTCGGCGCTGCCTCGCTGGAGGAATTCGTCGGCAAGCTCGCCAAGCCGCGCTGCGCCTGGCTGATGCTGCCGGCGGCGATCACCGGCAGGATCGTCGACCAGGTGGCGGCGCTGATGGAGCCGGGCGACATCATCATCGACGGCGGCAATTCCTATTACCACGATGCCGTCGACCAGGCGGCGAAGCTTGCGGTCAAGGGCATCAATTTTGTTGATGTCGGCACCAGCGGCGGCGTCTGGGGCCTGGAGCGCGGCTACTGCCTGATGATCGGTGGCCCCGACGAGGCGGTGCAGCATCTCGATAGGGTCTTCGCCACGCTGGCGCCGGGCGCCGATGCGGGCGCGCCGGCTCCCGACAAGAGCGCCGGAACAGCACCCTTCGGCTATCTGCATTGCGGTCCGAGCGGCGCCGGCCACTTCGTCAAGATGGTGCATAACGGCATCGAATATGGTGTCATGGCCGCTTACGCCGAGGGCATGAACATCCTGAAATCGGCCAATGCCGGCAAACGCGGTCGCACGGCGGACGCGGAAACCAGTCCGCTGGAAAACCCGCAATACTACCAGTTCGATATCGACCTGCCTCAGGTCGCCGAAGTCTGGCGGCATGGCAGCGTCATCGGCTCATGGCTGCTCGATCTCACCGCCGGCGCGTTGAAGAGCGATCCGGCGCTCGCCCAGTTCGGCGGCCGTGTCTCCGATTCCGGCGAGGGACGCTGGACGCTGAAGGCGGCGATCGACACCGGCGTCCCGGCGCCCGTCCTGTCCTCGGCGCTGTTCGACCGCTTCTCCTCGCAGGGCGAATCCCAATTCGCCGACAAGCTCTTGTCCGCCATGCGCTATGCCTTCGGCGGCCATGTCGAGAAGCCGAAGGCGTGAGGGGAGAGACGGCATGAGCCAGGAGAGGTCCGACACGCTGGTGCTTTTCGGAGCGACCGGCGACCTTGCGCATAAGAAGATTTTCCCGGCGCTCTACCAGATGGTCGCCAAGGAGACGCTGACCGAGCCGGTGATCGGCGTCGCCTTCGACCCTTGGGATCTCTCGAAATTGGTGGACCGCGCCCGCGACGGCATCGTCAGCGCGCTGGGCAGCATCGACGACAAGGTTTTCGGCAAGTTCGCCTCGCTGCTGCGCTATGTCAGCGGCGACTACCGTGACGGCGCCACCTTCGAGAAGCTGAAGACGGCGCTGGGCTCGGCGCAGCGGCCGCTGCACTACATGGCCGTTCCCCCGAACATGTTCGAGACGGTCGTGCAAGGGTTGGAACAATCCGGCACCGCGCATGGCGCGCGGCTGATGGTCGAAAAACCCTTCGGCCACGACCTGCAGTCGGCGCGCTGGCTGAACCGTGTGCTGCATCTGGTGTTCGACGAAAAGTCGATCTTCCGCATCGACCACTATCTCGGCAAGGAAGCGATCCAGAACCTGCTCTATTTCCGCTTCGCCAATTCCTTCCTCGAGCCGATCTGGAACCGCAACTTCGTTGAAAGCGTCCAGATCACCATGGCCGAGGATTTCGGTGTCGAGGGCCGCGGCCGCTTCTATGACGAGGTCGGCTGCATTCGCGACGTGATCGAGAACCACCTGCTCAACATCCTGCTGCTTTTAGCCATGGAGCCGCCGGTCGGGCGCTCGGCCGACGACCTGATAGACGAGAAGGTGCAGGTGCTGCGCGCCATCCGCACGCTGACCAGGGACGATGTCGTGCGCGGCCAGTTCGACGGCTACCTCGCCGAGCCGGGCGTCAGGCCGAACTCGCCGGTCGAGACTTTCGCCGCGGTGCGCTTCTTCGTCGACACCTGGCGCTGGCAGGACGTGCCTTTCTTCATCCGCGCCGGCAAGAACATGCCGGTGCATGCCACCGAGGTGATCGTGCGGCTGAAGCGGCCGCCGCTCGACGTCTTCGATCCGATCAAGCCGGCCGACGCCAATTACGTGCGCTTCCGCATCGATCCGCAGGTGGCGATCTCTATCGGTGCGCAGCGCAAGAGAGCCGGCGACGACATGGTCGGCGAGCAGGTGGAACTGACCGCGCTCGACGACTCCAAGGGCGACATGCCGCCCTATGAGCGGCTGATCGGCGACGCGATGAACGGCAACGGCCAGCTGTTCACGCGCCAGGATGCGGCCGAGCTTGCCTGGCGCATCGTCGGCCCGGTGCTCGGCGACACCACGGCGCCGGCAATCTATGCGCCCAAGACCTGGGGGCCGGCGGATGCCATGAAAGGCTTCGGCCCGCCCGACGGCTGGATCAATCCGACGAAGTAGCTTCGGGAGGACAAGATGGCCAAGGCAGCAAAGACGGCCGCGGCGGGCAGCGATCCGATCGCGGGTAGCGATCCGATCGTGCTTGCCATCGATGTCGGCGGCTCGCATGTGAAGATCCTCACCAGCGCCGGCGGCGAGATGCGCCGCGTCGCGTCCGGGCCGAACCTGACCCCGGACCAGGTCGTCGCTTCGGTGAGGAAGCTTGCCGAGGACCTGGACTATGACGTCATCTCGATGGGTTATCCCGGCCCCGTGGAGGACAACAAGCCCTCGCTCGATCCCTTCAATCTCGGCAAGGGCTGGAACGGCTACGATTTCAGCGCCGCCTTCGGCAAGCCGGTGAAGCTCGTCAACGACGCGCTGATGCAGGCGATCGGCAGCTATGACGGCGGCCGCATGCTGTTCCTCGGCCTGGGCACCGGCCTGGGCGCCGCCATGATCATCAAGAATGTCGGCCAGCCGATGGAGCTTGCCCATCTTCCCTACAAAAAGGGGGCGAGTTTCGAGGATTATGTCGGCGAGCGCGGCCTGGTAAAACACGGGAAGAAGAAGTGGCGCAAATACGTTTTCGATGTGGTCGACAGGCTTCGCGCCGCCTTGCAACCGGACTATGTCGTGATCGGCGGCGGCAATGTCGACAAGCTCGATGAATTGCCTGAAAAATCCCGACGCGGCGACAACACTCGCGCTTTCGCGGGTGGATTTCGTCTATGGCGCGACAAGGCGCTGATCGTCTGATATTGTTACATTTCAGTATAATTGTTCAAAACAGCGTGTAATGACGCCGAAGATCATTGCGCCGCACAGATTTGCCGACTAGGAATTCGCCGGCCCGCGGCGCCATTCGCCTTTGCGAATTCGCAAAACAACGCTCGCGGCGCTTTGACATTACACACTGCGAAAACCGGATCGTTTTCGCGACCTTGCGGCAGAAATGGAGGGACTACGTGGACGAGGACACCAGCACAGCCAAGGAAATCGACCTGCTCGAGATCACCGCTCACATCGTATCGGCCTATGTGGCGAAAAACCGCTTGCCCGCCTCTGGCCTGGGCGAGCTGATCGCCAGCGTCGCCTCGTCGATCAGCGGGATAAGCCAGCCGGCGGAGCCCGCGGCACCCCCGCCGACCCCCGCCGTCAATCCCAGGCGCTCCGTGACGCCGGACTACATCATCTGTCTCGAGGACGGGAAGAAGTTCAAATCGCTGAAGCGCCATATCGGCGTGCATTTCGGCCTGACCCCGGAGGCTTACCGGACCAAATGGGGCCTCCCCGTGGACTACCCGATGGTTGCTCCCAACTATGCGGCGTCGCGCTCGCAACTCGCCAAGTCGATCGGCCTTGGCCGCAAGGCGGAACCCGAGCCGGTGAAACCCGCCAGGGGCAGGAAGGCCAAGGCTACCGTCTGAGACGGGCATCCGCCTGCACCAATCATTTCGCGAAGCCTGCCGGCGAATCCGCCTTGGCAGGCTTCCTGCTTTTATGGCTTGGATACCACCAGGCATCTGGGGAGCATGGCCATGAACTACGCCAGGATGGTGATCGAGAAGGAAGCGCCGGAGGAATACGGCTACGACCGCATCCGCTACAACCTTTCCGAAAGCTCGATCGCCGACCAGAAACTCTCCGATATCGGCTTATCGCTGCCCGACCTCACCTTGTTCTATGGCGAGCATCGCGGCGACAAGGAACTGCGCGCGCTGATCGCCGGGCAGGATAAGGACCTTTCCCCTGACGACGTGCTGGTGACAGCGGGGGCGGCCGGCGCGCTGTTCATCATCGCCACTGCGCTGCTGTCGCCCAGTGACCATCTCGTGGTCGTGCGGCCGAACTACGCCACCAATATCGAGACGCCCAGGGCGATCGGCTGCGCCATCTCCTATGTCGATCTTGATTTCGACGAAGGCTTTGCCGTCGACCTCGGACGCGTGAAAGCCGAGATGCGGCCGAACACCAAGCTGATCAGCGTCACCTGCCCGCACAACCCGACCGGCACGATGATGACGCGCGCCGACCTCGACGCGCTGATCGCGCTTGCCGAAAATCATCAATGCCGCCTGCTGGTCGACGAGACTTATCGCGACCTTTCCTATGGCGAGCGCCTGCCCGCGGCGGGATCGCTGAGCCCCAGCGCCATCAGCGTCTGCTCGCTGTCCAAGGCCTTCGGCATTCCGGGCATCCGCATCGGCTGGCTGGTCACCCGGGATCCGGAATTGCAGGAAACCTTCCTCGCCGCCAAGGAACAGATCGGCATCTGCGGCAGTGTCATCGACGAGGCGATCGCCCGCACCGTGCTTGAGCGCCGCAGCAGCTTCCTGGCGTCGCTGCTGCCGGAAATGACCCGGCGGCGCGACATCGTCCAGGCCTGGATCGGCGGCGAGAAGCTGGTCGACTGGGTGCGGCCGCAAGGCGGCGTCGTCGGCTTCCCGCGGCTCAATGTCGATGCCGGCTTCGACCTCGACAACTTCTACGCCAGGCTGCTGGAGAAGCACGGCGCCTATGTCGGTCCGGGCCACTGGTTCGAGATGCCGAAACGTTTCTTCCGTCTCGGCTACGGCTGGCCGACGGAAGCAGAGTTGCGCGGTGGGCTGGCGGCCATCTCGGCCGCTTTGAGGGGCTGACCCCCTTATCGGAGCAGAGAATTCCGATTTTCCTTGATCCAGCGCGGATTTTTTGCGCGCATGGCCAAACGAACTGGGCTAAAGGGTTGCGGCCGGACCAGCGCCCACCCGTGGAAGTGCCCCGCCGGCCATCGTCGCAACGGGGCCTCAGATCATGATCGTCGAAGCAACTTCACCAGACCAGCGTTACGCCGCGTTCCGGCACCGCCCGTTCCTCAGCTACTGGACGGCGCGCTTCCTCACGACTTTCGCGACCATGATCGTGTCGGTGGCCGTCGGCTGGCAGGTCTATGACCTGACCCGCGATCCGTTCGACCTCGGCATTGTCGGCATCGTCCAGTTCCTGCCTTCGCTGCTCCTGGTGCTGGTCACCGGCGTCGTCGCCGACCGCTTTGGCCGCCGCCTGATCATGACGCTGGCGACGCTGGTCGAGGCCGGCTGTGCGTTGGGTCTGCTGCTTCTGACCCTGCGCGGCCTGACCAGCCCACTGCCGATCTTCGTCGTGCTGGTGATGTTCGGCATCGCCCGCGCCTTCTACGGTCCGGCCTCGTCCTCGCTGTTCGCCAATCTGGTGCCGCAGGAGGATTTCGCCAACGCGATCGCCTGGAATTCGTCGGCCTGGCAGACGGCGACCATCGTCGGCCCGGTCGCCGGCGGCCTGCTCTACGGCGTTTCGGCTGAAGTGGCTTACGCCACCGCCGCCATGCTGATGCTCGCCGCGGCAGTGCTCATCTTCACCATTCCGAAGCCGGCCCAGCAGACGGCCACCGACAAGCCGACGATGCAGACGCTGTTTGCCGGCTTTGGCTATATCTGGGGCGAGAAGATCGTGCTCGGCGCGATCTCGCTCGACCTGTTCGCCGTGCTCCTGTCGGGCGCCTCGGCGCTGCTGCCGGTCTATGCCCGCGATATCCTGCAACTCGGCCCCTGGGGCCTCGGCCTGCTGCGCTCGGCGCCGGGCATCGGCGCCATCTGCGTCGCCGTCTGGCTCGCCGGCCACCCGATCCGCAACCATGCCGGCAAGATCATGCTCAGCTTCGTCGCCCTGTTCGGCGCCTTCACGGTGCTTTTCGGCATTTCGACCATCACCTGGCTGTCGATCGTGGCGCTCGCCCTGCTTGGCGCCACCGACATGTTCAGCGTCTATATCCGCGAGACGCTGATCCAGCTGTGGACGCCGGACGAGGTGCGCGGCCGCGTCAACGCCGTCAACCAGGTCTTCGTCGGCGCCTCGAACGAAGTCGGCGAATTCCGCGCCGGCACCATGGCGGCGCTGATAGGCACGGTTCCGGCGGTGGTGGTTGGCGGCATCGGCGCCGTAGCGGTCGCCGGCCTGTGGGCCTATCTGTTTCCGGCGCTGCGGCAAGTGCGGCATCTGAACAGCCGGAATTAATTGGGCGCCGGATCTAAGCCGCTTGATCCGACCTCGCGCGACAGGCTGCTCCGTCGACCGATGAGACAGGCCCGGGGCGCTACTACTCCGAAAACGTCACGCTAACGCCGCGCTGCCGGAAATAAGCCTGCATCAACTTGCGGCCCGCGCGGTTGTTCTGCACCAACCTGGTCGGATCGAACACCGCCTGCTTCTTCCCCTCCCGTGCCAGCGCTGCCTTGAGTGTCGCGATATGGGCGTCGATGTCGGCATTGTCCGCTCGCAACGAGGCGTAGATATTCTCGGTCGCCTCGGCGACGGTCGGTTCGTTCACAGGTGTCTTCCTTTGGTTGATCGGGCGGCGGCTTAGCACAGATTCGCGGCTCCGCCGATACCGCCGAGGCTGCCCGCGCACAGCGCCGCTGATCGGTACCACACGGCGGTGATCGGCGGCATCGGCGCCGTCGCGGGCTGTGAACCTATCTGTTCCCGGCGCCACGGCCAGGTGGCACCCGAACAGCCGCCATTGATCGGACGGCGGTCATGTGCGGCAGGACGCTATCTTGTTTCTGCGGGACCTTGGGTTTTACCACTAGAAGCGATAACGCACTCCAACAGTATTCGCGTTGGAACCCTCTCCCATGTTTCCAAACGTACCACCGGCACCGGACCTGTGGTGGAGCTGATAGACAAGCTCAAAATCGGGGGCCTGCCTCAGCCTGAAAGAAAGTTCCGCGCCGATAAAACCAAGGAACGATGCATCGCCGTCGTAATAGATTTCGCGGGCGCGCTCGATCCCAGTGACGCCTGTGACGGCGCTCAGTCCGGCCGTCACTGCCGGCGCAATCGCCAGATCGCCGATGACAAGGCCTTGGTGGCGAAGCCGCACCCCGGCCCAAAGTTCTCCGGATGTATCGTCGTCCTCGCCAAACCTTATGGCGGCCCCAGCCACACCGCCAAGAACAAAACCGGCGCCAACATCGGCGAAGTCACGGCCGTAAGCAGCTCCAATCATGTAATTGTTGGTATAGTCGGCCCCGAAGACGCTGATGGTTTTCCCGAAGGACCCTGTCGCGAAGACTCCACCAAAAACATAGATGTCGTTCTTCGTCGGTTGACCGGCAGTGAAAGGATCTTCGGTGGCAAAATAGATGAAGGGAGAATTGCTATTGGCGAGGGCGGAAGTACCTGAACAGGTCAGGATAAGCGCAGCCAAAGCTGCTCGCATGCCGCGCATGGACAAGCTCCGAATCAATCCTCAGTCGACCATCACTCTTCCGGTATTTCACGGGGAGAAACAAGCTCTCTGCTCCCAGGAAGCCGTGCAATCGTTTTTGCCCTACCCCTCAGCCGGCCTGCCAAAAATCAGTCCCAAAAACTCGCCCAGCCAGCGCTTGAGGTGCATGTCCCAGATCAGCCGGCCGCCGAGGTGGTCGCGGCCGGGCTGCGCGCCGGGCAATTCGAAGCGATGCGCACCGCGCACCACCCAGCGCTGCATCATCACCCGGGTCAGCTCGCCATGGAACTGGATGCCCCAGGCATTGTCGCCGTAGCGGAACGCCTGGTTGGGATAGGTCTCGGCCGTCGCCAGCAGCGTCGCTTCCTTCGGCAGCGAAAAGCCCTCGCGGTGGAACTGGTAGACCATCTCCGGCCAATGCAGCAGCTTCTTGCCGGCATCGGTTGCCTTGAGCGGATACCAGCCGATCTCGACCAGGCCCTCGCCATGGCCCTCGACCTTGCCGCCGAGATGGTTGGCGAGCATCTGGGCGCCGAGGCAGATGCCGAGAACAGGGCGGTTCTCCTTGAGCGGGATTTCCAGCCAGTCGGTCTCGCGGCGGACGAAATCGTCCTCGTCATTGGCGCTCATCGGGCCGCCGAAGATAACCGCGCCGGCATGGTCGTCCAGCGTGCAGGGCAGCTCTTCGCCAAGCGGCGGCCGGCGGATGTCGAGATCGAAACCTTCTTCCAGAAGCATATGGCCGACGCGGCCGGGGCTAGAAGTCTCCTGATGCAGCACGATCAGGATTTTAGGTCTCGGCCTCGGTCTGGGTGGCATGGCAGGCGATGGGTCCCGTTATTCGTCGCTCGACGTTCCGCGCGCGCCGGGCGCCTCGGCCGCGGCCTTGCGGCGGGCCTCGATACGGTCCCGGCGCTCGACGCCGATCAGTTCGGCGACCCGCCAGACGGTGTTGTCCTCAAGCTCGTCCAACTCGCCGTCGGCATAGACGATTTCCCACATCAGGCCAATGAAGGCCTTGCGCGCATCGGCGTCGAGTTCGCGCTTGAGCACGCTGGTGAAGGCATAGAGGTCGATCGCCTCATTGTCGGCGCGCTCGCCGGCCGCGGCCAGCGCGTCGAGCGCCTCGCCGCTCACCGAATAGGTCTCGGCCAGGATCTGCTTGAACCGCTCCCATTCGACATCCTGGCGCACGCCGTCGGCGTTCATCACATGGTAGAGCAGCGCGGAAGCCGCGACGCGCGGATCGTCGGCGCTCGGCTTGGTCTCGCCGCCAGCCGGCAGATCCCTTAGGAAGGACAATACGCGCTCGAACATCGATGTTTTTTCCCTGCCCGCCAAATCCGGCTCCCGAACACAGTTTTAGAACAAACGAAACCGGCGCGGCGATTTATCCGCTTCCTCGTCCGGGGCGACGCCCGGATCGTCGGGCAGGCGCGGCAGCTCCGCACCCTGACCGACGGTTTCCGCTTCGCCGGCTGCTTCGGCAGCCGGCATGTCCTTTTCGCCGCCATTCGAGCCAGCCGGCGCCGGCTTCTCGGCCGGGACATCGGATATGTCGATGGCCTTTTCCTCGACCGCGGGCGCGGCTGCGATCGCCGGCACCGCCGCGACGTCGGAGTCACTCTCGATCAGATGGCCAAGCCGCTCCATCGGCGCGCGCCAGGTGAAGGCGTCCAGCTTGCCGGTGACCGGCGATACCGGCGCCCAGCGCTCGGAGATCACGCCATCCGCCACCCAGGCCGGATCGCGCGGCGCGCGTACCGCCTTCGACAGCAACTGCCGCACCTTGCCCTGGTCGCCGGTCTCCGCTTCCTCGACATCGGCGAGCAGAAGGTAGGCGCCCTCGCGGCGATCCATGCGGATCGCGGCCTCGGCCTCGTGCCGGGCGGTGGCGAAGTCCTGCGCGTCGAGCGCGGCGCGCGCCACGGCCATGGACGACTCGGCGTGGTTCTTCTTCAATTCCTGCAGCTTCTTCGCCCGGCTGAGGCGATCGAGCACGGCGTCGCCCGGCCTTGCATGGGTGTAGAGCTGGGCGATGTCGGGATGCGGCTCGGCCTTCCACGCGGCCTCCAGGATCTTCGAGCCCTTGCGCACGTCGTTTTGCCGGAAAACCATATCGGCGGCGACAACCGCCGCCGGCGCGAAATCGGGCGCCAGCTTGTTGGCTTCGAGCGCCGCGGTGCGAGCCGCGTTCAGGTCGCTGTCGACCAGCGCCTGCGCCTTGGCTGTGAGCAATACGGCGCGGCGGCGGTTGGCCGCGTCGCGCTCGATCTGCCTCGTCGATTTCTGCGCCTCGACCAGCTTCAGCGCGCCGTCCCAGTCGCCGCGTTCGGTCAGTTCCTCGAGCGTCGATTCCGCCGCCCAGGCAAGCTGCGGCGCAACCGCCGCCGCGCGGCCGGCATAGTGGCGCGCGGCATTGCGGTCGCCGAGGCGCTCGGCCTCGAGATAGAGCCCGCGCAAGCCGAGCAGCCGCATCTCGGGATCGTCGAGCATCCGCTCGAATTTCTCGCGCGCGCCTTCATGGTCGCCTTCGAGCAGCGAGGCCTGCGCGTCGAGCAGGTTGATCAGCGGCTCCTGGTCGGAGTTGATCAGCTTCGCTGCTTCCTTGGTCTTCTTGCGCGCCAGCGCGCCATCGCCGGCGCCTGCGGCGATCATGCCGGTCGACAGCGCCTGATAGCCGCGGTCGCGGCGGCGTACCCGGAAATAGCGCGAGATCGTATAGGGGCTGTTCCACAGCGACTTGATCAGCCACCAGACGATCATCACCGCGGCGACCACGGCGACGATCGCCACCGCCGCCACCATCAGCGTGACCTGGTACTGGTAGCCGTTGAAGGTGACGAGCATCTCGCCCGGGCGATCGGCCAGCCAGGCAAAGCCCAGCCCCAGCGCGAAGACGACGGCGAGGAAGACGAGGATGCGGATCATAGAGCGGTCCTCATGCCTTCATCGCGCCGGCAATCAGCGCTTCGAGCTGCTTTTCGACCTCCAGCCGCGCCTTCAGTTTGCCGGCAAAATCAGCGCCGGCCGCCTTCGCGGCGTCGGACAGCGTGTCATATTCGCTGAGCGCCTTGGCGTAGTCGCCCTGGTTAACCGCCACTTCCAAGCGGGCCACGGTTTCCGACGCGCCTTTGCCCTCGATGGCGCCGACCGGCCGCACCTTGACCAGCGATTCCGCGCTCGACACCAGGCTCTGGAAGAAGCCGGCATTCTGGTCGACAGGCGTCGCCGCCTCGACCATCGCATTGGCGGCGGCATCGATCTCGGAAGCGATGGTGGCGCGGGTCGGCACCCCCTTCTCGGCGTAAGACCGCAGCACCGCAAGCTCGGGCGCATCCGGCGCGATCGCGGCGAACGTGTCGAGCTCGGTGGCGAAAGGCGCGCCGCGATCGAGCGCGGCCTTCAGCGCCGAAGCGGCGATCGCCAGCGCGATCTTGGGTTGCGAGGCCTGCGCCTCGACCTTGGAGGAGAGCTGCGACACGGATTGCTCCAGCGCCGCGACCCGGCCGTCCTCGGCCTTGGCCGCGTCGGCGGTCGACTTCACCAGCGCGTCGAGCCCGGCGAGCTTGTCGTTGAGCGGACCGAGATCGACGGGCGCCGCGCTTCCATTCTTCTGCAGCTCGGCGACGTTTGTCTCGATCTGGCCGACCTTGTCGCTGAGCGCCTTGATCTCGGTGCCGTCGCCGCCTTGCCCGGCAAACGACTTAAGCGCGGCGACATCGGTCTTGACCTGCGCGAGCGCCGACGAAAGACCATCGACCTTGGTGCCGGTGTCGCCGCTTTCCTTCAATCCCGCGATCTCGCTCTTCAGGGCGGCGATCTCGACATTGACGCCGTCGAGCGATCCGCCGCTCGACCCCGGCGCGCCAAGCAGGCCGACCGCCTGCAGCAGGCCGGCGCCGGCAAGCGCGATCACACCGCCAACGAGGCCGGCGGCGACGGCGTTGACGCCGGTTTTGCGCGGTGGCTGCGGCACGCGATCCTCGCTCCTCGTCTCGCTTGACTTCGATGTCGCGGCGCTCGCGCTGGCCGCGGATGCGTCCTCGAAATTATATTCGAAGCCCTTGTGCTGGCTTTTCGGGGCATCGGATCCGCCGGGATACGGCGCCTCCGGCTCGTCCTTGCCAGCCTCGGATTTGTCCGCCGCTGCCTGTGCGGCGTCGCTATGCTCCCACGGCTCGATGTCGGCCTGCTCGGCATGGATCGGCTCTTCGGGAGCTTCCGGCTGCGAAGCGGCGGCGGCTTCCTCCGCCTTTGCCTCGTCGGTCTGCTCGGCCTTGGCCCCGGCCTTGGCGGCATCCTCGTCCTTGATTCGCGAGACGGCGCCGGGCTCGAGTTCGATGGTCACCGGCTCGCGCCGGGTCTTCGAATGTCGCATCTTCGGCGTCTTGACCATGCTTGGGCTCCGCGAACTGGCTTGAGGATGGTTCAAAGGGTCCAGGGGATGCTCTAGCACATCACCAAGCGGTGAAAAGGGGCGGTGTGATGACGCGGCTCAGCCGGGCAGCGACAAAAGCGCCAGCAACGCATCTTCCTCGGGCCGCAGCGCGATGCGGATCGTTTGACCGGCAACCCCGTCCAGCGGCATGGCGACGCGGGCCGAAAGCGCCAGGAATTCGGTCTTTTCAAAGAGATGCCGCAGGGCTGGCCGCGCTATCAGGCCGACCAGCGCGGCGCTGGCCCTGGCCGAATAAAGCAGCACGGCCTCGACCGGCCGGCCCGACAGCCGGGCGAGCACATCGGCATCGCCATAGTCGACATTTATCGTGTCGTAAGTCTCGATCGCCTGGACATGCACGCCCGCCGCCGCCAGCCGCTGCTCGAACAGCGGGAAGCGAACGCGGCCGCACAAATAGACGATCGCTTTGCCGGCAAGGCTGCCGGCGATGGCGTCAGCCAGCGCTTCGGCATCGCCGGGACCTTCCCTGACCGAGAGAAACCCTGCCGCGCGGCAGGCCTCGGCCGTCCTTTTCCCAACCGCATGGCAGGGCAGGCCCGCAAGCGCTGCGGCCAATTCCTTCGATGCGTGCCGCACCGCATTGGCGCTGGTGACGGCGACCGCGGCGCTACCGGCGTCGATGGCCGCTTCGACCGGCAATGCGCTCGTCTCGGTCAGCGGCAGCAGGACAGGCTGAAATCCCTGGATTTCGAGGCGTCGTGCCGTGCGCGATGCGCCAGGCTCCGGCCTCGTCACCAGAACCCGGACCATGTTAGGCCCAGCCGTCGAAGAATTTCGCGCCGGCCCTGGCGCGGACCGTCCGCGCGGCATTCGTGCCGATTTCCGCTGCGTCAGCGGCCGCGCCCTCCAGCCGGACCTCATGCGATTCCGTGCCGTCAGGCGATATGATCAGCCCGGCAAAGGACAGTTTTTCGCCCGATACCGTCGCATGGCCGGCGATCGGCGTGCGGCACGAGCCGTCGAGCGCGGCGAGGAAGGCGCGCTCGCAGGCCAGGGCCTGGCCCGTCGGCACGTGATGGATCGCGGCAAGCATGTTCTCGACATGACGGTCGCCGATGCGCGATTCGACGCCAATCGCGCCTTGCCCCGGCGCCGGCGGGAAAGCGTCCAGCGGCATCAGGTCGGTGACGACATTTTCGAGCCCCAGCCGCCTCAGCCCGGCATAGGCAAGGATGGTGCCCTCGGCGATGCCTTCGTCCAGCTTGCGCAGCCTGGTCTGCACATTGCCCCGGAACATCACCACCCGGAAATCCGGCCGCATGCGGCGGATCAGCGCCTGGCGGCGCAGCGATGACGATCCGATCGTCGCGCCATGCGGCAGGTCGGCGAGCCGCTTCACCCTCTTGCCGATGAAGGCGTCGCGCGCGTCCTCGCGCGGCAGGAAGGTGGCAAGCTCCAATCCGCCTGGCAGCACCGTCGGCATGTCCTTCGACGAATGTACGGCGATGTCGATGCGGCCGTCGATCAGCGCTTCCTCGATTTCCTTGGTGAACAGGCCCTTGCCACCGGCTTCCGACAGCGGCCGGTCCTGGATGCGGTCGCCGCTGGTCGAGATGGGCACCACTTCAAACGCCTGCTCAGGCAAGCCATGCGCCTGCATCAGCCGCGCACGCGTCTCATGCGCCTGGGCGAGTGCCAGCGGGCTGCCGCGTGTTCCGATTTTCAAAGTTTGCATGGCGCGCGGTCCGTGATAACCCCCGGATAGTTTCGAGGTCTTGTCGGCCTTTTCCTAATGGGGAATAGCCGGCGATACAATCTTCGAGGACAGCGACCAATTGATCCGCGTTCTGGGCATTGAGACGAGCTGCGACGAGACGGCGGCCAGCGTGGTGGCGCTGGACGGCGGCCGTGCGCCCGAAATCCTGTCGAACGTGGTGCTGAGCCAGATCGAGGAACATGCCGCCTTTGGCGGCGTCGTGCCCGAGATTGCCGCGCGGGCCCATGTCGAGGCGCTGGACGGCATCGTCGAGGCCGCGCTGGCGGACTCGGCCGTGTCGCTCGATGAGATCGACGCCATCGCCGCGACGGCGGGGCCGGGCCTGGTCGGCGGGCTGATCGTTGGACTGATGACGGCCAAGGCAATCGCCGCCGCCGCCAACAAGCCGCTGATCGCCATCAATCACCTCGAAGGCCACGCGCTGACAGCGCGGCTGACCGACGGTCTCGACTTCCCCTACCTTCTCCTGCTCGTCTCCGGCGGCCACACCCAGATCGTCGCGGTGCGCGGCGTCGGCGACTACCAGCGCTGGGCGACCACCATCGACGATGCGCTCGGCGAAGCCTTCGACAAGACCGCCAAGATGCTTGGCCTGCCCTATCCCGGCGGCCCGAATGTCGAGGAGGCCGCTGCCGGCGGCGACGCCAGCCGCTTTGCCTTCCCGCGCCCGATGAAGGGTTCGGCGCAGCCGGATTTTTCCTTCTCCGGGCTGAAGACGGCGGTGCGCCAGGCGGCAACCGCAATTGCGCCGCTGAGCGACCAGGACGTCGCCGACATCTGCGCTTCCTTTCAAGCGGCGGTGGCCGACGCGCTGGGCGATCGCGTGGCGCGAGCGCTTGCCCGCTTCCGCCTGGAATTCCCCGACCAGGCAAAGCCTGCGCTGGTCGTCGCCGGCGGCGTTGCCGCCAACCGCACGATCAAGGCAACGCTTGAAGCGCTTTGTTCCGATGCCAGCTTCGCCTTTGTCGCGCCGCCGCTAAAACTTTGCACCGACAACGCGGCGATGATCGCCTGGGCCGGCATCGAGCGCCTGCGTGCCGGCATCGCAAACGAAAACGCCGCCGACTTCGTGCCGCGTTCACGCTGGCCGCTCGACAGTGTTTCCACGCCCATGGTCGGCTCGGGCCGGCGCGGTGCCAAGGCATGAGCGAGGCGGTCACGAGCGGTGGACAGGTCAAAACGCCAAGCGGCTGGCGCGTCGCAGTGCTGGGCGGCGGTGCCTGGGGCACGGCGCTGGCGCTCGCCATGCTCCGCGCCGGCCATTTTGTCCGCCTCTATGCGCGCGATCCGGAGACCGTCGCCGCGATCGACCGCGGCGAAAACCCGCGCTACCTGCCGGGCATCGCGCTGCAGGCCGGCATTGTGGCAACGAGCGATGTAGAGGCCGCGCTCGACGGCGCCGATTGCGTGCTGGCGGTGACGCCGGCGCAGTCGTTGCGGGCCATGCTGGCTTCCGCCTCCAGCCACGTGCCGAAGGGCGTGCCGCTGGTGCTTTGCGCCAAGGGCATCGAGCGCGACACCGGCGCTTTGCTGTCGGCGATCGTCGCGGAATGCCTGCCGGGCAATCCTGTGGCCGCGCTGTCCGGCCCGAGCTTCGCCAGCGATGTCGCGCGCGGCCTGCCGACCGCCGTGGTGGTTGCCGCTCGCGAGGCCGAATTGGCGGCCGAGCTTGCCGCCCGCTTCTCGGCGCAAAACCTGCGCTGCTATTCCAGCGACGACCTGATCGGCGTCGAGATCGGCGGCGCGCTGAAGAACGTCTTCGCCATCGCCGCCGGCGCCGTCACCGGCGCCGGGCTCGGCGCCAGCGCCCAGGCCGCCATGGTGACGCGCGGCTTCGTCGAGCTGCGTCGCATCGGCGCCGCTTTCGGCGCCAGGCCGGAGACGCTGATGGGGCTTTCCGGCCTCGGCGACCTCTTGCTCACCTGTTCCTCGGCGCAGTCACGCAACTTCGCCTATGGCCTGGCGCTCGGCCAGGGCAAGCGGCTTGCCGGCCTGCCGCTCGCCGAAGGCGTGCCGACGGCGGGCATCGCGGCCCGCATCGCCGACGAGCGCGGCATCGAGGCGCCGATCATTTCGGCCGTCGCCGCCATCCTCGACGGCAAGGTGACCATCGGCCAGGCGGTGACAGCGCTGATGACAAGGCCTCTCAAAACCGAAACCGACATCTGAACCACCGGAGTTTGAAAGATGCTGTTTGCGTTGATTTGCAAGGACAAGCCGGGCAGCCTGCAGCTGCGGATCGACACGCGGCCCGCGCATGCGGCGTTCCTGGAAGGCCTGATCGGCGAAGGCAGGCTTGCCTTTGCAGGTCCCTTCCTCGGCGCCGACGGCAAGCCGGACGGCAGCCTGGTGATGATCGAGGCGCCGGACATGGCCGGTGCGCAAGCCCTGGCTGCCGCCGATCCCTATGCCAAGGCCGGACTGTTCGAAAGCGTCGAAATCCGCGCATGGAACTGGGTCTTCCAGAAGCCCGCCGGCGCATGATTCAGTGCTCTCGCCGTAGGAACGGGGAGAGGGTAAGGGTAGAGTCGATTGGGACGCCGTGCGTGGCGATCCGATAATGGCGATGGGACAACTGAGATGAACTATTGGCTGTTCAAGTCCGAACCCTCGGTCTTTTCCTTCGAGGCGCTGAAGGCCAAAGGCAAGGCCGGCACGCAGTGGGACGGCGTGCGCAACTACGCGGCGCGCAATAACATGAAGGCGATGCAGATCGGCGATCTCGGCTTCTTCTATCATTCCAACGAGGGGCTCGACATTGTCGGTATCGCCGAGGTCTGCGCGCTGGCGCATCCCGACACCACCACCGACGATCCGCGCTGGGAATGCGTCGACATCCGCGCGTTCAAGGACGTGCCGAAGCCGGTGACGCTGGAACAGGTCAAGGCCAATCCCAAGCTCGCCGAGATGGCGCTGGTCCGGCTCGGCCGGCTTTCCGTGCAGCCGGTGACGCCGGCCGAATGGAAAGAGGTTTGCCGCATGGCCGAGCTCAGCCCGGCGCCGTGACCAGGCTTACGCCGAAGAGCGCTAAGACATTCATCCTCGACAACACGGCGCTGATGGCGCCGCCGCATGTGCCGGAAGTGCTGCTGCATCTTGCCGACGAGGCGCATGATCTATGGCTGCGCACCGAGGAGGAACTGGCCGAGATCGGCCTGCCGCCGCCTTTCTGGGCCTTTGCCTGGGCCGGCGGCCAGGGCCTCGCCCGCTATGTCCTCGACCATCCCGGAACGGTGCGCGGCAAGCGGGTGCTCGACTTCGCCTCCGGCTCCGGTCTCGTCGCCATCGCGGCGGCGAAAGCCGGCGCGGCGGCGGTGATCGCCGCCGACATCGACCCGTTTTGCGGGACGGTCATTGCGCTGAACCTCAAAGCCAACACCGTTGACGCGCAATTCCTCGGCACGGATTGTATCGGCTCCGACGATGACTGGGATGTCGTGCTTGCCGGCGACGTCTTCTACGACAAGGCCTTCGCCGACAGGCTGCTGCCGTGGTTCGCGGGCTTGCGGGCGCGCGGCGCCGAAATCTTCGTCGGCGATCCCGGCCGCGCCTACCTGCCCAAGACCGGACTGCGATCGCTTGCCGTCTACCAGGTTCCGGTGACGCGCGTGCTGGAGGATGCCGAAATCAAGCGCACGACTGTCTGGCGCCTTGCTTGACGGGATGGCCGAACAAGCGTTCCATCGCATTTCGATTTGGAGGGGAAAAGCATGGATTTTTCGGTCGTGAACTGGCTGGCGGTGATCGTCGCCGCCGTCGTCGCGTGGTTGTTCGGCGCCGCCTGGTACATGGGCTTGAGCAAGCCCTGGCTGAAGGCGGCCAAGCTCGACCCGGCCACCATGAAGCGCTCGGCCGCTCCGTTCATCGTCAGCTTCATCGCCGAGCTGATCATGGCGCTGGTCCTGACGCTGGTGGTGGGCGCGATAACCGGCGGCGAGCCGAACCCGATCGCGGGCTTGCTGTTCGGCTTCGTGCTCTGGCTGGGCTTCATCGCCACCACGCTTGCCGTCAACCATCGCTACGAAGGCTTCGGCTGGGCCCTGACGCTGATCGATGCCGGCCATTGGCTGGGCGTGATGCTGATCATCGGCGCCGTGATCGGCTGGTTCGGCGCGCCGGCGGCACCGGCAGGCTGAAGCGCTAGAGCAATTCCAGGAAAAGTGTGAGCGGTTTTCCGTCTGAAATTGCGTCAAAACAAAGAGATAGAGCGGTTCGCCGTTTCCGTGAAACGGTGAAACGCTCTAGACAGCGCTACCTCGCGTCCACGTCTTTCGCCACCTCGTCGAGAAGCCATTCACGGAAGGCGATGACGCGCTCGTCGTCCTTCACAGCTTCGGGATACACCAGGAAATAGGCGAATTCCGGTGCGACCTTGATGCCAAGCTCGAACGGCCGGATGAGCCTGCCCTCGGATAGATCGTTGGCGACCATGGCGAAATCGGCGAGGGCAACGGCAATGCCGTCGAGCGCCGCCTGGACGACATCCGTCGAAGTATCGAACACGATGGTCCGGCTGTCGTCGAAATCGTCGACGCCGGCCGCCGCCATCCACATGCGCCAGTTCGGCCATGTGATGCCCAGGCGGGACCATTCGATATGGGCGAGCGTGTGATGGAAGAGGTCGCGCGGCTCCTTCAGCGGCGGTCCGGCCCGCAGCAAAGCAGGGCTGCAAACGGGAATGATGACGTTCTCGAACAGCCGATCCGCGCATAGTCCCGGATATTTGCCGGCGCCGAAACGGATGCCGACATCGACATCTTCGCGATCGAACTCGCGCAGCTTTGAGGTGATGTCGAAGCGAAGTTCGATACCCGGCCGCTGCTTACGAAAATCGTCGACGCGCCGCATAAGCCATTTGGTAGCGAACTGCGCGTCGAGCGTGACTTTCAGAAGCGACGTGCCGCGCGTCATCTTGCGCGCGCGGGTAACGGCACGGTTGAGCAGGTCGAGCGCATCGACCGAGGCCTCCAACAGCACGTTGCCTGCCTCGGTCAGCCGGATGGTGCGGCTGGTTCGCGTGAACAGCACCAGGCCGAGCTGATCCTCGATTTCCTTGATCTGGTGGCTGACCGCCGCCGGCGTCAGGCCGAGCTCGTCGGCGGCGCGGGTGAAGTTGAGGTGCCTGGCAGCCGCTTCGAACGTCCGCAGCGCGCGCGTCCCGGGCAGCAGCTTGGGCATATGATCTCCAAATAAAACTTGATAATCAGAAAAAAACTACTCGTTTCCCGTTTGTTTTTCAATCCTTCATGATGGCTTCATCGAAACACCATCAAACCGGATTTGATATCCGGGGAACACGGATAGAGCCATGTCTGAGATCGTTCTGAAGTCCTGCACCACCCCGGAATCCCCTTCCGGCCTCACCCTTTGGCTGCGTTCAGCACGCGATTGGCTGCGCCAAGCCCGGGTCGCCGCCCGGCTTCGCCACGAGTCGGTCGAAGACCTCTCCGACAGCCAGTTGCGTGACATCGGCGCCGCGCGCCGGGACATCTCAAAGGCGATGGACCGGGAGCTTCGGGAGACAGGGCTGCTCGGCACGGGTTGGCAGGAGCCGGGAAAGAGGCAGTAGGGATTAGGCAGTAGGCAATAGGGGAGGAGACACCTACTGCCTACTGCCTACCTGACCACCTTCACCACCGTCCTGTCGGACAACAACGGAAGCAGCCTTGCCATGGTACGCGCCGTCACCGCCACGCAGCCCTGGGTCGGCGTGAAGCTAGGCCGTGCCAGATGGAAGAAGATCGCGCTGCCGCGCCCGCGCCGGCGCGGCGCGATGTTCCAGTCGAGCACCAGGCAGACATCGTAGAGCCGGTCGTCGCGCCGCATCCGCTCATGGCTCGCGCCGTAGGGGATTTTCACCGGCCGATTGTAATTGCGGTCGTCCGGCACCTCGCACCAGCCGAGATGCGGACCGATCGGCGCCATCGGCACCCTTGTCCTGCGCCCACCGGCAAATTGATCGTTGCGGAAATAACCCGACAGGATGCGCATCGACGCCAGCGGCGTCGCGCCATCTCCCTCATGCTTGTTGGCGGAGATACCACCGCGCCCCAGCGCGCAGGGAAACACCGTTTTGCCGGCCTGCAGGAACCCCTGCGCGGGGTTGCCGGGTCGTGCGCGCACGACCAAAACACCCAAGGCTTTCGGCAAAAATGCGCCCGCCTCATTGCGCGCGCGTTTTTTCTTGTATGATTGTGTCACGGAACAAATCACTGTGATCGGCTGTTGCGCCGGTGAGCTTCCGCATAAATGGGGGGAGGTCAACTAAATATTCTTTTTAAAACAACGGATTGATCCATGACATCACGCACCATTCTGATCGTCGACGACGACGACGACCTGCGCGCTACCCTGGTTGAGCAGCTGGCGCTTTACGAAGAATTCGACGTCCAGCAGGAATCGACCGCCGCAAAAGGCGTCGCCGCGGCGCGCGGTGGCGTTGTCGATCTGCTGATCATGGACGTGGGCCTGCCCGACATGGACGGCCGCGAGGCAGTGAAGATCCTGCGCAAGGGCGGCTACAAGGCGCCGATCATCATGCTGACCGGCCACGACACCGATTCCGACACGATCCTGGGCCTCGAGGCCGGCGCCAACGACTATGTGACCAAGCCCTTCCGCTTCGCCGTGCTGCTGGCGCGCATCCGCGCCCAGCTTCGCCAGCATGAGCAGAGCGAGGACGCGACCTTCTCGGTCGGTCACTATACGTTCAAGCCCAGCCAGAAGCTGCTGATCGATCCGCGCGGCGCCAAGGTGCGGCTGACCGAAAAAGAGGCCTCGATCATCAAGTATCTCTACCGCGCCGACCAGAAAGTGGTGACGCGAGACGTGCTTCTGGAGGAGGTGTGGGGCTACAATTCCGGCGTCACCACGCACACGCTGGAGACCCATGTCTACCGGTTGCGCCAGAAGATCGAGCGCGATCCTTCCAATGCCGAAATTCTTGTGACAGAAAGCGGCGGCTACAAGCTGGTTCCTTAAACATTTCATGATCTAGAGAATTCCAGGAAAAGTGCGAAACGGTTGGGCTCGGCGGCTTCGCCGTAGCCTTCCGTCCGGAATTGAGCCAAAAGAGATAGAGCGGTCGGGCGGGACCGTTTCGGGTACGATCCTGGTGCTGGAGGGCGATGGATCGGGCTCGATGAATGCCTCGCACGGTGTGCAGGCTGCTAGTGTTGGAGCGTTTCTTGCGCGTCCTTTAAGAACGCGCCGCTCCAAAGGAGGGACTGGACTGACCGCTCGGGGACACAGCTAGGATGGCGCTGGATGACGACATCCGCATCCTGTCCGGCGTGAAGCTTTTCCAGGGCTTCACGCAGGAACAGCTGCGCCTGCTCGCCTTCGGCGCCGAGACCACGTTCCTGCAGGCCGACCATAAGCTCTACCGCGAGGACGACGTTGCCGACTCCGCCTATATCGTGGTCAGCGGCTTGATCGCGCTCTATCGGGAACAAGGCGGCGAACGCGTCCCGATCGGTACGGCAGGCCCGGGCACCATGCTGAGCGAGCTGGCGCTGATCGCCGATACCAACCGGCTGACCAGCGCCTCGGCCGCGGTCGATTCGGAAGTGATCCGCTTGAGCCGCAAGATGTTCCACCGCATCCTGGAAGAATACCCGGAGATCGCTGTGCTGTTGCACGATCGCATCCTGGAAGAATTCCAGCAGATGATCGCCCGCATCGAGGCGCTGGCGCCGCGGTTTACGGGTTAATCGAGGTTGAACTTCGCAATCACCGGCACATGGTCGGAGGGCTTCTCCCAGCCGCGCGCCGCCTGCAGGATCTCGTAGCCGGCGAAATTCGGCACCAGGTTGGCGGACGACCAGACATGATCGAGGCGACGGCCGCGGTTAGAAGCTTCCCAGTCCTTCGCGCGATAACTCCACCAGGTGTAGAGTTTTTGCTCGGCCGGCACGTTGAGCCGCATCAGGTCGACCCAGCCGCCGGCATTGCGCATCGCCTCGAAGTTTTCCGTCTCGACCGGCGTGTGGCTGACGACGTTGAGCAATTGCTTGTGCGACCAGACGTCATGCTCCCGCGGCGCGATGTTCAAGTCCCCGACCAGGATCGACGCGGATAGCTCGTCCTGGCTCGCCGGCATGCCGTTCATTTCTTGGACGAAGTCGAGCTTGTGCCTGAATTTGCGGTTGATTTCCGGATCCGGCTCGTCGCCGCCGGCCGGCACATAGAAATTGTGCACCAGCACCGATTTGCCGCCCGCCTGCACCCTGACCGACAGATGCCGGCTGTCATCGATCTCGCAGAACCGCCGCTTTTCGACCAGCTCGATCGGTCGGCGGGCGACGGTGGCGACGCCATGATAACCCTTCTGGCCGTGGAACAGGATGTGCTCGTAGCCCGCCTTGCGGAAGGCCCTTTCCGGGAAGAGCTCGTCGGGAACCTTGGTCTCCTGCAGGCAGAGCACGTCGGGCGCGTGCTCTTTCAACAGCCGCTCGACGATCGGCATGCGCAGGCGCACGGAGTTGATGTTCCAGGTGGCAATGGTGAAGGGCATGCGGCGGGGTCCGGGACGGCTAAGGTCGCCGAACTAGTGCCAGCCGCGCAGCGGAAACACAAGCTATGGATAATGGCGTAGGTCAGCGCCGCCCGACAGAGCTCCGGAAGCGGTGGGAGACCTACCGCGTCTTGGTGTTGATCTCGCGGTTCGCCGTGTAGTCGATCGCAAAAGTGTCGGCCGGGAAGCTGCCGCCTTCCTTGACGTTGAAGATCATCACCGTCGTGTCTTTGCCTTGCGCGTCGGTGATCGTCCACTGGCGCAGTTCGTAGGTCTTCGGATCGAACATCATGGTGATCATCGCATTGCCGAAGACCGACTTGTCGGAAAGCTTGATGGTGGTGAGGTCGTCCTCTTCCTTGATGGCCTTGACGCGTCCGCCGGAGAGGTCGATCCGCTCGTCGAGCAGCAATTTCAACGGTGTCTTCGACAATGGGTAGAGGTCGGAGGTGTTGAGCCTCTTGTTGAGGATCACCACCGACTTGCCGTCGGAAATCACGCGGAAGTTCGAGGAGCCGTCATAATTGAAGCGGATCTTGCCCGGGCGCTCGAGGAAGAACTTGCCGCCGGTCTGCTCGCCTTTCGGGCCGAACTGGACGAACTCGCCGCTCATCGACTTCACCGAGGAGAAATGGTCGGCGATCTTCTGCGCCGCCGGCGGCACGGCGGCCTGCGCCGCGGCCACGAGCTGGTAGCCCGGCACGAGGTTGAGAGCGGCAGCTCCGCCGAGCATCAGGCCGAGGCCGAGGAGCTGGCGGCGGGTAAGGGCGAATTCGGTCTGGGTCTTCATGCCGGTCACTTCCTGTGATTCGTATGGTGGCAGTATTTGGACTCCCACTGGGGCCTAAGTTTGGCGGCTGCGCGACGGCCCCTCGGATATGCGCGGGCGACAGGCCCGTCGCACAAACGCGCCAGAGGATTTCCGGTTGCTAGCCGACCCCGGTTGGGCATTTCACCAGGCCAAGGGTTTGTTGAGGTTCAGGTCAGGCCGGCCTCACCTGAATATCGATAAACCCTAGAACTTGTCCTCTTCCGTCGGCACCAGGATCTCGCGTTTGCCGGCATGATTGGCCGGGCCGACAATGCCTTCCTTCTCCATCTTCTCGATGATCGAGGCGGCGCGGTTGTAGCCGATGCCCAGCCGGCGCTGGATGTAGCTGGTCGAAGCCTTGCCGTCGCGCAGCACCACCGCCACTGCCTGGTCGTAGGGATCGTCGGAATCCTCGAAATTGCCGCCGCCACCGCCGGAGCCGCCACGGCCGCCCGAGCCTTCTTCCTCGTCGTCGTCGTCGTCCTCGGTGATGGCGTCGAGATATTCCGGCACGCCCTGCAGCTTCAGATGCGCGACGATCCTCTCGACCTCGTCGTCCGAGACGAACGGACCGTGGACGCGCTGGATGCGACCGCCGCCGGCCATGTAGAGCATATCGCCCATGCCGAGCAGCTGCTCGGCGCCCTGTTCGCCAAGGATCGTGCGGCTGTCGATCTTCGACGTCACCTGGAAGGAGATGCGGGTGGGGAAATTGGCCTTGATGGTGCCGGTGATGACATCGACCGAGGGGCGCTGCGTCGCCATGATGACATGGATGCCCGCCGCGCGCGCCATCTGCGCCAGGCGCTGCACCGCGCCCTCGATGTCCTTGCCGGCCACCATCATCAGGTCGGCCATCTCGTCGATGATGACCACGATATAGGGCATCGGCTCGAGATCGAGGTTTTCCGTCTCGTAGATCGCCTCGCCGGTCTGGCGGTCGAAGCCGGTCTGCACCGTACGGGAAATCCTTTCGCCCTTCTTCTCGGCCTGTTGGACGCGCGCGTTGAAGCCGTCGATGTTGCGCACGCCGACCTTGGACATCTTGCGGTAGCGGTCCTCCATCTCGCGCACCGTCCACTTCAGCGCGACGACCGCCTTCTTCGGATCGGTGACGACCGGCGTCAAAAGATGCGGGATGCCGTCATAGACCGAGAGTTCGAGCATTTTCGGGTCGATCATGATCAGCCGGCATTCCTGCGGCGTCAGCCGGTAGAGCAGCGACAGGATCATGGTGTTGATGGCGACCGACTTGCCCGAGCCGGTGGTGCCGGCGACGAGCACGTGCGGCATTTTGGCGATGTCGACGATGACGGCCTCGCCGTTGATGGTCTTGCCAAGCGCCAGCGCCAGCCTGGCCTTGGTCGTCTCGAAGTCGCGGCTGGCCATGATCTCGCGCAGATAGACCGTCTCGCGCTTGGCGTTGGGCAGCTCGATGCCGATGGCGTTGCGGCCGGGCACGACGGCGACGCGGCAGGCAATGGCGCTCATCGAACGCGCGATGTCGTCCGAGAGGCCGATGACGCGCGAGGATTTGATGCCCGGCGCCGGCTCCAGTTCGTAAAGCGTGACGACCGGGCCGGGGCGGACATGGATGATCTCGCCCTTGACTCCGAAATCATCCAGCACGCCTTCGAGCAGGCGCGCGTTCTGCTCCAGCGCGTCCTTCGACAGGCTTGGATCCTTGGCGACGTTCTTCGGCTCGGACAGGAAATGCAGCGACGGCATCTCGAACGTGTCGGAACCGATCAGCGAGGTCTGCGCTTCGCGCTGGACGCGGGCGCCCGGCACGGGGCGCGCAGCCGGCGCCGCGACGCGGGTTGCGGCATCGGAGCGGAAATTCTGCACCCTGGCGGTCGGCGCGCCGCGGCGCTGGACAGGCGCCTCGTCGTCGAAGTCGTCAAGGCCGACGTCTTCGTCCTGCTCGTCGTCGAAGATATCCTGGTTGGCTGGATCGACCGAGACGCTGCGGTCGTTGACCATGGCGGCGAAGAATTCCGGCTCGACGCGAGCGCGGCCGCCGGGGCTCATGCGGGCCTCGGCGAACTCGGCCGATTCGACCCGCTCGGCGGCGCGCCGCCAGGCGCTTGGCCGTGGTTCCATCGGCGGTTCGAACTCGTCGCGCTCCTGCCTGCGGCGCGCGGCGCGGCGGTGCATCCAGGCGCGGAACGACAGCCACCAATGGGTGATGGCGCCGAGCGCGAGGATTCCCTCGTCGCCTTCGTCCTCATCTTCGTCGAACAGCATCTCGTCCTGCTCGCGCGGATCGGGCCGGGCGGTGCGCTCCATGACGGCAAAGCCGTTCTTGCGCGCGATCAGCGCCGAGCCATAGCCGAACAGCCACAAGGCTGGAGCGGCGAGGATGACCGCTATGATCGTCGCGAAAAGGCCTTTCGGGTAACCGCCGACCGCGATGCCGGGGATTTTCAGCACCATGTCACCAAAGACGCCGCCGAGGCCGGTGGGCAGCGGCCAGGTGTGGGGCGGCGTCACGCAGCCGGCGATGGCCGCGGCAGTGAGCGCAAAACCGAACCAGGCGAAGCCGCGCTTCGGCAATTTGTCGACGCCGCGCGCCGAAAACAAAAGGAAGCCCCAAATCACCGCCGGCACCAGGCCCGCGACCGCGGCAAGGCCGAAGAACTGCATGGCGAGGTCGGAGAACACCGCGCCGGTATAGCCCATGGCGTTGGTGACGACGTTGCTGGTGGCGTGCGAGAAACTCGGGTCGGCGACATTCCATGTGGCTAAAGCAGCGACGCCGAAGGCGGTGAACAGGAACAGGCCGGCGCCGACCAGCCGCCCGACCTGACGCCACGCGAATGCCTGAATGCCGTGCCCCGTATCGGTCAGCGCGAGCGGTGCTGAAGCGCCTGAACGCATGCCTCTTCCCCGTTAATCGTTGCCTGGCCGGGCGCGTGGCGCACCTCGGCAGATTCGGACGCCAGACTATCGGGGGGAAGGTTAAGGCCGCATTAACCATGGGCCTTTACCGAGTTTGCGCTCGAACAAAGATGGCAGGCTTCGCAGCCCGCCACCTCTTGTCTTGAAACGCCAATAAGATCAGGCCCGTCCGGACCCGACCTTGAGCATCACTTGTTGGCGCCGCCATAAGCCATCAGGTTGGCGCAGAATTCGGCGTGAGGCTTGCTCATCGCCGCGTCCTGGCATTCCTTCATCATCATGTCCTGCTTATCCTTCGGCATCGAAGCCCAGGCCGCCTTGAAATCGGCTTCCGGCTTCATGGTCTTCATGCTGGAATCGGTGAAGAACGGGGCCATGTTGGTCGGCTCATCGAGGGCACCGGCAAGTGCGACGCCGCTGACCATCGAAAGAGCCATTGCTCCCAGAAAGATGTTCTTGAAGTTCATCAGGTGGTTCCTTCCCTCTTGTTTGGCGAGCGCCAGATTGACGGTCGCAACACAGGTACGAAACCAGGGATGCCAACGTTTCACGCTGGCGCGATCAAGTGAATGTGATCGAAGGGCCGAATGGGCCGCAGACTGACAAAAAAGAGGCCCGGAAGGTTGTTCCGGGCCTCAAGGCGTGAGCTCCTTTTCGAGAGCGTCACCACGGGATCTTGGGAGGAATTCGGGCCGGCGGGAGGAGGATCCGCCGGCCCTTGGCTTAAAGCGCGTCGCGCTGAAATGGATTCAGGCGACGCGCTTTAAGTCTTTGTTTTGATGCATGTCGTTGTCCCAGAACCGCTGCGCACTTCTGAGCGACATGCATTGGCAGGCCTTACGGCACGACTTCGCCGTGTTGGGTGACGTCGAGACCTTCGACCTCTTCCTGGGTGGACGGACGCAGGCCGACCAGCGCCTTGACGATGTAGAGGATCACGAAGGTGGCGATCGCCGTCCACAGGATGGTGAAGGCGATGCCGTAGAGCTGCTTGGCCACCGAAGCGTCCTTGCCGAGCGCGTTGATCGCCGGATCGGCGAGCGCGCCGGTGAGCAGCGCGCCGACGATGCCGCCGACGCCATGAACGCCGAAGGCATCGAGCGAGTCGTCATAGCCGAAAGCATGCTTGAGCTTGACCGCCGACAGGTAGCAGATGACGCCGGCAAGAATGCCGATAATGAAGGCGCCGGTCGGATTGACGAAGCCGGAAGCCGGCGTCACCGCGACGAGGCCGGCGACGGCGCCCGAGATGATGCCGAGAACCGAAGGCTTCTTGGCGACGATCCATTCGGCGAACATCCAGGCCAGCGCCGCCGCGGCGGTGGCGACCTGGGTGTTCATCATCGCCGCGCCCGCAAGGCCGTCGGCGGCCAGTTCCGAGCCGGCGTTGAAGCCGAACCAGCCGACCCACAGCAGCGAAGCGCCGATGACCGAATAGACGAGGTTGTGCGGCGCCATGTTGGTGGTGCCGTAGCCCTCACGCTTGCCGAGAACGAGCGCGCAGACCAGGCCCGCGACACCGGCATTGATATGGACGACCGTGCCACCGGCGAAGTCGAGCACGCCGGCCGTGCCGAGGAAACCGCCGCCCCACACCCAATGCGCGATCGGCGCGTAGACGAAGACCAGCCACAGGCCCATGAAGATGAGCAGCGCCGAGAATTTCATGCGTTCGGCGAAGGCGCCGGCGATCAGCGCCGGCGTGATGATGGCGAAGGTCATCTGGAACATCGAGAAGACGAATTCGGGAATGTTCGCCACGCCCGGCAACCACAGCGTCGAGACGGTGATGCCGTGGTGGAAGAACCTCGAGAAGCCGCCGATATAGGCATTCATCGACGCCGATTCATTGGTGGTGAAGGCGAGCGAATAGCCGAACATGAACCACAGCACCGTCACCAGGCAGGTTATGGCGAAGCTCTGCATGATGGTGGCGAGCACGTTCTTCTTGCGCACCATGCCGCCATAGAACAGCGCCAGGCCCGGAATGGTCATCATCAGCACCAACGCCGTCGAGGTCAGCATCCAGGCGGTGTTGCCGGTGTCGAGCGCGGGCGCCGGCGCCGCGGCGGTGGCTGCCGGGGCAGCTTCCTGCGCGAAAGCGGCGACGGTGCTCATCGCCACGAGCGCGAGCGAAGCGGCCGCGCGTCCCGTGGTCTTCAAGGTGGAAGGAATATTCATTTAACTCTCCGTTGGAATGGCTGATCGCGGCTCAGAGCGCGTCGGTGTCTGTTTCGCCGGTACGGATGCGAACCGCCTGGTCGATGCCGAAGACGAAGATCTTGCCGTCGCCGATCTGGCCGGTCTTGGCGGCCGAAGTGATGGCTTCGACGGCCTTGTCGACCATGTCGGCACCGACCGCGACCTCGATCTTGATCTTGGGCAGGAAGCTGACCGCGTATTCCGCGCCGCGATAGATTTCCGTGTGCCCTTTCTGACGCCCGTAGCCTTTGACTTCGGTGACGGTCAGGCCCTGGATGCCGACGGCGGTGAGCGCTTCGCGCACCTCGTCGAGCTTGAACGGCTTGATGATTGCCATCACGATTTTCATAAGGTTTCACCCTTTGCTGTTGCGGTCCCCCGCGTTTGCACACCTTCACCGATCCCGAGGAGAGCCGGAGAGTGCCCGACAGGATTCAAGCTCCGTGCCAATTGCCGAGGCAGGGTGTTAACCTCTTGTAAACAAAGGGAACAGGCGGCCCGCGCACATTCTTTGTGCGCAGGCGCGTCGCTCTAGCAGCTTAAAAAATAGGCAAAATTCCAGAAATGCCTACTTAACAGGCTCTAGCCGAAAGCCGGCTCAGCGTTTCAGCCGGATAAGCCCTTCCTGGGCGACCGAGGCGATGAGCATGCCGTCGCGCGCGAACAGCGAGCCACGGGTGAAGCCGCGCGAGCCTTGCGTCGAGGGACTGTCCTGATTGTAGAGGATCCAGTCGTCCAGCGAGTGGCTGCGGTGGAACCACATGGCGTGGTCGAGGCTGGCCGCCTGGATGTCGCGGTCGAAGATGGCGCGGCCATGCGCGAAGGTCGAGGTGTCGAGAAGCGTCATGTCCGAGAGATAGGCGAGCACGGCCGCCTGAATGGCGCGGTTTTCCGGCACCGGGCCGGTGGTGCGGATCCAGATGTTCTGCTGCGGCTCCAGCTTCTCGCGGCTCGTATAGTGCTTCAGCATCACCGGCTTCATCTCGATCGGCCGGTCGCGCTCCCAGTAGCGCCTGATGCCTTCCGGCACCGCCTCGCCGAATTTTCCCAGAAGCTCGCGCTGCGAAAGCAAAGTATCGGGCGCCGGCACATCGCGTGGCATCGGCAGCTGATGCTCGAGGCCCACTTCGTCCTGCTGGAAGGAAGCCTCCAGCGAGAAGATCGCCTGGCCATGCTGGATCGCCACCACCCGGCGCGTGGTGAACGAGCCGCCGTCGCGGATGCGGTCGACCTCGTAGACGATCGGCAGCTGGGTGTCGCCCGGCCGCATGAAATAGCCGTGCAGCGAATGCACGTGCCGCTCCGGCTCGACCGTACGCTGCGCAGCCACCAGCGCCTGGGCGATGGTCTGGCCGCCGAAGACACGCTGCCAGTCGACCTTGGGGCTGCGACCACGATACAGATTGTGTTCGATCTGCTCGAGGTCGAGAATGTCGAGAAGCTCGTCCATGGCCGCCGTCATGTTTGAAATCCTTCAAAGATGTGCCATGGCCGGTTTCGGACAGGACGTGCAGGCAGTCAAGGCCGCAAACGGCAGCCGGCCGAAACCGCGAAAGGATGATGCCATGGTCGACCGCAAGCCGGATAGAGCAGGGACCAATGGAAACCGCGAGGCGCCGCTCGACGTGCTCATCGCCGGCGCCGGCTATGTCGGCCTCACCGCCGCGGTGTCGCTGAAGCAGGCGCGTCCGGGCCTCGCCGTCGCCGTCGTCGATGCCGCTCCTGCCGGCGTCTGGCAGCGCGACGGCCGCGCCTCGGCCATCGCGGCGGCCGCCAGCCGCATGCTGGAACAGCTCGGCGTCTGGAAAGAGATCGTGCCGGAAGCGCAGGCGATCACCGAAATGATCATCACCGACTCGCGCGCCGCCGACCCGGTGCGCCCGGTGTTCTTGACCTTCGACGGCGAGGTGGCGCCTGGCGAGCCTTTCGCCCACATGGTCGCCAACCGCGACCTCAACGGCGCGCTGCGCCGGCGCGCGGCGAAGCTCGGCATCGACATCATCGAAGGCATGGCGGTCAGCGCCTTCGACGTGAACGGCGCCGGCATCACGGTGCACCTGGCCGACGGCGCGACGCTGAAGTCGCGGCTGCTCGTCGCCGCCGACGGCGTCAACTCCAGGCTGCGCGACATGGCCGGCATCAAGACCGTCAAATGGGAATACGGCCAGTCCGGCATCGTCTGCACGGTGGCGCATGAGCGCCCGCACAACGGCCGCGCCGAGGAGCATTTCCTGCCGGCCGGCCCGTTCGCGACGCTGCCGCTGAAGCCGGACAAGGATGGAACCAACCGCTCGTCGATCGTCTGGGTGGAGCGCACGGAAGACGCCAAGGCGCTGGTCGAGGGCGACGATTTCGTCTTCGAGCACGATCTGGAGCAGCGCTTCGGCCTGAAACTCGGCGAGATCCGCGTGGCCGACAAACCACGTGCCTGGCCGCTTGGCCTGACGTTGGCGCGCGCCTTCGTCGCGCCCCGCATCGCGCTCGCCGGCGACGCCGCGCACGGCATCCACCCGATCGCCGGCCAGGGCCTCAATCTCGGCTTCAAGGATGTCGCGGCATTGGCCGAAGTCGTGGTCGAGGCCGACCGGCTCGGCCAGGATATCGGCGCCCTCGACGTGCTCGAACGCTACCAGCAGTGGCGCCGTTTCGACACGCTGCAGATGGGCGTCACCACCGACGTGCTGAACCGGCTGTTCTCCAACGACATCGGTCCGCTGCGCGCCGCGCGCGACCTCGGCCTCGGCCTCGTCGAGCGCATGCCCAGGCTGAAAGAGTTCTTCATCCGCCAGGCCTCGGGCCTGTCCGGCGACACGCCAAGGCTGTTGAAGGGCGAGGCGATCTAGACTGTATTTGCAGTGGCGCCGAAAATTCAGGTCAGGCCGGCCTCACCTGAATTCTAATTCACCTCAAACCCCAGCTTCTGCCGAAGCCTCAGCATCCGCTGGTCGGCGATCCTGAGGCTCTGCTCGCCGCCTTGCGCGACACGGTTCAGCATCCTGAGCAGATCGTCCCGCTCATGGGGATCGAGGCGCTCGCGCAGGAACGGCGCCAGCTTGTCGATGACGATCGTCGTGTCGTCGACCTGCGCGGCCGCCCATTTGGCGTAGACCACGGCCTCGTCGGCCTTCTTTGGGCTCTCCGCGATCTGCGAGATCACATCGCGGATGACCGCTTCGCGCTGCGGCAGCACGGGACCATGCTCCGAAACGATCGCGGTGATCAGCGTCGCGGCCGCCACAACCGGGTCGTCGATCGCGGTCAGCGGCGAAAGCGCCGCCTGTTTGCGCAGCCTCTTGCGGCGCACGGAACCCTGGACCCGACCGATGACATCGGCAACGTCACGCGCGGCCTCGTTCATCGCCTTCATCCGGTACCACCAGATGGCCGCCGCTCCCAGCACGCCGAGGATAGCAATCAGGAAAGGCATGTCGAATTCCCCCGAAAATCCGGGCGACGATAGGAGAAGTGCCGCACCGCTTCAACGCGCGACGGTTGCCATGACTGAGAAACGCTGAAGATTTTTGCAGAGAAAACGTCGACCGCTCCGATTCACCCTGAGGGGCGGTTATGACCTAGGTACGTCGTAGATCGCCCTGACCTCTACCGTGCCGAGCTCCGCAAGCGGGATCCTGGCGGCAATGTCGAGCGCCTCGGCAAGGTCCGCCGCCTCGACCATGACGAAGCCGAGCAACTGCTCCTTGGTCTCGGCGAACGGCCCGTCGGTCACCATCGCCTTGCCCTTGCGCCGCCTGAGCGACTTCGACGTCTTCACCGACTGCAGCGCCTGCGCGACGATCAGCTTGCCTTGTCGGTCGAGCTCCCGGTCATAAGCGAGCGAATCGGCATCGAGCCTGGCCGCGCGTTCGGGAGTGAGCGCGAGGAGGTCTTTCTCCTCGCCATAGACCAGCAGCACATATTTCATTTCGAGCTCCCTTCATGCGATGAACCATAAGAGGCGATGACGGGCGTGTCAGCCGGGTTCGCGGCGCGGTCGAGAATGCATGCGCCTATGCCGATGACGGCGACGGCCGCGAGCAGCCGGCCGAATCCGGATGCCGGCTGATCAAGCCAGAAATCCTGCCGCTGCCGGGCTGTTCGTCCCGGACGCTCCCAAAAAGCGAAAAACAGATTGTCCATGTGAACCTCCATCCGGCCGTGAAAATCCTTGGCCGCCCGCAGGACGCACGAGCCGCGGCGAGGTCGACATTTTTGCATCCGCATTTTTGAGAATATTTTTCAAAGCCGCCGTGGCGGATGCGGCGGAGCATGGATAGCCTTCCGCTGCGCCCGCGCTATAGTTCAGTGGAACGTCGGCGCCCGCCGGCGAGAAACCTCGACAAGGCAGGAGGACTTCATGGACCGCACCGCAAACGCCGTCTGGACAGGCAATCTGAAGGAAGGCAAGGGCACGCTGGACACGCAGAGCGGAACGTTGAAGGGCACGCCCTATTCCTTCAAGGCTCGCTTCGAGGATGAGAGCGGCAAATCCGGCACCAATCCGGAAGAGCTGATCGCGGCCGCCCATGCCGGCTGCTACGCCATGCAGCTGTCCCACTTCCTGGCCGAGAACGGCACCCCCGCCGCCGAGCTGGACGCCAAGGCGGTGGTGACGCTGGTCCCCGGCACCGGCATTACCGGCAGCGCCATCACGCTGGTCGGCAAGGTGCCTGGCATCGACGCCGCAAAGTTCAAGGAACTGGCCGAGAAGGCCAAGGCGGAATGCCCAGTCTCGAAAGCGCTCGGGGCTATAAAGGTTTCGCTCGACGCAAAGCTGGGGTGAGCGGCGTTCCATTTGCCGGGGTCGCGATCCTTCGCGCCCCCCTCTGGCCTGCCGGCCATCTCCCCCTCAAGGGGGGAGATTGGCAGCCTCCGCGCCTCGCCCATCCTGCGACGTTAGCAATTGGCGAAAGCCGGCGTGACATCTGATCTCCCCCCTTGAGGGGGAGATGTCCGGCAGGACAGAGAGGGGGGCCTCACGCCAACGTTTCTCATCAACGGAACTACCCGCCCAGCGCCTCGATCTTCGCTCGCAACGCCGCAACCTCTTCCTCCAGCGCCGTGACGCGCGCTTCGAGATCGGAGGCCTCCGACGCCGCAGGCTGCCAAGGCGTTGCCGCCACCGCACTCGCCTCGACCGGCCCGCTCAGCAGATGGACATAGCGCTCCTCGCGCTGCCCGGGCGCGCGCTCGAGCAGTTGGATCAGTGGCGGCCTGCGGCCGATCATCAGGTCGAGATTGTCGCGAAGCTCCTCGATCGAGGCAAAGCGCGCCATGCGCTCCGAACGGGCAAGCAGTTCATGTGCGGTCTGCGCGCCGCGCAGAAGCAGGAGACCGATGACGGCGATCTGCGGCGTGGTCAGCGAAAAGCGCTGCGCCATCAGATGCTCATAGCGCTCGACGCGCGAAGCGAAGGCCTGGCGCACCAGCCCTTTCTGCTCGAGCGAGCTCAGCGCCCGCCTGATCTCGGTCAGCTCCAGCGCCATCACCGGCTCGCGCGCCGTCTTCTGGTTGGCAGCCTGGTGCGCGCCGTTCAGCGTCAGCGGATAGACGTCCGGCGTCAGCTCCTTCTTCTCGATCAGGGAACCGAGCACGCGCGCTTCGGCGGGAGAGAGGATGGGGAGATCGGTCATTGGCTTGGCTTTTCGATAAAGTCGGTTCTCTGGGTATCGATTTTGACAGACATCGGACCGCTGCGACAAGGCAGAACCTTAGACAAGTCGGCGGGACAGCGCCCCCCTCTGGCCTGCCGGCCATCTCCCCCTAGGGAGGAGATCGGCAGTTTCGCCGGCGGCACTGGTCCTTCAACGTTGGAGATTGGCGAAAGCCGCGATGACAGCCAATCTCCCCCCTAGAGGGGGAGATGCCCGGTAGGACAGAGGGGGGCGCGCGAAGGATCGCTACGTACGAAGTTGAGCCGCCAAGTCCTAGACGCGGCGTTCCACCATCATCTTCTTGATCTCGGCGATCGCCTTCGCGGGGTTGAGCCCCTTGGGACAAGTCTGCGCGCAGTTCATGATGGTGTGGCAGCGATAGAGCCTGAACGGGTCTTCCAGATTGTCGAGCCGCTCGCCTGTCGCCTCGTCGCGGCTGTCGATTAGCCAGCGATAGGCCTGCAGCAGCGTCGCCGGGCCGAGATAGCGATCGCCGTTCCACCAGTAGCTCGGGCACGACGTCGAGCAGCAGGCGCACAGGATGCATTCGTAAAGCCCGTCGAGCTTCTCGCGGTCCTCATGGCTCTGCAGCCATTCCTTGGCCGGCGTCGGCGAGACCGTCTTCAGCCACGGCTCGATCGAGGCGTGCTGGGCATAGAAATTGGTGAGGTCGGGCACCAGGTCCTTGATCACCGGCATATGCGGCAGCGGGTAGATCTTCACCGCGCCCGAAATGTCCTCGGCGCCCTTGGTGCAGGCCAGCGTGTTCGAGCCGTCGATGTTCATGGCGCAGGAGCCGCAGATGCCTTCGCGGCAGGAGCGGCGCAGCGTCAGCGTCGGGTCGATCTTGTTCTTGATCCACAGCAGCGCGTCGAGCACCATCGGCCCGCAATCGTCCATGTCGACGAAATAGGTGTCCATGCGCGGGTTGCCGCCGTCGTCCGGCGACCAGCGGTAGATGCGGTACTCGCGCAGGTTCGTGGCACCCTCCGGCTTCGGCCAGGTCTTGCCCTGCTTGACCTTGGAATTCTTGGGAAGCGTGAGTTCGACCATTATCTGCGGTCCTTTCGGATGACGAGCTTCAGCCCGGACCAGATTTCGTTGACGGCGGCGACCTTGACGTCGACAAGGTTGCTCATAGAGATTAGCGCAATCGTCATCAGAAAAGCCCTAGGTAACGCTTCTTCTTGACGACGCTTGGTCTGCCTGCATCCAACACATCGGAAACACCCGCGGTGTCGAGTGCGATAATCAGAGCCTCCACACCCTTATTCAGCTTCAACGTCATCTCATCCGCGTGTAACGGGACGACGGTGAAGAAGTTAACCTTAGTGCCGTCGGCTGCACGGAGGATATCTTTCTTGTCGGGCCAACTCGGTGGACGGAGAAGAATTATGCCGGACATTTTGGTGTTCTGGGCGTAAGGCTCCGGCGGACTGCCTTGTGATGCAACGGTATGCGAACTCCAGATCCAGCTTCCATAATCGTGAGGCATCCGGGCGAGCGACTTCATCAAGCGGATGGGCCAGTATTTATTCGGATCAGCGAGTTGGCTTTCGGGGATCATTCCGTTTTCCCCAGCAGCAAACCATGACGCCGGCAGCGTGAAAACCAGTTCGGCCCGTTCAAAATCCTCACGAGGGTGGAGATTGTCCGGAACATTCATCGGGAGATCGCTCATCCCGCTCGTTACAAGAGTCCAGTTATTCCTCACCTCGTTTGGCGGAAACACTAGTATATCAAGATGCACTTTATCAGAGATGATTTCGTGAAAAACACCTGCTTGGACGCCCAGGAACTCTTCCAGATATCCTTCGATTTCCACCAAGTAGACGGCGACATCTCTCGGACCTCGAAACTCCGTTCTCACACCAGTGTAGTCGTACACTGAAGTTCCGTCGGGTAATTTCGACCGCTTTATCATTGCCGCGTCAATACACCCTGGCCTTCGGCGCGATCTTGGCGAGGCTGATGCCGCCGTCCTTTTCGGCCAGCAGCGTCTCGGTATGCACCGGCCGGTAAGTGAGCGTCACCTTGCCGTCCTCGCTGACGCGGGCCAGCGTGTGCTTGCGCCAGTTGGCGTCGTCGCGAGCCGAGAAGTCTTCCCGCGCATGCGCGCCGCGGCTCTCCTTGCGCGCCGCCGCGCCGTGGACGGTGGTGATGGCGTTGGCCATCAGGTTTTCCAGCTCCAGCGTCTCGACAAGGTCGGAGTTCCAGATCATCGAGCGGTCGAAGACCTTGATGTCCTTGAGCTCGTCCCAGATCGCAGAGATGCGCTTGCAGCCATTGTCCAGCGATTCCTGCGTGCGGAAGACCGCCGCGTCCTCCTGCATCGCCTTCTGCATCTTTTCACGCAGCACGGCCGTTGGTGTCGAGCCGTTGGCGTGACGCAGCCTGTCGAAGCGGTCCATGATCTTGTCGACCGAGGCTGCGTTGGGCGAGGGGATCGCCGACTTGCGGTCGATCACCTGACCGGCGCGCAGCGCCGCCGCGCGGCCGAACACGACGAGGTCGATCAGCGAGTTGGAGCCCAGCCGGTTGGCGCCGTGCACCGAAGCGCAGCCGGCTTCGCCGACAGCCATCAGGCCGGGCAATACGCGATCCGGGGCCTTGGCCGTTGGGCTGAGCACCTCGCCCCAATAGTTGGTCGGCACGCCGCCCATGTTGTAATGCACCGTCGGCAGCACCGGGATCGGCTCCTTGGTGAGGTCGACGCCGGCGAAGATCTTCGCCGATTCCGAAATGCCGGGCAGCCGCTCGTGCAGCACCGCCGGGTCGAGATGGTCGAGATGCAGGAAGATGTGATCCTTCTTCGGCCCGACGCCGCGGCCTTCGCGGATCTCCATCGTCATGCAGCGCGAGACCACGTCGCGCGAGGCAAGATCCTTGGCCGACGGCGCATAGCGCTCCATGAAGCGCTCGCCTTCGGAATTGACGAGATAGCCGCCCTCGCCGCGCGCGCCTTCGGTGATCAGGCAGCCGGCGCCATAAATGCCGGTCGGGTGGAACTGCACGAACTCCATGTCCTGCAGCGCGAGCCCTGCGCGCGCGGCCATGCCGCCGCCGTCGCCGGTGCAGGTATGCGCCGACGTGGCGGAGAAATAGGCGCGGCCATAGCCGCCGGTCGCCAGCACCACCATCTTGGCCGAGAAACGGTGGATGGTGCCGTCATCGAGGTTCCAGGCCACGACCCCGGTGCAGGTGCCGTCCGGCTCGGTGATCAGGTCGAGCGCGAAATATTCGATGAAGAACTGCGCGTTGTTCTTCAGCGACTGGCCATAGAGCGTGTGCAGCATGGCATGGCCGGTACGGTCGGCGGCGGCGCAGGTGCGCTGCACCGGTGGGCCTTCGCCGAAATTCATCATCATGCCGCCGAAGGGCCGCTGGTAGATCTTGCCCTCTTCCGTGCGCGAGAAAGGCACGCCGTAGTGCTCGAGCTCGTAGACTGCCGCGGGCGCCTCGCGCACCATGTATTCCTGCGCATCGATGTCGCCCAGCCAGTCCGACCCCTTGACGGTGTCGAACAGGTGCCACTGCCAGTTGTCGGGGCCCATATTGGCGAGTGAGGCGGCGATGCCGCCTTGCGCGGCAACGGTGTGCGAGCGCGTCGGGAACACCTTGGTGATGCAGGCGGTGCGCAATCCCTGCTCGGCCATGCCGAGCGTGGCGCGCAGGCCGGCGCCGCCGGCGCCGACGATCACGACATCGAATTTGTGGTCGACAAAGGTGTAGGCGGAAGCCGCGTCAGCGGTGTTTGGATTGGCCAAGACGTCAGCCTCCGAATGCCAGTTTGAGCAGGGCGAAGAGCGACGCGACGCCGACTGCCACTGCGAAGAAGGTGTTGAGAGCGATCAGCGCCAGTTTCATGCCTTCGCCATGCACATAGTCCTCGATGATGACCTGCATGCCGAGCCGCATGTGGTAGAGGCCGGAAATCAGCACCAGAGCCAGCACCAGCGCCACGAAGGGATTGGCGAGCGCTGCCCGCACTTCCGTATAGCCGTGGCCGTTGACCGCGATCAGGAAGCCGACGAAGAACAGGAGCAGCGGTATATTGGCGATCGCCGTCAGCCGCTGGCGCCAGAAATGCTGCGTGCCCTCGCGGGCGGAACCGAGGCCGCGCACCTTGCCGAGCGGCGTGCGCATGTCGTTGTTGTAACCGCTCATGCCAGGCCCCCCCGCGCCATGTAGCCGGCGATCCAGATCAAGAGCGTCAGCACGATCGAGCCGGCGAGCGTCGCCCAGGCGATCTTCGACGCGGTGTTTTTTTCCAATCCCGCCCCGGTGTCCCAGACGAGGTGGCGCAAACCGCCCAGCATGTGGTGCATCAGCGCCCAGGTGTAGCCGAAGAGAACCAGCCGGCCGAGCCAGGAGCCGAAGGCCCAGTTGACCCAGTCGAAAGCGGCCTGCGAGCTCGAAGCCGCGATCAGCCACGCCGCCACCAGCAGCGTGCCGAAATAAAGCGCGCCGCCGGTGATGCGATGGATGATCGACATCGTCATCGTGATCGGCGGCCGGTAGATCGACAGGTGCGGCGAGAGAGGCCGTTCACGTCTGGCAACTGCGCGGGTGGCTGGTGATTTGCTCATGGCTCCCCCAGTTCGGCATCCTGGAAGCCGCTATGGAATGCGGCGTTTGCAGCCTGCATATATGGCTCCGGACAGCCGGTTTCTAATGCTCTTTTTGCACCGCGTCAAAGCCGGAAAATCGTTTTGGAAACATCATTTAGTCTGACAAATTGGCGGTCCCGCGCTTCAATCGATTAGCGGCTGTTTCGAAGCCGGCGCAGCGTTCGCTGCAGTGCAACAAACAGCGCTACCTTCTACAGGTCTGCGGGGTGGATCCCCGCTTCATCACCAGCGCCTCGCGCCCGTCGATCACGATTGCGTCATGCGTCGCCGCTTCCTGGTAGCGGCTGCTCTGGTTGGCGGGCGAGGCCGCAAACTCCTCGGTCGTGCCATCCGGCCGGACCACGCGCAGCGACGAGCCGAGATTCTGGATGGTGATCACACCGCCATTGCCGCACCTGTAGGTGGCCGTGCCGACACCGGATCGCGGCACGGTAAGGTCGGTGATGATCTTGGTTGGTGCAGGCGTTGCGGGCGTCTTGGCAGTTGCAATTACCGGAGACGTTGCCGGCACCGGCGACGTCGTGGGCGCGGCGGACGGCTGGGCCGCCGCAGGCGTTGTGGCATTCGCCGCCTTCGGCGCGTTGTCCTGCGGCACGCAGGCCGCGGCCGCGAGAAGCAGCGGGATCGCGATCGACACCCGAACCGTGTGGCCAAAGCTCATTCGCTGCCCCTTTCGTGCGCGGCACGCTACGGCAATTCCAGGAGAAGTGTGAACCGGTTAGGTTCGGCGCCTTCGCCGCAGCTTCCGTCCGGAATTGCATCAAAACAAAGAGATAGGGCGGTCTGCCGTTCTCAGTGAAACGGTGAACTGCTCTAACCACGTGGCGCCTGAAGATCAAGCTCACGTTGAGTCAGGGCGGACGGTCCGGTCGTCACGACGGTCCCGCGGCGAGGCAACAACCGGCGCCTCCGAAATTAACCATGTTCCTTAAGAACCGGCTCCGGAAGCCTTCCGCCTCTTAACAAAGGTTAAGAAAGAGTTAATTTCTGATTCGAACCGGATTGCGGGCGCGATCCGTCGCGTCGATCAAGGGAGAGCGACATGCGTTTGAATTCAGTGCGGATAGTGCTTGCGGCCGGATCGCTGGTGGCGTTCTCGGTTGCAATCGCCGCGCCGGCCGAAGCCGGCTTGCGCCATCACGATCGTGTCTATGCCGATTCTTTCGGCAATCTCGTCATCGACAGCGCCGCCGGCTACAAGCGCATCATCGTCGGCGAGGGCAAGCTTGCCAAACAACTTTCCGATTACACCAGCGCCGGCCAGCCTGCCGTGGTCTACGACGAATCGGACGAGCCCGGCGCGCCCGGCTGCTACCAGCCGCCGGTGCTGGTGAAGGGCCGCTCCTATATGTACGGACTTTCCGATGGCGAGATGCCCAATCTCAGCCCTTGCCGTTGAAAACCGTCGGCGTGGCGCGGCGCCGTGCCACGCCTGATACGCGCACGCAGTCGCGGCCGGCATTCTTGGCTTCGTAGAGCGCAGCGTCGGCGCGCCGCAAAAGAGCGGCAAAACCTTCGTCCGCGGTCAGCTCCGCCACGCCGAAGCTCGCGCTGCAGCGATGGTCGGCCGGCAGACCATCGATCGGCAGGGCTCCAAACGCGTTGCGCGCGCCCTCGGCAAACAGCCGGGCGGCGGCAAGATTGGTGCCGGGCAGGATAATGGCGAACTCCTCGCCGCCGATACGGCCGGCGACATGGTGTTCGGCTGCGGCTTCGCGCAGGAACCCGGCGAATGTCTCGATGACGCGGTCGCCGCAGGCATGGCCATAGCTGTCGTTGATGCCTTTGAAATAGTCGAGATCGGCGATCACCAGCGCCACCGGCACGCCGCGCCGAACGGCGTCGCGCATGGCAAGGTCGGCGTGACGCTCGAAGCCGCCGCGGTTGAAGAGCCGCGACAATGCGTCGGTCTCCGACTTCGAGGTCGCCTCGGCCAGCACGTCGCGCACCAGGACGGCTAAAGCAAGCAGCGCCAGCGCCAGCCCGAACACGGTGCCCAGCGATTGCGACACCAGCGCGTAGCTGGTCTGCACATAGGCCTGAGGGTTGGCGCCCCAGCCGCCCAGCGCACCCGCGATGAACGGCTTGGAGGCAAACTGCACGGCGCTGGCGCCGAGCACCAGCGCAAGCACATGGTCGAGCCGCGCAAGTCTTTGTCGGGAGGAGAGCACGATGCCGAGAGCGGCGAACTGCATGGCGGCGTAAGGAAGCTGGTAGGCCATCATGCGCGTCAGCGAATGGCGCGGCAGGTCCTGCACCAGATAGACGGCGACCGAAGCGACGACCAGGAAGCACAGCATCGGCGGCCACGGCGGCCGCATGCCATATTTGTGCGCCAGCCCGCCATTGAAGGCGATGGTCGCGCCGAGGAACACGGCAAAGGCCGCAACGACCGGCAGCCGGGCATCCGCGAAGGCGGGGATGCTGAATTCGATGGCGAAATAGGCCATGCCGAGCAGGTAGCTGAAGGCAAGCCAGCGCGCCGACCCGCGCCCGGTATCATAGACGGCAATCGTCATGAACGCCGCCGCCAGCAGCCCGGCGACGAGCAAGTTGATCATCAGGATGAAGTCGGCGCTGCCCATGTTCTGCTATACCCTAGACCGATAGCAAATCATCGACCGGCGAAAATCACGTTAACGCTATGGGAGGCCGCAGGCCTGCGATTGGCCGCAACGCCCGCCTTGTCGTCAGAGCATTTGGAATGCCGCTTAGAGGTCAATGGCAATCGCCTGGTTCCGCGATTGGCCGAGCCATCCCTCCGATCGTCATCCACGGGCGAAGCAAGGAGCGAAGCGACGCGCGCAGACCCGAGGATCCATTCCGTTACTTTCGAGAGCTGCTCACGGCGCAGAATTCTGCTCCGCTGCATTCTTCGGCGAAGGTCACGGAATGGATACTCGGGTCTGCGCTCCGCTTCGCGTCGCTCCGCCCGTGGATGACGAAGGCGCGGGTGTCCACTTGCATCACCCAGCCGCGAGCGGCTCGGCGACCAAAGTTGTTTCGGGCCGCTCGTAAGAAAGACGGACGCTGTCACGGCCGTTCTTCTTGGCCTTGTAGAGCGCCTCGTCGGCGCGCCGCATCAATGGCGCCAGCCCTTCCGTGCCGGAGCGGCCGGCAACGCCGAAGCTTGCGGTGACCCTGGCGCCGGGCGGCAGGCCATCGATCGCGCCGGCCGAGTAGAAGCTGCGGATCGCCTCGGCAAAGAGCCTCGCCGAAGCGAGGTCGCTAAGCGGCAAAAGCACGGCGAACTCTTCGCCGCCGATGCGGCCGGCTGCTCCGCGCGCGCCGGTGGCGGAGCGCAGCTTGGCGGCGAAATCGGCAATCACCCGGTCGCCGGCCTCATGCCCGTACCTGTCGTTCAGCGCCTTGAAGTGATCGAGGTCCGCCAGCACCAGGGCGACGGGAAATCCGGCCTTGCCGCACTGATCGAGCAGCAGGGTCGACCGCTCCTCGAAGCCGCGGCGGTTGAGGATACCCGAGAGCGGATCGGTGTGGGTCTCCGCCTTGAGCGCCCGCATCACATCGAGCGCCGCGGCGGTGAACAGGCAAAGCGCGATCAGCAGCGACAGGAGCGCATGCGAAAGCAGCGCCGTCGTCCAGTAGGACGAGCCGTAAAAGCCGTCATAGCTTGGGAACGGCCCATGCGCGATCACGACGACCAGCGTGCGGGCGATGAAGTTCAGGCCCGAAAGCAGCGACAGCACGAAGAGAATCTTTTCGGTCGGACCGTTGTTGCGCACGGTCCTCAGCTCGGCGGCGACCAGCAGGCTGAGCGCGCCGAAGCCGAAATTCATCCCAAGCACGCGCCAGGTAAGGTCCGGCTGGACGAACATGAACCAGATAAAGGCGGCGAGCCCGCCGCCGGTCACGACACCGATGCCGACATAAGGCACGCGCCGCCCGTAACGCGCGACGATCGCGCCGGAGAGGCAGCAGGCCGCTATCGTGAAACAGATGTTGGAAACGAGCTTGGTCGCCGCCACGCCGACCGGAAGCGTGAAATATTGCAGCAGGAAACCCGGCGCCGACAGGCAATAGCTCGCGCCGAGCGTGGCCAGATACGGACGATGGCGTTGATAGGACCACAGCACGAGGAACGCAGCGCCGAGCACCAGCGCTATCGTCGGATTAAGCAGCGCTATGAGCAGACCGGTGTCCAAAGGACTGCGACTTTCCCCAACTTACCCAAGGAGAGATATTAGGGCGTAAGCCCAAACAAGCGGTTAAGCGGCGACCGATAAGAGTACGAAAACGAGCGGAACCGGCTCGCGGCAGCAACGTTGTCCGGCCAGACAGGAGACGATTGAAATGGCTGGCACGATCACTTTGACCGACCACGATGAAATCCGGTCCTGGGCGGCAGCGCGCGCCGGCTTTCCGGCGATCGTCGACGTGTCGCCCGAGGCCGGAACGCAGCCCATGCTGCGGCTGGTTTTTGGGCAGAACGCGTATGAGGACACCGACCGCCCTGAGCGTACGATCAATGCCGGCGGCTATGAGCTGGTCGAATGGGACGAGTGGTTCAAGATATTCGACGAGCGGAAGCTGGCCTTGGTCGTCGCCGCCGACGAACCCGGCCGGCGCGAGGAGTTCCACGAGATTATTCGAAGGTAGATCGCTGAAAAGCGAAAGGCCCGGACGACGTGTCCGGGCCTTAAAATTTGCGGCTGACGCGTTACTTCCAGTCGCGGATGTCGACGAAGTGGCCGGCGATCGCCGCCGCCGCCGCCATCGCCGGCGACACCAGATGGGTGCGGCCTTTGAAACCCTGCCGACCCTCGAAATTGCGGTTCGAGGTCGAGGCGCAGCGTTCATGCGGCTTCAGCCGGTCGTCGTTCATGGCCAGGCACATCGAGCAGCCCGGCTCGCGCCAGTCGAAACCGGCGGCGAGGAAGATCTTGTCGAGGCCTTCGGCTTCCGCCTGCTCCTTCACCAGGCCGGAGCCCGGAACGATCATGGCGTTGACGCGCGGATTGACCTTCTTGCCTTCGACCACCTTGGCGGCGGCGCGCAGGTCCTCGATGCGGCCATTGGTGCACGAGCCGATGAAGACGCGATCGAGTTCGATGTCGGTGATCTTGGTTCCCGGCGTCAGCCCCATATAGTCGAGCGCACGGATCTTCGACGTGCGCTTGTTCTCGTCCGCGATCTCCTGCGGATTGGGCACGATGCCTTGCACCGAGACGACGTCCTCGGGCGAGGAGCCCCAGGAGACGATCGGCGGCAGTTTTGCCGCGTCGAGCACGATCACCTTGTCGAAATGCGCGCCCTCGTCGGACTGCAGCGTCTGCCAATAGGCGAGTGCCGCGTCCCACGCCGCGCCCTTCGGCGCGCGCGGCTTGTCCTTGACATAGGCGAAGGTCGTCTCGTCCGGCGCGATCAGGCCGGCCCGCGCCCCGCCCTCGATCGACATGTTGCAGATCGTCATACGGCCTTCCATCGACAGCGAGCGGATGGCCTCGCCGGCGTACTCGATGACATAGCCAGTGCCGCCGGCGGTGCCGATCTCACCGATGATGGCGAGGATGATGTCCTTGGCGGTGACGCCTTCCGGTAACTGGCCGTCGACGCGCACCAGCATGTTCTTGGCCTTGCGCTGGATCAGCGTCTGGGTGGCGAGCACATGCTCGACCTCCGACGTGCCGATGCCGTGCGCGAGCGCGCCGAAGGCGCCGTGCGTGGAGGTGTGGCTGTCGCCGCAGACGATGGTCATGCCGGGCAGCGTGAAGCCCTGCTCCGGCCCGATGATGTGGACGATGCCCTGGCGGATATCGTTCTCGGAGTAGTATTCGATGCCGAAATCCTTGGCGTTCCTGGCCAGTGCCTCGACCTGGATGCGGCTTTCCTCGTTCTTGATGCCGAACTTGCGCTCCGGCGAGGTCGAGACGTTGTGGTCGACCACGGCCAGCGTCTTTTCCGGATGGCGAACCTTTCGGCCACTCATGCGCAGGCCCTCGAAGGCCTGCGGGCTGGTGACTTCGTGGACGAGGTGGCGGTCGATATAGAGCAGGCAGGTGCCGTCGTCCTGGCGGTCGACCGTGTGGTCGTCGAAGATCTTGTCGTAGAGGGTGCGCGGTGCGCTCATGTGCGTAAATCCGTCGATATGAGAATAGGAATAGGTCGCCGGCAATCCGGCGCGACGACTGCGATCAGTCGGCTTTAGCTAAGTCGGCTGGTGAGCGCGCCGCAGACGCGCGCCGAGAAACGCGACGGCAGGCGCTTTCTGTCCTGCAGCACGAAACCCTTGTAGGCCGGATCGCTGAAAAGCTTTTCCATGGCGGCGTAAATAGCAATGTTTTGGCTTTTCGGCAATTAGCGCGACTCTCCCTTCTCCCCTTGTGGGAGAAGGTGTCGCCGAAGGCGATGGATGAGGGGTGTTCCAGGGAACGCCAACGTCTCACTCCGCTGGAACACCCCTCATCCGTCTCGGCGCTGCGCGCCGATCCACCTTCCCCCACAAGGGGGAAGGGAAGCTGGCGCTCACATCACCTCGAACACAAACGTCTTCACCAGCGCTTCCGGGTCGCCGATCGCGTAGCAGCGGAACCATGGGCTCTGCTCGGCGAGGCGCCATTTTCTCGCCTCGCGGAGTTCGTCGAACACGGCCTGAAACCCACCGCTCTCAAAAACCTGGTCGCGGACGGTGAAGATGGCGTGGCCGCCGCTTTTGGTGATGCGCACCAGTTCGTGCAGGCCGGCGGCCGGCGCATGGCCGATGGTGAAGACGCCGGTCGAGAAGAAAGCGCGGAAATGCCGGTCGGGCCAAGGCAGCGGCCCGCCGAGCATCGCCTTCTTCAGCTCGCTATAGGCATTGCGGCTGCCGGCAAGCTTCAGCATGTCGTCGGAAAGGTCGAGCCCGGCGATGTCGCCATAACCCAGCGCCTTCAGCGATGGTCCCGACAGGCCCGTGCCGCAGCCGGCGTCGAGCAGCGGACCTTCGCCCGCCGGCACGTGGCGCGCCACCCAGGCGGTGATCAGGAAAGGCAGGAGGTAGCCGAGCGAGGCGGTCTCGCTGTCATAGGTCGCCGCCCAGTCGGCATAAGCCTTGGCGAGCCCTTCCGGTGATTCTGCCGTGTAGACGGAGTCGAGCGCCGCATTGGCCTTGTCGAAATTCATGGGGCGTGTCCTGCGCGATATTCAGTTGAAGGATCGTAGCGCGCTCAGGGGCGTCCGGCTATTCCTGATGCTGCCGGCGCAGCCGTTGTTCCAGCGCCCGCAGCGCCAGCGACAGGCCGACGGTCAGGATAAGGTAGATATAGGCCACGATCGAATAGGTCTCGAAGAAGCGAAAGGAGCCCGCGGCATAGACCTTTCCCATCTGGGTGATGTCGGCGACGCCGAGCACCGAGACCAGCGAGGAATCCTTGACCATGGCGACGAAGTCGTTGCCGAGCGGCGGCAGGATGGTGCGGATCGCCTGCGGGAACACGATCAGCCGGAATCGCTGCACTCGGCCGAGCCCGAGCGCCTTGGCGGCTTCGATCTGGCCCTTCTCGACCGACTGGATGCCGGCCCGGAACACCTCCGAGATGAAGGCCGAATAGCCGATGGTCAGCGCCATGATGGCGCGCCACAAAAGCGAGACGTCGCGCACCAGCAGTTCGCCCAGGAGGCCCGCGCTCTGCAGCGGCGCGGTCAACGCATTCCAGGCGGCGACGAAAGCCGGCGCGCCGGCAAAGGCGATCCAGAACAACAGCACCAGGATCGGCACGCCGCGGATGATCTCGACATAGAAGCGCGCGATCTGGCGCAGCCATTGCGATCCCGACAGCGCCATCAGCGCAATGCCGAGCCCGAACGCCGAAGCCAGCGCAAAGGCAACCGCGGTGACGAAGATGGTGATGCCGATGCCCTTGGCGACGGTGGCGAAGACCTGGGCGTAGAGGTCGCTGGATGCGATGGCGAGCGCCGCGGCCAAGGCAAGCACGGTCGCGGCGGCCAGCCACCAGGGGAATTCGGATTTGGCGGAAGATGGTACGGCGGGCATCAGGCGATGCCGGTGGAGCGGACGTCCCGAGAGGATAGCGCCCAGGCCCCCCTCTCTGGCCTGCCGGCCATCTCCCCCTCAAGGGGGGAGATCGAATTTCGCGGGGGCTTTCGCCAATCACCAACGTTGAATGAGGAGCACCGTCGGTGGAGCTGCCAATCTCCCCCCTTGAGGGGGAGATGCCCGGTAGGGCAGAGAGGGGGGCCTGGGCGCAATGTCAGCGCAATTTCCTGCAAACTCACCGCTCTCAACAAGATGAGCTCACTGCCCCATCTTGTAGTCAAGGAACCACTTCTTGTTGAGCTTGTCGAAAGTGCCGTCGGCCTTGAGCGAGGCGATCGCGGCGTTGACCGGCTTAACCAGGTCCGAACCTTTCGGGAAGATGAAGCCGAAATCCTCGGTGCCGAGCGGCCCGCCGATCAGCTTCAGCTTGCCTTCGGAAGCATCGACATAGCCCTGGCCGGCAGTGCCGTCGGTCAACACCACGTCGACGTCGCCCGATTTCAGCGCCTGCACGGTCGCGCCGAAGGTCTCGAACAGTTTTATGCGCGGGTTCTGCTCGTTGCCGTCGAGCACGCTGTAGACGGCGGTGTAGAAGGGCGTCGTGCCGGCCTGCGCGCCGATCAGCCCGTCCTTGAAGGCGCCGAAGCTCTTGGCGTCGGTGAAGCGGCTTTCGTCGCCGCGCACCAGCATGAACTGCTCCGAGCGCATATAGGGGTCGGAAAAGTCGACCTTCTCCTTGCGGTCGTCCTTGATGGTGATGCCGGTCATGCCGATGTTGTACTGGTTGTCGGAAACCGCCTGGATCATCGCATCCCAGGAGGTGTTCTGGTACTCGACCTTGAAGTTCAGCCGCTTGGCGATCTCGTCCATCGCGTCATATTCCCAGCCGATCTGCTTGCCGGTCTTCTTGTCGATGAACTGCAGCGGCGGATAGGCGTTTTCCGTCACCACCACGACCTTCTTGCCGCCGAGATCGGGCAAGTTGTCGGCGAGCGCAGCGACGGGCGCGAGAAGGCACGCCACCATGGCGGCCAGCAGCAGTTTCGACTTGGTCATGACAAATCTCCGAAAGTGATTGGCCGCGCTATGCTCGCGCGCCAGGACAAAAGCCGGCGCCGACTTTAGCTTTCCGCAAGCGCCTTGCAAGCCGGTCCGCGCTGCCGCAACGCACCAATACGCGATGCAATGCTCTTCAGGGATGGTTTCGAGGATTTCCGTTGCAACGATCAGTCCTGGTCGGCCGTGGCCTCGCGCAATCCGGCGACCAGGCGGGTGAGCGTGGCATGCAGGGCCTTGAGTTCAGCCCGCTCCAGCCGCATGCCGCAGGCGAGGCCTTCCTGCACGTCCTTCATCTTCGCGCGCAGCGCCTCGCCCTTGGCGGTCGGCTCGACCAGCACCCGGCGCTCGTCGGCATGATCGCGGCGCCGCGTCACGAGGCCGCCAGCCTCCATGCGCTTGATCAGCGGCGTCAGCGTCGCCGAATCGAGACCCAGCGCCGCGCCAAGCTCGCCGACCGTGCTCGGCGAGCGCTGCCACAGCGCCAGCATCGCCAGATATTGCGGATAGGTGAGGCCGAGCGGATCGAGCAGCGGCCGGTAGAGCTTTGTCATCAGCCCGCTTGCCGAATAGAGCGCGAAGCAAAGCTGCTGGTCGAGGCGCGGCACATCGATCGCCCCGGCGTCCTGTGCCGGGGCCTCCTTGGCCATGGTTTCGGTTTTCGTCGTCATGCCGCCTTTGCCGAGAGCGCCACGTCGATATTACCCCGGATGGCGTTGGAATAGGGGCAGATCTTGTGCGCTTCCGATACAAGCGCTTCGGCGCCCGCCTGATCAAGCCCCTTGATTTCCGCCGCCAGCGCGACGCCCAGCCTGAAGCCGCCCTGGTCGTTCGGATAGAGGCTGACCGTGGACGTCACCGAAGCGTCCTGCAACGGCAGCTTCTGCTGGCGGGCAACAAAGCGCACGGCGCTCTCGAAGCAAGCGGCGTAGCCGACGGCGAAAAGCTGTTCGGGATTGGTGGCGCCACCCTTGCCGCCGAGTTCCTTGGGCATCGCCAGATCGACCTTGAGCAGGCCGTCGCTGGTCTCGCCATGACCGTTGCGGCCGCCGGTAACATGGGCATGAGCGGTGTAAAGTGCCGACATCTTTTGTCTCCAATTTGTTTGTACACGATTATTTAGTGTACAAGATAATTGAGAGTCAAGGGCCATGATGTTCCTCCCTGATGTTCGGATGGATGAGAAGCGACCCGATGTCGTCATCCACGGGCGGAGCGACGCGAAGCGGAGCGCAGACCCGAGGATCCATTCCGTTACCTTCGCCGAAGGGTGCGGCGGATCAGAATTCCTGCACTGCAGCGGTGCTTCTAAGTCACGGAATGGATCCTCGGGTCTGCGCTGCGTCGCTACGCTCCTTGCTCCGCCCGTGGATGACGAAGCTCAGACGTTTCAGCCAATCATCAAGGCATGCGGTGCGCGAACGCAGGCAGGATAGGAAGCTGCTGATCCAGGAGCCAGGAGGGTTAGGCTCTTCCGCCGAAATGGAAAAGGCGGCCGAAGCCGCCTTTCCAAAACCTGTTTCGCAAAAGCCTTATTCGGCCGTGGTCGCTTCCGCGGCCTTGGCGGCCTCGTCGGCGGCCTTCTTCTCGGCGGCTTCCTTGGCGGCCGTCTCGGCGGCCAGAGCCTGGGCGGCGGCGACCTTCTCGGCCTCGATGCGGGCACGCTCGGCGTTGAGCGCATCACGCTCTTCGTCGTTCAGCTTGCGGGCGCGGACGCCGGTGTTTTCCGAAATGCGGGCCGACTTGCCGCGACGGTCACGCAGGTAATAGAGCTTGGCGCGGCGAACCTTGCCGCGGCGCACGATCTCGACGCCCTCGACCATCGGCGAGTAGACCGGGAAAACGCGCTCGACGCCTTCGCCATAGGAAATCTTGCGGACGGTGAAATTCTCCTGGAAGCCGGAGCCGGCGCGGGCGATGACGACGCCCTCATAGGCCTGGACGCGGGTGCGGGTGCCTTCGGTGACGCGCACCTGGACGCGCACGGTGTCGCCCGGCTGGAATTCGGGAAGCTTGCGCTTGGCTTCGATCTTGGCGGCCTGTTCGGCCTCGATCTGACGGATGAGATCCATCTCAAATATCCACTTCTTGTTCTTCCGACAGTCAGAGCGTCCTGCGCTCGCCTTGCAGTTCCAATGACCGCTCGGCTATGCCCATTGGGCAGGGACGGCTACACCGCACTTGTTGACGGGTCCAGAAGATTGTTCTTCCGGTTCGGGCGGGCACATACAGCTATTTCAGCGCTTTGTCACGCCTTATTGCATGTCACCCGGAAGCGTGCGCGGTTCCGGGACAACGACATGCATCAAAACAGGGATTTAAAGCGCGTCGCCTCCATCCGGTTTCAGCGCGGCGCGCTTTACGCGCTTTAAAAGACGTATTTTGCGCCCATGGCCCCACGTTTACTGCTGCTGTGCCGGGTTGCGTGCGGCTTGCAAGCTTTCTAAGCGGGGAAAATGACTTTTTTCGATGCCGCCCTGCTGTTTCTCGCTGGTTTTGTCTCCGGCGCGGTGAATGCCGTCGCCGGCGGCGGCACCTTCGTCACCTTCGGCGCCATGACCCTGGTCGGCCTGCCGCCGATCGTCGCCAACGCCACCTCCTCGGTCACGCAGTTTCCCGGCTATATCACCTCGACACTCGCCTATCTCGACGACATCAGGCATTTCTGGCGCCAGGCGCTGCTGCTTTGCGTGATCTCCGCCTTCGGCGCGCTGGCCGGCTCGCTCATCCTGCTGGCGCTCTCCAATCCGTCGTTCCGGGCGCTGGTGCCATGGCTGCTCATCGCCGCGACCGCGCTCTTCGCTGCCGGGCCGTGGCTGAAGCCGGAGGCCGGACCGGAGCACCAGGCCTCGGTCGGCTCCCTGACGGGTTCGCTGGCGCAGTTCGTGACCTCCATCTATGGCGGCTTCTTCGGCGCCGGGATGGGCGTGATGATGCTGGCTACGCTCGGCCTGACGCAGGCCGGCGATTACCACCGGCTCAACGCGTTGAAGAACATGCTGGCCGTGGTCATCGCGGCAATCGCCATCCTGGTCTTCGTCTCGGGCGGCGTCGTCGCCTGGCCGCAGGCGATCGTCATGATCCCCGGCGGTGCGCTGGGCGGCTATGCCGGCGTGTGGATCGCCAAGCGCGTGCCGCAAGGCGTGGTGCGCGGCTTCGTCGTCGCCGTCGGCCTGTTCCTGGCCTTCTATTATTTCGCCAAGGGCTGAATGCCCGGCAAGTCTGGCCGCCGTTCCCGCGTCAGCTTCTCGGCTTCGGCGCGCCGCCACTCGGCGATTTTCTTATGGTTGCCGGAGGTCAGAACGTCCGGAATTGGCCTGCCTTCGAATTCCTGCGGCCGCGTATAGTGCGGATGTTCGAGCAGGCCGTTCTCGAAACTTTCTTCCTCGCCCGACACGACGTTGCCCATGACGCCAGGCAGGAGCCGCACCACGGCGTCGAGCAGCACGAGCGCAGCCGGCTCGCCGCCCGACAGGATGAAATCGCCGATCGAGACTTCCTCCAGCTGACGCGCCTCGATCAGCCGCTGGTCGACGCCTTCGAAGCGGCCGCACAGGATGACCGCGCCCGGACCGTCGGCCAACTCACGCACGCGGGCTTGGGTCAGCGGCTTGCCGCGCGGGCTCATCAGCAGGCGCGGGCGCGGATCGCAAGGCGGCGAAGCATGGTCGATCGCCCTGGCCAGCACGTCGGCGCGCATCACCATGCCGGCGCCGCCGCCGGCCGGCGTGTCGTCGACGGTGCGGTGCTTGTCGGTGGCGAAGTCGCGGATCTGGATCGCCTCCAGCGACCAGGTGCCGGCCTCCAGCGCGCGTCCCGCCAGCGACAGGCCGAGCGCGCCTGGGAACATCTCCGGATAGAGCGTCAGCACCGAAGCGGCAAAGCTCACCGGTTGCCCCCGGCATCCTTCGGTCCGCGCGGCCGACCTTTCGGGTCGAAGCCGGGACGGCTCGGCGCCTCGCTGTCTTCGTCATCGACCAGCCCGGCCGCCAGCGGATTGACCTGGACGAAACCGTCGGCAATCGAGACATGCGGCACCGCGGCCTGCGTGAACGGGATCAGCACGCCCTTGCGGCCGGCAAGCGTGACATCGAGGATGTCGCCGCCGCCGAAATTATGCACGGCGACGACCTTGCCGACGACGCCCGTATCGTCCCTGACATCGAGACCGATCAGATCGGCGTGATAGAACTCGTCCTCCTCGCCATCGTCCGGCAGAACCGAGCGGTCGACGAAAAGCTCGGTGCCGGCCAAAGCCTCGGCGGCGCTGCGGTCGCTGATGCCCTTGAAGCGCACGACAACGACGGTACCCGCCGGCCTGATGTCGATGATCTGGAAGGTGCGGCCATCCTTGGTTTGCAGCGGGCCGTAATCGGCCAGCGCCAGCGGATCACCGGTGAAGGTCTTCACCCGCAATTCGCCCTTGATGCCGTGCGCGGCACCGATGACGGCCATCTGTACGGGGTTTTCGAGCTTCGACATCGGCGGCTTTTCCTTTGCTCTGTCTAACGCCGTCCCGTGGCCATTTCAATGACGGCCTCTTCACCGCTTCCTAACCCGCATGCGTCAGGCTGCCGTCATGCAGGAATTCCTCATCCCGGCAAAACCCGACCTTCAGGCGGCACGCGAGACCTGGCTGAAGACGCTGGCGCATGAGCGCCGGCTGTCGCCGGAGACGGTCGAGGCCTATGAACGCGACACGCGCCAGTTCCTGCATTTTTTGACCGGACATCGCGGCGGCCCGCCGGGCATTTCGGACATCGCCGACCTACGCCCCGCCGATCTGCGCGGCTTCCTCGCCGCGCGCCGCAACACCGGCGCCGGCGCGCGCACGCTGGGGCGCGGCCTGGCCGGCATCCGTTCGCTGCTGCGCTTTCTCGAACGGCGCGGCCTGGTCAACGCCGCGGGCGCGGCAGCGCTTCGCGCCCCGCGCCAGCCGAAGGCGCTGCCCAAGCCGCTGACGGCAAGCGACGCCAAGCAGGTCGTGGCGATGGAGGGCCAACTGGCGGAAGAGCCGTGGATCGCCGCCCGCAACGCCGCGGTGCTGACGCTGCTCTACGGCTCCGGCCTGCGCATCTCCGAAGCGCTCGGCCTGCGCGGCGCCGATCTCGCTTCCGAGGCCGACACGGTGCTGCGCGTCACCGGCAAGGGCGGCAAGATGCGGCTGGTGCCGGTGCTGCCGGTGGCCTGCAAGGCTGTCGCCGAATACCGCAGGCTCTGTCCTTTCCACATCGATCCCAAGGGCCTGCTGTTCCGCGGCGCCCGTGGCGGGCCGCTCAACCCGGCCATCGTCCAGCGCGAGATGGCCAAGCTGCGCTCGGCGCTGAACCTGCCCGATACCGCGACGCCGCATGCCCTGCGCCATTCATTCGCCACCCATCTGCTCGGCCGCGGCGGCGACCTGCGCACCATCCAGGAATTGCTCGGCCACGCCAGCCTGTCGACCACCCAGATCTATACCGGCGTCGATACCGCAAGGCTGCTTGAGATCTACGAGCGCGCGCATCCAAGGGCGTAGTCCCGGGGTCATCCCGAGTCTTCCAGAACTTCGTCATTCTAGGGCGGAGCAAGGAGCGCAGCGACGCGGCGCAGACCCTAGAATCCATGCCGTGACCTCGGTGCTCTGCGACGGTGCAGAATTCTGGATCGCCGCATTCCAAGGCTCAGGTAACGGAATGGATCCTCGGGTCTGCGCGCGTCGCTTCGCTCCTTGCTCCGCCCGTGGATGACGAAGCGATGGGCGTTTCGGCTAATCGCCAAGACATTTCATCCGACAACTCAAGCGGCTATCAAAAATGACCGGACCGGGAACAATTTCCCCGAACAGGTTAACCGTTTTGCCGCTTTTCATCGCTAAGACGCTTTCTTATGAAACGCGTCATCGTCATCGCCGACCGCGCGGCCCTGGTCTCGTTGAAGCTGCTTGCGGCGCTCAACTTGCTGTTTTTCCTGTCTTTCCTCGTTGTTCTGCTGCTTGCCGGCCGGGCGCATGCCGAAGCGCCCGGTTGCGCCGGCAGCGATCTTTTGACCGCGCTGGAAAAGAACGATCCTGCCGCCTTCAAGACGGTCGAGACCGAAGCGGCGGCCGTTCCCAATGGCAAGGGCCTGCTGTGGAAGCTGGAGAAGCCTGGCGAAGAACCGTCCTACCTGTTCGGCACCGTGCATATGACCGATACGCGCGTCACCACCCTGCCGGCTGTGGCGCAAAAGGCCTATGACGGCGCCGGCACCATCATCATCGAAACCACCGATGCGCTGGACAAGGCCAAGATGATGGCAGCGATGGCCAGCGAGCCCGGCCTGATGATGTTCACCGACAAAACCACGCTGTCGTCGCTGTTGTCGCCACAGGATGCGGCGGTGCTGGACAAGGGGCTCGACGCCCGCGGCATTCCGCCGGCGACGGTCGCCAAGATGAAGCCGTGGATCCTGTCGGCGATGATGGCGCTGCCGGCCTGCGAAGTGGCGCGCCAGTCCGCTGGCGAACCCGTGCTCGACGTCAAGCTCGCCTCCGATGCCAAGGCGTCGGGAAAAGACGTCGAAGGGCTCGAAACCGCTGTCGATCAGTTGCGCGCGATGGCCTCGCTGCCGCTTGAATTCCACATGAAGAGCCTCGTCGAGACGATGAAGCTCGGCGACAAGGTGAACGACGTCAACGAGACGATGATCGTGCTCTACCAGCGCGGCGAGGTCGGCATGTTCTGGCCGCTGTTCAAGGCCGTGCTGCCGGACTCGGCCGACGACAAGGCCGGCTATGCCGCCTTCGAGCAGACCATGATCACCAGCCGCAACAAGGTGATGGCGGCGCATGCCGGGCCGATATTGGCCAAAGGCAACGTTTTCATGGCCGTCGGCGCCATGCATCTGCCCGGCCCGGAAGGACTGGTCGAGGATTTTCGCAAGGCAGGGTATACTGTTACCGCCGTCAACTGAGTCGTCTGGCGGCTGGCGGACCTGAAACGCCGGTTTTTTCAGCGCTTTTTGTCCGTCCGCATGAAACCCAACACGGGATCAGCGCGTTGATGGCTGCTATTTTGATATCTTTCATTCCACGGAGGACACGTTTCATGGCGAACCCTAACGACCCCTTCACCCCTTCGAGCACGCCTCCCACGTCGGGTGGTGGTGGCAGCGGGTGGCTGATCGCCCTAGTTGTCATTATCCTGGCCATTGTTGCGTATTATGTTTTTGGCAGAAGCGGCGGCGAGCATGCCCCGGCCCCGGCTGAGCCGCCGGCAGCCAGCACGCCGGCTCCGGCGCCTGCAACGCCCGCTCCGGCCCCAGAGCCGGCGCCAGCCCCTGCACCGGCTCCCGCGCCTGCACCCGCGCCGGCCCCTGCGCCAGCTCCGGCCCCGGCCCCTGCGCCGGCCCAGTAACCAGACTGTAGCTTAACGACGAACGGCCCGCCTTTCGGCGGGCCGTTTTGTTTTGGGGCAGCACCACGCCTTCGCGTCGCTTCGCTCCTTGCTTCACCTAGGATGATGAAGCAACGGGCGTTCGGCGCCTGGCGCGATCAGATATGAATCGGCTTGAAGAACGTCGCCAGCGCCGCTTCCTTCACCGCCTCCGACATCGTCGGATGCGCGTGGCAGGTGCGGGCGAGGTCTTCCGAGGAGCCGCCGAACTCCATCAGCACCGCCGCCTCGTGGATCATCTCGCCGGCGCCGAAGCCGACGATATGGACGCCGAGCACGCGGTCGCTGGCCTTGTCGGCCAGGATCTTCACGAAGCCATCCGTGTGCAGCATGGCGCGCGCGCGGCCATTGGCGCTGAACGGAAACTTGCCGGCCTTGTAGTCGATGCCAGCCTTTTTCAGTTCCTCCTCGGTCTTGCCGACGGAGGCGATCTCGGGGGTGGTATAGACGACACTCGGGATCACATCGTAGTTCACATGGCCGGCCTGGCCGGCAATGGTCTCGGCCACCGCGACCCCCTCGTCCTCGGCCTTGTGGGCCAGCATCGGCCCGGCGATGACGTCGCCGATGGCATAGATGCCGGGCACATTGGTCCTCAGATGTCCGTCGGTCCTGACCCGGCCGCGCTCGTCCATCTCGACGCCCGCTTCCTTCAGCCCCAGGCTGTCGGCATAGGGGCGGCGTCCGGTGGCGACCAGCACGACATCGGCCTCGATGGTTTCCGCCGCGCCGCCCTTCACCGGCTCGAAGGTGACGGTCGCGCCCTTCTTGGCCTTGGCGACGCCGGTGACCTTGGAGCCGAGCTTGAACTCGAAGCCCTGCTTGGACAAGAGCCGCTGGAACTGCTTCGACACCTCGCCGTCCATGCCGCCGAGAATGGTGTCGAGGAACTCGACGACCGTGACCTTGGCGCCGAGCCTGGCCCATACCGAGCCGAGCTCCAGTCCGATGACGCCGCCGCCGACAACCACGAGGCTGGCGGGCACCTTGGCCAGCGACAGCGCGCCGGTGGAGGACACGATCACCTTCTCGTCGAAATCGACCTTGACGCCCGGGATGCCGGCGACATCGGAGCCGGTGGCGATGACGATGTTCTTCGTCTCGATCTCCTCGACCTTGCCGTCCTCGCCGGTCACCGACACCTTGCCGGCGCCGACCACCTTGCCGGTGCCGCGGAAACTGTCGATCTTGTTCTTCTTGAACAGGAAGGCGACGCCGTTGACGTTCGAGGTCACGGTCGCATCCTTGTGCGCCAGCATCTTCTTGAGGTTGAGCTTGGGTGCTGCGATCTCGATCCCCAGCGTGTCGAAGGCGTGGCCGGCTTCGGCAAACATCTCGGAGGCATGGAGCAGCGCCTTCGACGGGATGCAGCCGATGTTGAGGCAGGTGCCGCCGAAGGTGGCGTTCTTCTCGACCACCGCCGTCTTCAGGCCAAGCTGCGCCGCCTTGATGGCGCAGACATAGCCGCCCGGTCCCGATCCGATGATTACGACGTCATAAGCCATGATGGTGTCCTTTTAATCTGGCCTTCAGCGGCCGCCGCCCAGTTCCAAATTCGCGCCCACGGCGTAGGACGCTTCGTCCGACAAAAGCCACAAGACCGCATTGGCGATTTCTTCCGTCTTTCCCGGGCGCTGCAGGGGGATGATCCCACGCAGCCTTTCGGCGCGGTCGGGCTGGCCGCCAGACGCATGAATTTCGGTGTCGATGATCCCCGGACTGACGGCGTTGACCCTCACGCCTTCCCCGGCCACCTCGCGTGCCAGGCCGATGGTGAAGGTGTCGATGGCGCCCTTCGAGGCGGCGTAGTCGACATACTCGCCTGGTCCACCCAGCCGGGCCGCGATCGAGGAGATGTTGACGATGGCACCGCCCTTGCCACCATGCCGGGTCGACATGCGCTTGACCGCTTCGCGCGCGCAAAGGAAGGAGCCGACGACGTTGATGCGCATCATGCGCTCGAGCCGCTCGACGCTCATCTCGTCGACCCGCGCCTTGACGTCGACGATCCCGGCATTGTTGACGAAGGCGTCGAGCCGGCCGAAGGCGCGGTCCACCGCCGCGAACATCGCCACGACTTGCGTCTCGTTGCCGACGTCGCCCTTAACCGCCAGAGCCTCGCCGCCCGCGGCCTTTATTTCGGCGACCAGCGCCTCGGCGGCAACCTGATTGGAGGCATAATTGATGGCCACCCGATAGCCGGCCCGGCTTGCCTGCCGGCAGATGGCGGCGCCGATGCCACGGCTGCCGCCGGTAACCAGAAGCGCTTTCTTGTCCATGCTCATTCCTGGCATCCCTTCAGAACAAAGATATCCCATGGCACTTTCGAAAAGCCGGCGGGACCGTAAGCCGCCGACATTTCGAGCGACGCTCCGAGATCGGGAAAGACCAGGCTTTTCGGCGCGTCGGCGCCTTCTGCCGGCAACAGGCCGATGCCGCCCTTCTCGTCGGCGCTGTAGATGACCCCTTCCCAGACCGTGCAGGCGGCGAGCTCCTCGCCGGTGACGTCGCCGGTCGGGCATTTGTACATCAAGGAGCCGTGCGGCCGCGCGGCGCTGCCCTCGGTCCACATGGCGATGCCGTCGAGCACGACATTGTTGTCGAGGATCATGCGGAACGTGTTGGTGATCATCGCCGAGGCGCCGGTCGGCGTGAAGTCGATCTCGGCGCCGCTTTGCGTCTCGCCATAGACGGCAAGCTGGATCGGGCAGGCGGCCTGGGCGGTGGCCGGAACCGCCGCTACGCCAACGGCTATCGACAGGAGGAAACGGATCGCCACTGTCATCTACCCACCCTGAACGCTTTGATCGAGGATGAAGACCGTCGAAAGAAAATAATCTATCTCGAACGCAACGTTGTCCTTCCCGTCGACCGGAATCGCGTTCACCTCATATTTGAGGGTCAGGACGCGAGAACTCTCCGCCAGTTCGATATAAACGTCGCGTTCGCGGCCGCCGCCGATTGCCCACTTGAATTCACTCTTGTTCAGGAACTGCAATGCCTTGGGCAAGGTATATATTTCTATCGGGCTCGTGCCTGCAAAGGTCACGGGATGCCGGCCCACATCGACGTCGAGATGGCCGTACCAAGTCGCCATCATTCCACCCGGCTGCAATCTCCCGAAGACGGGCTCGACGCTAATCGATCTCAGACGAAAATCGGGGCTGAAGAAGAACTCGCAGTTGCGGCCATAGATGCACCAGGCCGACTCGGCATCATCGTGGCGATAGTGATTATCCGCCCGCACGTCCTCCGGATCGATCAAGCCTCGAACCGTTTCACGGCTGCTTTTGCCAAGTTCGACAGGCCCCGCCCGACCTGTCGTCAGCAGCTCGAACAGATCGATGGGCGCAACTGGGTTGGCTATCCGAGGCGAGGCGACATTCGTCATCAGTTGGCCTGGTCGCCTTCGCGGCCATCGGCGTTTTCGAGCACGCCGAAATCGGTCATCAGGACCAGCGGCTCGCCGGACGCGTCCAGTCCCCAGAAGGATGGGTAGAAGCCGTCGCCCCAGCCGCTCCAGAACATCGCGATGTTGACCGGATTGCCGGCGGCCGGATGGTGCATGACGAACCGGTCCTGGTTGGGCGCGAACTCGGCCGCCAGCACATCGTCATAATAGTTCTGATCGGGTTTGAGCTTGGCCTGCGCGGCCGACATCAAGGCCATCGCCGCCTTGTCCATGAAAGAGCCGAGGCCGGCATCGACCGGATAGCCGAAGATCTCGTCGCCATTCAGCGTCGAGACGTCCTGGTCGGGCAAGGTTGCGAGCTCCCAGCGCACTGGCACGCCGGAACGGAAGCGCAGGAAGGCGGCGGCGACGCGACCCTGCGCCTCGTACAGCGTGACCGGATAGCGCCCGGGCTTGACCTTGCGGGCCAGCGCCGGCCAGTCGTCGGTCGTGATCAGGGGGTCGCAGGCGATGATCTCGCCTGTCGGAAGTTCGAGATCGCCGATCGGCGTGACGGTGATCTTCCGTTCCGCCAGTTGCGCATCGCTGAGCGCGAAGATGCCGAAGTTGCTGCTGGCAGTCGCCGGGTCCCAGTCGGCCGCGATGGCCAGCGACGGAACGGCAGCGGAAAAGCCAAGCAAGAGGATGCTGCGCCGCAAGCCGCGCGCGGCCCGGCCGAGCTTGAACCCGAACTGTTCCGGCCAGCCGCTCACGGCGACGCCCGCCCGATCACAGATCGAGCACCAGCCGCTCGGGATCCTCCAGGCTTTCCTTGACCCGCACCAGGAAGGTCACGGCTTCCTTGCCGTCGACGATGCGATGGTCGTAGCTGAGCGCCAGATACATCATCGGACGGATGACGATCTGGCCGCCGACCACCACCGGCCGGTCCTGGATCTTGTGCATGCCGAGAATGCCGGACTGCGGCGCATTGAGGATCGGCGTCGACATCAGCGAGCCATAGACGCCGCCGTTGGAAATGGTGAAGGTGCCGCCCTGCATGTCGGCGACCGATAGCTTGCCGTCGCGCGCGGCGAGGCCCAGCCTGCCGATCTCCTTCTCGATCTCGGCGATCGACATCTGGTCGGCATCGCGCACCACCGGCACCACAAGGCCCTTTTCGGTGCCGACGGCGACGCCGATATGGGCATAGTTCTTGAAGATGATGTCGGTGGCATCGATCTCGGCGTTGACCGAGGGAATCTCCTTCAGCGCGTGCGTCACCGCCTTGGTGAAGAAGCCCATAAAGCCGAGCTTCACGCCATGCTTCTTCTCGAACACGTCCTTGTACTTGGACCGCAGCGCCATCACCGCGCTCATGTCCACCTCGTTGAAGGTGGTGAGCATGGCGGCGGTCGACTGGGCTTCCTTCAGCCGGCGCGCGATGGTCTGGCGCAGCTTGGTCATGCGTACGCGCTCCTCGCGCGGCGCATCCTCGGCCGGGGACGGCGCGCGGGCCACGACCGGCGCCGGAGCTGCCTTCGGCATCTCGGCCGGCTGCGAGGGCGCGCCACGGGCGATGGCGTCGAGCACGTCGCCCTTCAGCACCTGGCCGCGCTTGCCGGAACCGGAAAGCTGGTCGACGGCGAGATTGTTCTCGGCAATGAGCTTGGCGGCGGCGGGCGCGGGCGGCATGGTGCGCGGCTCGATTGCGCCGCCATTGCCGGCGACCTTGGCGGTCTCGGCGGCGGCCTGCTTGACCGTGGAAGCGGCATCCGGGCTCGAGGCCTGGGACACCGCCTGCGGCTTCGTGGCTGGCGCTGCAGCCGCGCCGCCTGCCGAAATCGAGCCGAGCAGCGCGCCGACATTGACCGTCTCGCCTTCCTTGACGGTGATCTCGGAGAGCGTTCCGGCGCCCGCGGCGGGCACTTCCACCGTCACCTTGTCGGTTTCGAGCTCGACCACGGGCTCGTCGGCGGCGATCGCGTCGCCAACCTTCTTGAACCACTTGCCGACGGTCGCCTCGGTGACGGATTCGCCGAGAGTGGGGACGCGGATTTCGGTAGCCATTGTGCCTGTCCGTTCTCTTCTCTTCTTGGGGTCTGTTTCGTCCGGTCTGTCTATTCGCCCAGCGCCCTATTCGCCGAGAGCGTCGTCGAGCAACGCGGCGAGCTGGCTCAGATGCTTCGACATCAAACCGGTCGCCGGCGAGGCCGAGGCGGGCCGGCCGGTGTAGCGCACCCGCTGATGCTTGGCGTCGATATGCGCCAGAACCCATTCGAGATAGGGATCGATGAACGACCAGGCGCCCATGTTCTTGGGCTCCTCCTGGCACCACACCATCTCGGCATTGCGGAAGCGTGACAGCTCGGTGATCAGCGCCTTGGCCGGGAACGGATAGAGCTGTTCGACGCGCAGCAGATAGATGTCGTTGATGCCGCGCTTCTCGCGCTCCTCGTAGAGGTCGTAATAGACCTTGCCCGAGCACAGCACGACGCGGCGGATCTTGGAGTCCTTGACCAGCTTGATCGGCTGGTTGGCCAGCAACTGCGCATCGTCCCACAACAGGCGGTGGAACGAGCTTTCGCCCGACATCTCCGGCAGCGTCGACACCGCCCGCTTGTGGCGCAGCAGCGACTTCGGCGTCATCAGGATCAGCGGCTTGCGGAAGTCGCGCTTCAACTGCCGGCGCAGGATATGGAAATAGTTGGCCGGCGTGGTGACGTTGGCGACCTGCATATTGTCCTCGGCGCAGAGCTGAAGGAAGCGCTCCAGCCGCGCCGACGAGTGCTCCGGCCCCTGGCCTTCATAGCCGTGCGGCAACAGGCAGACGAGGCCCGACATTCTGAGCCACTTGCGCTCGCCCGATGAGATGAACTGGTCGAACACCACCTGGGCGCCGTTGGCGAAGTCGCCGAACTGCGCCTCCCACAGCGTCAGCGCCTTGGGCTCGGCCAGGCTGTAGCCATATTCGAAACCGAGCACCGCCTCTTCCGACAGCATCGAGTTGATGACCTCGTAGCCGGCCTGCGCCGCCGACAGGTTGTTGAGCGGGATGTAGCGGTTCTCGTCGCGCTGGTCGTAGAGCACGGAATGGCGTTGCGAGAAGGTGCCGCGCTCCGAATCCTGGCCGGAAAGCCGGATCGGGTTGCCGTCGAGCAGGATGGCGCCGAAGGCCAGCGCCTCGGCGGTCGACCAGTCGATGCCTTCGCCGGATTCGATCGCCTGGCGGCGGTTTTCGAGGAAGCGCAGGATGGTCTTGTGCGCCTCGAAATCCTTCGGCACCTCGGTCAGCTTCTTGCCGATCTCCTTCAGCGTGCGCACCGGCACGGCGGTCTTGCCGCGCCGCTGTTCGTCCTGGTTGTCGGCGGTGCGCAGGCCTGACCACGCGCCGTCCAGCCAGTCGGCCTTGTTGGGCTTGTAGTGCTGGCCGACTTCCCATTCGGATTCCAGATGCGCGCGCCAGTCGGCCCGCATCTTGTCGACCTCGGCCTGGGTGACGTGGCCTTCGGCGATCAGCCGGTCGGCATAGACCTGCACCGTCGTCTTGTGGCTGCGGATGTTGCGATACATGATCGGCTGGGTGAAGGAAGGCTCGTCGCCCTCATTGTGGCCGAAGCGGCGGTAGCAGAACATGTCCACAACCACCGGCTTGTGGAATTTCATGCGGAACTCGGTCGCCACCTTGGCGGCATGCACCACGGCCTCCGGATCGTCGCCATTGACGTGGAAGATGGGCGCCTCGATCATCTTGGCCACATCCGACGGATAGGGCGAGGAGCGCGAGAAGCGCGGATTGGTGGTGAAGCCGATCTGGTTGTTGATGATGAAATGCAGCGTGCCGGCTACGCGGTGACCGCGCAGGCCGGACAGGCCAAGGATCTCGGCGATCACGCCCTGGCCGGCAAAGGCCGCGTCGCCATGCAGCAACAGCGGCATCACCTTGGCGCGTTCCGATAGCGGCACGATCTCGCCGCGCTCGCGGCCGGAAAGCTGATCCTGCTTGGCGCGCGCCTTGCCCATCACGACGGGGTCGACGATTTCGAGATGCGAGGGATTGGCGGTCAGCGACAGATGCACCTTGTTGCCGTCGAACTCGCGGTCCGACGAGGCGCCGAGGTGGTACTTCACGTCGCCCGAACCTTCGACCTCGTCGGGCGCGGCCGAGCCGCCCTTGAATTCGTGGAAGATGGCGCGGTGGGGCTTGGCCATCACCTGGGAAAGCACGTTGAGGCGGCCACGATGCGCCATGCCGAGCACGATTTCCTTCAGGCCGAGCTGGCCGCCGCGCTTGACGATCTGCTCCAGCGCCGGGATCAGCGCTTCGCTGCCGTCGAGGCCGAAGCGCTTGGTGCCCTTGTACTTGACGTCGATATACTGCTCGAAGCCCTCGGCCTCGACCAGCTTCGACAGGATCGCCTTCTTGCCCGTGGCGGTGAAGGTGATCTCCTTGTCGGCGCCTTCGATGCGCGCCTGTATCCAGGCCTTTTCTTCCGGATCGGAGATGTGCATGAACTCGACGCCGAGTGTCGAGCAATAGGTGCGGGTGAGGATCTCCAGCATCTGCCGGATGGTGCCGAACTCGAGGCCCAGCACATTGTCGAGGAAGATCGGCCGGTCGTAGTCGGCTTCGGTGAAGCCGTAATTCTCCGGCGACAGCTCGTTATAATCCTCCAGCGGCTTGGCGATGCCAAGCGGATCGAGATTGGCGTGCAGATGGCCGCGCATGCGGTAGGCGCGGATCATCATGATGGCGCGCACGGAATCGCGCGTCGCCTGGTGCACGTCGGCGTCGGAAAGCACGGCGCCGTTGACGACCGCCTTTTCCTTGACCTTCTTTTCGATCGCTTTTTCGACCAGGCCCCAATTGCCGTCGAGGGCCGAGACCAGTTCGCCATTGGCCTGCAACGGCCAGGAGGGCTTGGCCCAGGAGGCGCCGTTGGCGTTCTTGCGGACATCGCCTGCGTCATCCTTCAGCGTGGCGAAGAAATCCTGCCACTGCGGATCGACGGAAGCCGGATTGTCTTCATAGGCCGCGTAGAGCGCGTCGATGTAGTCGGCATTGCCGCCATAGAGGAATGAGGTGAGCGAGAATTGGTCGTTGGCCTGATCTTGTCTTGCCATTTTTTTCGTCTGCGGAGCCTGGCTCCGTCTCCTGTTTTTGGAGGGGAGTAGGGCAGTAAGGGAGTAAGGCAGTAGGGAAAGCAGTCGCGCTCGTCCCGTTCTTCCTATTCCCCTACTGCCATACTGCCCTACTCCCTTACTGCCTTAACCCTTAATCGCCTCGACCAGCGTCGTGCCCAAGCGAGCCGGCGACGGCGAAACTTTTATCCCGGCCGATTCCATCGCCGCGATCTTGTCTTCCGCGCCGCCCTTGCCGCCCGAGATCACCGCGCCCGCATGGCCCATGGTGCGGCCGGCCGGCGCCGTACGCCCGGCGATGAAGCCCGCCATCGGCTTCTTGCGGCCGCGCTTGGCTTCGTCCTTGAGGAACTGCGCGGCGTCTTCCTCGGCCGAGCCGCCGATCTCGCCGATCATGATGATCGACTTGGTCTCGTCGTCGGCGAGGAACATCTCCAGCACGTCGATGAACTCGGTGCCTTTGACCGGATCGCCGCCGATGCCGACCGCGGTGGTCTGGCCGAGGCCGACATTGGTGGTCTGGAAGACTGCCTCATAGGTAAGAGTTCCCGAGCGGGAAACAACGCCCACCGAGCCCTTGCGGAAGATGTTGCCGGGCATGATGCCGATCTTGCATTCGTCGGGAGTGAGCACGCCCGGGCAGTTCGGGCCGATCAGCCGCGACGTGGAGCGATCGAGCCGCGCCTTGACCCTGACCATGTCCATCACCGGGATGCCCTCGGTGATGCAGACGATCAGCGGGATCTCGGCTTCGATCGCCTCGATGATTGCCTCGCCGGCGCCCGCCGGCGGCACATAGATGACGGAGGCGTTGGCGCCGGTCTTTGCCTTGCCCTCGGCGACGGTCGCGAAGATCGGCAGGCTTTCGCCCTTGGAACCGGTCCAGGTCTCGCCGCCCTTCTTGGGATGGATGCCGCCCACCATCTTGGTGCCGTGATAGGCCAGCGCCTGCTCGGTGTGGAACGTGCCGGTCTTGCCGGTCAGGCCCTGGACCAGCACCTTGGTGTTCTTGTCGATGAGAATGGACATGGGAGCCCTTTTCTAAAACCCGTTGATCGAGGAAGGCGAGACACGCCGGTCGACACCGCTCACCATGTCTTGCCAGGCATCGCTGCCGACAGGCTTGAACTGAAGTTTCATGCGGTAGGCGTCGGCATCGTCGAAAATATACGTCACGCGGGCGGCGCCGCGTGGCGACGACCGCTCCAGGACCAGCTCGGCGCCGTTCCACGCGCCGGTGGCCGGCGACATCGGCACGAAGCCCATCGAGTCGAACTGATGCATGGTGACGACGCTGTTCTGCTGGTCGAAGCCGAAGACGTTGTGCGCCCCGAACGAGACCGTGCCGTCACGCCGTTGGCGATAGCGTTGCACCACGAACAGGCCACCGAACTGTGGCTCTGCCAGCACTTCCGACGTTGCTGCGCCGCCATCGGCCCATTGTGTCGCCGCCACCTTCTCCTCGCCACGCCAGGCGCCGACCAGCGCCTGCAGACGCTGGTGATCGGCGGAAAGCGAGGAGAAGGACGCCGCGTTCATGGTCACAGCCGCTTCAAATCGGTGACGGTGAGGTCGCTCTTGGCGTTGCCGGTGTTGAGCGTCGTCGCTGGCTCGAACATCAGCACCACGGGCTCGGCGGTGAGCGAGCGCGGCCGGTGCTCGACCCCGCGCGGCACGACGATGAAATCGCCCTCGCCGAGTTCGACCGGCCCGTCGCGGAAATCGATGGCGATACGGCCGCGCAACACGAGGAAGGCTTCGTCCTCATTGTCATGCGCATGCCAGTCGAAGGCCTCGCCGAACTTGGCGACCTTGGCCTGGCTGTCATTGACGTCGCCGGCGACATGCGGATCGAAGACCTTGGTGATCGTCCGGTCCGCCGCCTCGACGAGGTTTATCTTGCGCGGAGGCATCCGCTCAGCCCTTCACCGCCGCCACGATCTTCTTGGCCGCGTCGTCGAGATCGTCGGCCGACACCACGTTGAGGCCGCTGTCGTTGATGATCTTCTTGCCGAGCTCGGCATTGGTGCCTTCCAGCCGCACCACCAGCGGCACTTGCAGCCCAACTTCCTTGACCGCGGCAATGACGCCCTCGGCGATGATGTCGCACTTCATGATGCCGCCGAAAATGTTGATCAGGATGCCTTTGACCGCCGGGTCCTTGGTGATGATCTTGAACGCCGCCGTCACCTTCTCCTTCGACGCGCCGCCGCCGACATCGAGGAAGTTGGCGGGCTCGGCGCCATAGAGCTTGATGATGTCCATCGTCGCCATGGCAAGGCCGGCGCCGTTGACCATGCAGCCGATGTTGCCGTCGAGCGCGACGTAGGCGAGATCGTATTTCGACGCCTCGATCTCCTTCTCGTCCTCTTCGGTGGTGTCGCGCAGTTCGAGCACGTCGGGGTGGCGGAACAGAGCATTGTTGTCGAACGACACTTTGGCGTCGAGCACGCGCAGGCGGCCGTCCTTCATGACGATCAGCGGATTGACCTCGAGCAGGCTCATGTCCTTCTCGACGAACGCCTTGTAGAGGATCGGGAACAGCGTGCCGCCGTCCTTGGCCGCATCGCCGTCGAGCTTGAGCGCGGCGTTGAGCTTCTTCACGTCATCGGCCGTCACGCCGTTTTCCGGATCGACGGCGACGGTGATGATCTTTTCGGGCGTGTCATGCGCGACCGTCTCGATGTCCATGCCGCCCTCGGTCGATACGACGAAGGCGACGCGGCCGACCGAGCGGTCGACCAGGATCGACAGATAGAGCTCGCGCTCGATGTCGGCGCCGTCCTCGATATAGAGGCGGTTGACCTGCTTGCCGGCGGGCCCGGTCTGCTTGGTGACCAGCGTGTGGCCGAGCATCTCGTTGGTGTTGGCGATCACTTCGGCCGCCGACTTCGCCAGCCGCACGCCGCCCTTGGCGTCGGGGCCGAGTTCCTTGAACTTGCCCTTGCCGCGGCCGCCGGCATGGATCTGGCTCTTCACGACATAGAGCGGGCCGGGCAGCGCCTTGGCAGCGGCTTCCGCCTCGCTTGCCTTGAACACCGGAACGCCGCTTGCTACCGGCGCGCCGAACGTCTTCAGCAGCGCCTTGGCCTGATACTCATGGATGTTCATGCGCTTGGTCTCCGGGGAGGTCGGTTTATTTGCCGGCGAGATTTACTTGCTGGCGAGATGCGGGGCGATCTTCGTGCAGGCCTCGGTCAGGCCCTGAACGGCCGCGACCGAGGAATCGAACATCTTCTGCTCGGCCTTGGAGAGGTCGATCTCGATGACGCGCTCGACACCGCCGGCGCCGATCACCACAGGGACGCCGACATAGGTGCCCTTGACGCCATACTGGCCGGAGAGGTGGGCGGCGCAGGGCAGCACCCGCTTCTTGTCCTTGAGGTAGGATTCGGCCATGGCGATTGCCGAGGCCGCCGGCGCGTAATAGGCGGAGCCGGTCTTCAAGAGGCCGACGATCTCGGCGCCGCCGTCGCGGGTGCGCTGCACGATCTGGTCGAGCTTCTCCTTCGAGGTCCAGCCCATCTTGACGAGGTCGGGCAGCGGGATGCCCGAGACGGTCGAATAGCGGATCATCGGCACCATGGAATCGCCATGGCCGCCGAGCACGAAAGCGGTGACGTCCTCGACCGAAACCTTGAACTCTTCGGCCAGGAAGTAGCGGAAGCGGGCGCTGTCGAGCACGCCAGCCATGCCGACGACATGGCTGGTCGGCAGCCCTGAGAACTTCTGCAGCGCCCACACCATCGCATCGAGCGGATTGGTGATGCAGACGACGAAGGCCTTCGGCGCATATTTCTTCAGGCCGGCGCCGACCTGCTCCATGACCTTGAGGTTGATGCCCAGAAGGTCGTCGCGGCTCATGCCCGGCTTGCGCGGCACGCCGGCGGTCACGATGCAGACATCCGCGCCCTCGATGCCAGCATAGTCGTTGACGCCGGTCAGCCTGGAGTCGAAACCGTCGACCGGCGATGACTGCGCAATGTCGAGGCCCTTGCCCTGCGGAATGCCCTCGGCGATATCGAACAGCACAACGTCGCCGAGATCCTTGAGGCCGATCATATGAGCGAGCGTGCCGCCGATCATGCCCGAGCCGATCAGCGCTATCTTATTGCGTGCCATGTGAGGATGTTTTCCCTTTGTCTGTGACGGTACCGTGACGGGGCCGGGGAGGCCGAAAGGATGCGGGAACCCGCGAGATTTCGCCGGATCCAATAGCGCCCGCCACGGTGAAATTCAAACGATTATTTTGGGCCTAGTGTTTTCAATCGGTTAGATGGTTTGGGAATTACGTAAACGTCAAAGTTTGTAAGCCGACTGAGGAGAATTTACACAATGAACGCGGAAATCAGAAGGCTTCATCCCGGCGATGACGCCCTTGTGATGCAAGCGCCAACTCTCCTTCCTTGAGGGCGAGATGTCGCCAAAGCGGCAGAGGGGGTCGCCGCGCGTGAGGCTCCAAGTAGGGAGATCGGCCGTCGCGCTGGCTTTCGCCAATCTCCAACGATGGAATTGCTCTAATTGCGCAGGCTGAAGACGAAGGGTGCGGTGCGGGTGACACGGGCGCCGAGTTCCGCCGGCGGCGCCGGTACCGAGGCGCCCTGCAATGCGCCGAGAGCCGCCCGGTCGAGATCGCCGTCGCCCGAGGATCGCGCCAGCCGGGCCGAGACCACCCTGCCGGAGGTGTCGACCGTGAAGGTCACGCTCGGCGTGCCCTCCGCCCGCCTGGAGCGCGCCGCGCTGGGATAGCGCGTGTGCCGCCTGATCCATGCCGCCAGGCTGGAGTTCCAGCGCGATGGACTGACGCTGGAGCGCGGCGCCGCAGTCGAGGACTCCGGCGCTGCCGCCATCGCCGCCGCCTTGGCGTCGATGCTGGCGGTTGTCGTCGTCCTGGGTGGCGGTGCCTTTTCCTTCCTGAACCGTTCCTTCGGCTTTTCGACCGGTTTCTTCTCGGTCTTCCTCTTGGGTTCCACCGGCTTTCGCGCTTTCACCTCAGCTTCCACGGGTTTCGGCTCCGGCAGCGGAACGACGACATCGGGCGCGATCGCCTCGACAGGGTCCGGCACGATTTCGTCCAGCGGCGGCTGCTCGCTCAGCGCGGCAACCGCTTCCGGAGGGGCCTGCTCAGCCTCTTGCGTGTCGGCGGCATCGGATGGCTGTTCAGTGACGGGCTCTGCCCGTTCCGTCACCGGCGCCGGATCGGTCACCGGTTTCACGTCGGTCGGCTTTTCTGTCTCCTCTGCGGCATCGGGCGGCTCCGGCGTCACCGTGTCCAGCATCGCCGTCTCTTGCGGAACGGCGGGCGCGCTGATCAGCGGCGCCATCTCGACCGCCAGCGCCGGCGGCGATCCGCCATCCGGCATTTCGGCATAGCTCAGATCCTGCACCGCATAGGCGACCGCCACATGGGCGGCCAGAACGACCGCCGCGGCACTCGCCCACAGACCGGCTTCACGCACGCCGAAGCGCGGCTGGGAAATCCGGGAAAGGGCAGCGACCGTCATGGCGCCTGGCCTCCACCCGGGGCGGGGTTCGCACCGGCCGCAGGAGGCATGGCCTCGCCGCCAGCACCGTCCGATACCGTTTCGAGCCCAACCAGCGCGACCTTCAGATAGCCTGCGGCACGCAGCAGGTTCATCACCTCCATCAGGTCGCCATAGCCGACTTTTCTGTCGGCGCGCAGGAAGATGCGCGTCTGCTTGTCGCCCCTGGTACGGCCGTCGAGCACGCGGGCAAAGGCTGGACGCGGCACGCTGTCATTGCCGATCGCCAGCGTCAGATCGCTCTTCAGCGTCAGGAACAAAGGTGTCTCGGGCCGCGGCGCGGGCGTCGCCGTCGAACCCGGCAGGTCGACACTGACATCGACGGTGGCAAGCGGCGCCGCGACCATGAAGATGATCAACAGCACCAGGATGACGTCGATGAAAGGCGTGACGTTGATGTCGTGACTTTCCTCGAGATCGTCGCCGGAAGTCTCGCGAATCCGCGCCGCCATCGCCGCTACTCCGCGGCCATGGCCGCCGCTGGCGGCACATTGCGGAAGTCGAGGTCGCGGCTGACCAGCCGCTCGACGCCGGCGGAAGCGTCGGCGAGGATCTGCTTGTAGCCGGCTATCGAGCGCGCGAAGACGTTGTAGATGACGACCGCCGGAATGGCCGCCACCAGACCCATCGCGGTGGCAAGCAGCGCCTCGGCGATGCCAGGCGCGACGACGGCCAGGTTGGTGGTCTGCGCCTGCGAGATGCCGATGAAGGCGTTCATGATGCCCCAGACGGTGCCGAACAGGCCGACGAAGGGCGCCGTCGAGCCGATGGTGGCGAGCAGGCCGGTGCCGCGCGACATGCGCCGTGCCGCCGCCGCCTCGATGCGCGAAAGCCTGGAGGCGACGCGCTCCTTGAGGCCGTCGCCGGAAACATGGTCGAGCGCGCCGGCCGAAAGCGCACGTTCTTCCTCTGCCGCGCGCACCAGCAGCGCGCCCGGACCGCCGCTGTGGCCAAGTTCCCGCCCGGCCTGCATCAGCGTCGCGGCGTTGCCGATCGCATCGGCGGCGCGGCGGGCCCTCAGCTTGCCGGCGAAGACCTCCAGCGACTTGGCGAGCCAGATCGTCCAGGTGACCAGGGAAGCGAAGGCCAGCCCGACCATGACCGCCTTCACCACGATGTCGGCGTTCATGAACATGCCCCAGGGCGACAGGTCATGCGGCAGCGTCAGCGAGATGGGTGGTTCCTCACTGACGGCTCCGTTCGGAGCCGGCTGGAGGCCCGGCTCCGCCGGTGCGGTTTCAACCGGCGTTTGCGCGATAGCCGGTGGATTGTTGGTACCTGCGACAGGCGCGGGAGCCTGCGCGGCCGGTGTCGGACTGGTCGTAGGCGGTGTTGTCGGCTGCTGCGCCACGGCTGTCCCAGCCGAAAAAATCATCGATGCGACCAGTGCCGCGAACAGAATGCTCCGGGACAAGTCTCGTCCTCGCTTTATCATGGCACGAACCGGCGGAGTTGTTGGCAGGCTGGTGCGAACTTCGGTCACGGCTTTCCGCCATGGGCTGCTCGACTGAGTATAAAACATGACTTTGGTAGTCAAGATTAAGATGGGAATCCAGCCCAACAAATTCCGGTCAAGCCGCTGTCCGATCGCTCTCGGGCGCACACCGGCCGGCAGCACAGGGCTTCCGTCGCATACGCGGCAGGCTATGCTCGATATCGCAGAAGGAGACCGCCGATGATCAAGGCGATACCGTTCGACTTTCCCTATGACGGCAGGCTTGAGCCGCAACATACCGCGTTGCTGGTCATCGACCTGCAGGAGGATTTCCTGTCGCCGACCGGCTACTTCGCTAGGAAGGGCTATGATCCGTCGCCGCTGCGGGCCATCCTGCCGGCGGTGAACCGGCTGATCGCTGCCGCCCGCGCCGCCGGCCTCACCATCATCCACACCAGGCAAGGCTACCGCGCCGACATGGCCGACATGACGCCTTACGAAAAATGGCGACGCAAGCGAGCGGGACTGGACGGCACCGATGTCCTGCTGCGCTCCGGCCTGGGCTTCCAGATCTCCGCCGACATCGACGTGGCGCCGCAGGACATCATCATCGACAAGACCTGCAACAGCGCCTTCACCTATACGGACCTGGAGCTCGTTTTGCAGGCGCGCGGCATCACGCATCTGATGTTCACCGGCTGCACGACGGATGTGTGCGTGCACACCACATTGCGTGAGGCTTGCGACCGCAACTTCCAGTGCCTGACGATTTCGGACGCCTGCGCCAGCGGCGACCAGTATGCGCACGAGGCCGCCCTGCATATGGTGACGGTCGAGGACGGTGTCTTCGGCGCGCTGGCGGACTCGGCGGCCGTCATCGCGGCGTTGCGGCAGCTCGCGGGCGCGGCGCGCTGAAGGTTTTTGGGGTTTCATCGAAATTTTTTTGCCCCACCGTTCCGTTTCCGGTTCCGGCTTCGTCTTGAGGGTCGTAGCAGGTGCGAGAGCCGCGACGGCCTCCGCCACCAGGACAGAGCGGAGCCAAGCCATGTCGACCACAGTGACCTTGATCAACGTCTTCACCGCCAAGCCGGGCAAGCAGCAGGAACTAGCCGAGACTCTGGCCGAAGGCACGAGAAGCTTCTTCAGCAAGCAGCCGGGCTCGCTGTCGTCGTCCGTGGTCGTCGGCGGCGACGGCAGCAAGGTCGCCAACATCTCGCAATGGCGTTCGGCCGAAGACATCGCGGCCTTCCGCGGCGATCCCCGCTTCGCGGATTACATGAAGACTATTCTCGAGCTTGGAGCGGGCGAGAGCGTCATGGGCCACACCAGCTATTCCCATACGGCTGGCATGGAGAATTAGAGCAATTCCAGGAAAAGTGTGTGACGGTTAAGTTCGGCGTCTTCGCCGTAACTTTCCGTCCGGAATTGCGTCGAGAAAGAGAGAGGCTGCGTGACCGGTTCGCAGGATCAGTCCGTTGCGGCGACCGAAACCAGGCTTCGCGCCTTCGAGCGCGAGGCCGCGTTGCTGAGAGCCAAGCTGCACCGCTACTCTTCGCGCATGGTCGGGTCGGTCATCGATGGCGAAGACATCGTCCAGGAGGCTTTGGCCAAAGGCTTCGTGGCGATCAGGAATGGCGACTTGCCCGACAAGACCGAGCCCTGGCTGTTTCGCATCGCGCATAATTCGGCACTGGATTTCCTGCGCAAGCGCGCCCGTTCGCGCGGGCGCGAAAGCGAGGTCGAGCTCGATACGATCGCCGACGAGAATTCGGCGCTGGATGCGCGCATTGCCGCCGAGGCGAGCTTGGCCGAATTGATGCAGCTGCCGCCGGCGCAACGATGCACGGTCGTGCTGAAGGACGTGCTCGGCCACAGCCTGGAAGAGATCGGCGAAATCCTCGAAACCTCCGACACCGCGATCAAGGGCGCGCTGCAGCGGGGTCGCGAGAGCTTGCGCAAGCTCGCCGCCGCGCCGCGCACGGCATCTCCCCGCCCGGCCCTCAACCAGCAGGACATGCGCCGTCTCGGCGGCTATGTGGCCGCCTTCAACGCCAGGGACTTCGATGCCTTGCGCGGCCTGTTGGCCGAGGACGTCAAGCTTGAGCTGGTCAACCGCTTGCGCGCCGACGGCAAGGAATTTGTCGGCAATTACTTCGGCCGCTATGCCGACGAAACGCATTGGCATTTTACGACCGGCCTTGTCGAAGGCCGGCCCGCCATCCTGGTCACCAGTCCCGATCGTCCGGAAGGGCCGCCGCGCTACTTCATCCTCATCAATTGGGAGAACGGCCGGATCGCCGGCATCCGCGACTTCCTGTTCGCGGATTATGTGATGGACGGCCTGGACTACTCCAACACGCGGTAATTTTAGCCGGCGCGGCGTTCCGCAAAGGGCGACGAGGCAAATGCGCCGGGCTGCGGGACCTCTGCGTCGCGGCGCGCCAATGAATTCGCGACCAGTGTGATCGTCTCGCGCCCGATACGGGCAATCTCGCTCGGACGGTCGATGCCGCTGATCATGAACTCCTCGATGCCCAGCGCCGCATAGGGCAGAAGCGCCAAGGCGAGCCGCGCCGGCGGCCCGGCGATCTCGACCGCCCTGTGATCGGGGGACCTGCGATCGGGGTTAGCCGTCCAGCCGTCCGGATGGATGCGCACCGGAAGCGCGAAGCGCAGCCTGCCGCCGCGGCCGTGCTCGGCGGCGGCGCTGCGCACACGCCCGATCAGCTGCCGCACCTCGTCGGGTGAGCCAGCGGCGAGCTCGAAGACATCGGCATGCTTGCCGGCGACCTTCAGCGCCGTGCCCGATTGGCCGCCGAGGCGGACGGCAAGGTCGGCGCCATGCGGACCCTTGCGCGGCACGAAGCCGCCGCGGACGCTATAGAAGGCGCCTTCGTGGTCGAACGGCCTGTCGTTCGACCACAGCCGTTTCAACAGCACCAGATATTCGTCGATGCGCTGCCAGACCACGCTGTGGCCGACGGGCCGCGCCTCGGCATCGCTATCTTCCAGCGGCTCGCTCAGCATACGAAGCGATAGGCGGCCGCTGCCTCGGCGATCGAGCGCCGCGAGCTGCCTTGCCGCCACCGTCGGCTCGATCACGCCGGCCCAATGCGTCAGCACTACCTCCAGCGAGCCGGTGCGGTCGAGCGTCTGCGCGGCGATGTCCATATTGCTGAGCAGGCCGGCGGGATCGTCGACGACCAGCTTGCGAAAGCCGGCATCCTCGATCAGCGACAATTTGGTCGCCGTCTCGGCGAAATCATAGAAGAAGCTGCTGTCGGCAGCCTTACCGGGAACATGCGTGAACTCGATCGGCATTGCCATCTCCTCCATCACGTTGGCTTGCCCCGCTGCAAAGTCCTCGAACCAAATCCGAGACACGGGCGCGCGACAGCGCCCCGGCACTCGGCCAGTCTTCACTTTCGACTACTCAACTCAGATTGTTTGACGGCGGGTCTCGGCCCGCCTTGGATCAGGGGATCAGCCCCAGTACCACCGCGCCGGTGAACACGAACGCGAGCGCGAAGACGAGATAGGCGAAGGTACCGCCATAGGCGGGCCTCCAGCTCTGGTCGGCAGTCAGCCTTTGCCCCTTGCGGGCGGTCTGAGCGTTCTGGATATAGGACATATCGGCCTCCGTCTCGGCCGTTAATCTATAAAACTAGTAGACTTTGTCGATTGCTATTTTTCGGCGATTTCTGGATGAATATTCTCATCCCGGCTGCGATGGGGGTTTTCCATGCTAATGGCACTGCACAAGGATTTTGACCGGTCGACGCCCATCGCGATCGTCATTCCAGGGCGGAGCAGGAGCGAAGCTCCGTCGCGGAGACCCTGGAATCCATGCCGTTACCTTAGCCAAGGAGTGCAACGGAGCAGAATTCTGCACCGCAGCAACGCTTCGAAGTCACGGCATGGATTCTATGGTCTGCGCCGCGTCGCTTCGCTCCTTGCTCCGCCATAGAATGACGAGGTTGGGGCGGCTTCAACCAATCCCCGGCGTTTGCGCTGATTTCACGGAAATGAATGGAAAGCGGACGGGAAAATCCGTGTGGAACCGATGCCACGGAGCCGGCAAAAGCTTGGAACTGCATGTTTTTCGGCCGCAGGGGCGTTGTCGAAGCGCGCTTGGCTATTCCCGGCGCGACGGGATAGCATCGAAAACACCTCATAGGATCCAGGGAGAAGAAAATGGCTGGAAGGCTGGCGGGCAAGGTCGCCATCGTCTCGGGTGGCGCGACAGGCATGGGCGGGGCGGCTTCCGGGCTGTTTGCCGCCGAGGGCGCGAAAGTGGCGATCATCGACCGCAACGGCGAAGCGGCCGCCAAGACCGCAGCGGCGATCCGCGAACGCGGCCATGTCGCCGAGCATTTCGTGGCCGACGTTTCGGACGAGGCGCAGGTCGAAGCGGCGGTGAAGGCGGCGGCCGCAAAGCTCGGCGCGGTCACCGTGCTGTTCAACCATGCCGGCACGATCGTCATCAAACCGTTCTTGGAAACGACGTTGCAGGAATGGGACTGGCTGCATGCCGTCAACGTCCGCTCGATGTTCCTGATGACGCGCGCAGTGCTGCCAGGCATGATTGCCGCCGGCGGCGGCTCGATCGTCTGCACCTCGTCGATCTCGGCAGTGGCGGCGACGCCGAACGAAGTGCTCTACGACACCACCAAGGGCGCCTGCCACATGTTCGCGCGGGCGATTGCGGTCGAGTTCCGCGACCGCAACATCCGCTGCAATGCCGTCTGCCCGGGCTTCATCCGCACGCCGCATGGACTGCGCGAGGTGGCCGATCTCGGCAGGCTCGGCGTCGATGTCTCGGATGCCGCCATGGCCGCGCAGCAGGGTCGTATCGGCGAGCCGGAGGAGGTAGCGAAGGCCGCGCTGTTTTTGGCCAGCGACGAATCGAGCTTCGTCAACGGCGCGCATCTGTTCGTGGACAACGCGTTCACGGCAATCTGAGGCTTGGCGCCTTTGGACCTCGTTGATATCAATGAGGTTCGCTATGGCGGCGTATAAACACCGACAGGATTACTGCGCTCGGGACAAAAAATAATAGATTCACCGCGTACATAAGCAGATTTATCTGGACGTTTGCGTAGTCCATCGCAAAGGGGAAATCATCCGGCGCTCCTCCATAACTCTTAAGGTGAAGATCACTCCAAACGAACGCATACATTCCAAGCATTCCTGGGACTAACAGGAACGAGAAAAATAGAGCCAGCTCTCTGAGCGGGGCCTTAAAAATTTTAAAAGTGAAATTTCTGAAGTTGTATGCCAGCGCGAAAAGGATCGCCGACAAGTAGGCAAGGGAAAACGCCGCGAGCGCTGTCCATAGATAGCTATTCGCTGTACAAACATCGTTTTGTGAGAATTTTTCAACTGTAGCTAGCAACTTTGGCATCAGCCAGTCACAATCGAACTGGCTATACCGGCTCTCAGAAATTCCTCCGAGAAAAGGGCGTATCGCGATACAAAAAAAGAATGCCAGAATTGGCGGGAGACCCACCGACAATCGAACTCGTCCCTGCATTCTTGGCATACACCCTTTGCATCGACTGAGACCACCAGCAGCCGTGCCGGCTCAATGGAGCTAATACGAACCCGTTATTTATACGCTAACGCTCCTCCCTCCGGAACGGCTTCAGCAGCGCCGACGGCGCGACCGCGTTGCGCGACATCACTGCCATGGCGACGATGGTGAAGATGAAGGGCAGCATCAGGAAGGCTTCGTAAGGGACGTGGCCGAGGCCGCTGGCTTGCATGCGCAGTTGCAGCGCATCGACGAAGGCGAAGAGCAGTGCCGCTCCCGCCGAGCGCCACGGATCCCAACGGCCAAACACGACCAGCGCGATCGCCACCCAGCCGCGCCCGGAGACGACGCCGAAGGTGAAGGCATTGAACTGCGCCATGGTCAGGAACGCGCCGGCGAGCCCCATCAGGGCGCCGCCGAGGATCACCGCCTGGAAGCGCGTGGCAATGACGCTGACGCCGGCGGAGTCCGCCGCGCGCGGGTTCTCGCCGACCATGCGCACCGACAGCCCCCATGGCGTGCGGTAGAGCACGAAGGCCGCGAGCGGGACGGCGATGATCGCCATGTAGACCAGCGTGAACTGGCTGAACACCGCCGGTCCCAGGACCGGAATGTCCGACAGCAACGGGATCGGCACCGGCTTGAAGCCGTCGATGCTTGGCGGCACCGATTGCTGGCCGAAGATCAGCCGGTAGAGGAAATAGGCAAGCCCGGATGAGAACAATGTCACGCCGATGCCGCAGACATGCTGGCTGAGGCCCAGCGCCACCGTGAACAGCGCATGCAGCGCGCCCATCAGCATGCCGGTCAACACCGCCACCAGCACGCCCAGCCACAGGCTGCCGCTGAGGCTGGCGGCGGTGAAGCCGGCCATGGCCGACAACAGCATGATGCCTTCGATGCCGAGATTGAGCACGCCGGCGCGTTCGGAAAACATTTCGCCAAGCGTCGCAAAGGCCAGAGGCGTGGCGATACGGATGATGGCGGCGAGGAAGCCGACCTGGAAGATCTGCTCGAACACCGCGCTCATCAAGGTGTTCCCACGCGGCGGATCCGGTAGGCGGTGAAGAGCAGCGCCACCAGCATGGCAAGCAGCGCCGTGCCCTGGATGACGTCGCTGAGGAAAGCCGGCACGCCGGTCGCGCGCGACATCGCTTCCGCTCCGGTCATGACCGCGGCCAGGAAGATCGCCGCCGGCACCACGCCGAGCGGGTTGAGGCGCGCCAGCATGGCGACGACGATGCCGGAATAGCCATAGCCCGGCGAGATATCGCTCATCACCTGGAAATGCACGCCGCCGACCTCGCCGACGCCGGCCAGCCCCGCCAGCGCGCCGGAGAGCAGCGCGGTGGACAGCAGCACCCGCTGCACGTTGATGCCGCCATAGCGGGCCGCCTCCGGGTTCTCACCGGTGACGCGGATGCGGAAGCCGAGCGTGGTGCGCGCGATCAGGAACCAGCACAGCGGTGCCGCGATCAGCGCCACGATGACGCCGAGATGCAGCCGCGTGCCTTCGATCAGCACCGGGAAGTTGGCAGAATCCTCGATCGGCGGCGAGATCGGATAGCCGCTGAAGCTGTCCTTCCAAGGCCCTTCGATCAGCGCCATCAGCGCGTAATAGATGACCGAGTTGAGCAGCAGCGAGCTCACAACGTCGTCGACCTTGAATTTGACCCGCAATGTAGCCGGCACCAGCGCCACGAGCGCGCCGGCAGCCGCGCCCACCAGCGCCATCAGAAGCATGGCAAGGTAGCCCGGCATCGGGATCGCGCCGACGGCGCAGCCCGCCACCGCGCCGGCCAGCAACTGGCCCTCGGCGCCGATGTTCCAGAATTTGGCGCGGAAGGCTATCGCCACGGCAAGGCCGGTGAAGATCATCGGGGCGGCACGCACCAGTGTCTCGGTGATGGCATAGCTGTCGCCGAGCGAGGCCGACAGCATGACGCCATAAGCGTCGATAACGCCGGCGCCAGCTACGGCGATGAGGCCGCTGCACAGGATGAGCGTAGCGGCGATCGCGATGAGCGGCAGCGCGAGATTGAACCAGGCGGGTGTCGACGTGCGGGCCTCGAGGCGAAACATCAAGCGTGGCCCTCTGCGCCGGTCATCATCAGGCCGAGCCTCGCGACCGTGGCGTCGGCACTGGAAACCGTGCCGGCAATGCGGCCCTCATACATCACCGCGACGCGGTCCGAGAGCATCAGCAACTCCTCGAGGTCCTCGCCGATGACGATGATGCCGCAGCCCTTGGCGCGCATGGCGAGGAATTTCTCGTGGATGAAGCGGGCGGCGCCGATATCGAGGCCGCGCGTCGGCTGCGAGACGATCAGCACCTTCGGGTCGAAGGCGAGCTCGCGCGCCAGCAGCGCCTTCTGCAGATTGCCGCCGGAAAGCGCGCCCGCGCGGATCATCGGCCCCGGACACCGAATGTCATAGGCCTTGATCTGCGCCTCGGCGAAGGCGCGGATCGCCGCCGGATCGAGCAGACCCTTGCGGCTGAACGCTTCGGTGCCGATGCGCGGCAGCACCATGGAATCGGCCAGCGGCAGGTTGGTGACCAGGCCGGTCGTCATCCGGTCTTCCGGGATGCGGCCGAGGCCGAGCGCCTGCAGCTCGCGCGGCGAAAATTGCGCAACCGCTTTGCCGGCTATCGTCATCGCGCCGGCCCTTGGCGGCAGCATGCCGGAGATGACGTCGGCCAGCGCCCGCTGGCCGTTGCCGGAAACGCCGGCGATGCCGAGGATCTCGCCCGAACGGACGAAAAGCGAGACGTCGCGCAGCGGCGTGCCGGCATGGCCAGAGGTGGAAATGCCGTCGAGCGTCAGCACGGAAGCGCCGGGCGTCGAAGCCTCCTTGACCGGCGGCACGATTTCATGGCCGCACATCAGCTTCGCCATTTCGGCCGAGGTCGTTTCCGCCGGACGGTCGACGCGGCCCGCGACCTTGCCGTGGCGCAGCACGACGCAACGATGGGTAAGCGCGCGCACTTCGTTGAGCTTGTGCGAGATGAAGATGATGCCGAGCCCTTGCGCCGCCATCGAGCGCAGGGCGGCGAACAGGCCATCGACCTCGCTTGGCGCCAGCACCGCCGTCGGCTCGTCGAGGATCAAAAGCCTGGCGCCGCGAAACAGCGCCTTGACGATTTCCAACCGCTGCTGCTCGCCGACCGACAGCGCCGAGACAGGCAGGCCCGGATCGAGGTTGAGCCCGTGTTGGCGGCCGATCTCCTTCAGCCGCGCCAGTCCGCCGGCACGGTCGATGCGGCCGGATTTGCCGGAAATGCCGATCAGAAGGTTCTCCAGCACCGTGAGGCGCGGCGCCAGATGGAAATGCTGGTGCACCATGCCAATGCCGGCGGCCAGAGCATCGGCCGAACTGTGGATGGCGACCGGCCTACCCTCGACAAGGAGCTCGCCGGCATCCGGCGCATAGGCGCCGAACAGAACGTTCATCAGCGTCGTCTTGCCGGCGCCGTTCTCGCCGAGCAGGCCGAGGATTTCGCCCGGCGCGACGCTGAGATCGACGGCCTCGTTCGCCCTGACGGCGCCGAAGCTCTTGGTGATGCCGCGCATTTCGATCAGTGGGGCGGGCAAGGGTGCTCCCTGGATTTGCGATCCGGCTAACCGCGAAGGGCAGCGCTGCACCCCCCTCTGCCTGCCGGCCATCTCCCCCTCAAGGGGGGAGATCAGATGTCACGGCGGCCTTCGCCAAATTTCAACGTTGAAAAGGTCGAGCGCCGTCGACGGAACTGCCAATCTCCCCCCTCGAGGGGGAGATGTCCGGCAGGACAGAGAGGGGGGCCCCGCGCCACCCCTCAACAAGCCCTTAATCCGAGACCGGCGTGTTCTCGTCCACGTCGACGCGGAAATTGCCTTCAAGGATCTCGGCTTTCTTCTTCTCGACCAGGTCCTTCACATCCGCCGGCAGCGTCTTGTCGAACTTGTGGAAGGGCGCCAGATACGAGCCGCCCTTGGCCATGCGCGAGAAGTCGCCATAGTCCTGCGCGGTGAAGACGCCGGCCTTGACCAGCTTGATCGCCTGCTCGACCGTCGGATACATGTCCCACACCGGCCCGGTGATGACCGTGTCGGGACCGAGGCTCGACTGGTCGGACATGTTGGAGATGGCGTAGATCTTCTTTTCCACCGCCGCCTCGATGACGCCGAAGCGCTCGGCATAGATGACGTCGACGCCGGCATCGATCTGCGCCACCGCCGCTTCCTTGGCCTTGGGCGGATCGAAGAAGGAGCCGATAAACGCGACCTTCTTCTTGACGTTAGGATTGACCTCCTTGGCGCCGGCAAAGAAGGCGTTGACCAGCCGGTTCACTTCCGGAATGCCCATCGCCGCGACCGCGCCGACCGTGCCCGACTTCGACATCTTGCCCGCGATCATGCCGGAGAGATAGGCCGGCTCGTGGATCCAGTTGTCGAAGACGCCGAAATTGGGTTCGGCCGGGCCGGCGCCGGAGCCGAACAGCCAGGCCGTTTTCGGGAATTGTTTTGCCGTGCGGCGCGACTCGCGCTCGGCGGCGAAGGCGTCGCCCAGCACCAGCTGATAGCCGCCTTGCGCATATTCGCGCATGACGCGACTGAAGTCGGCGGTCTGCACCTTTTCCGACCATTTGTATTCGATGCCCAGCTCCTTCTGCGCCTTCTGCAGGGCGACATGGATCTGGTTGTCCCACGGCTCTTCGATCGGAGTGGCAAAGATCGCCGCCACCTTCAGCTTCTTGTCCTTGGCGAAGGCGGCGCCGGGCAGAGCGGCGGCCGCAAGGCCGAGCGCACCGAGTTCCAGCACGTTGCGCCGCGACAGGGCCGTGCGTTGCGTTTTGCTATGTTCGTTTTCCATTGAAGTTTCCCCTCTGCTCGACGGCCGTGTCGAGCCGGCCGTTCACAAAAATGTCAGACGCCAAGGACTATGGAACGGCGCCTGAGTTTTGTCCACATGGTCAAATTTGGCGGTGGGTGCAGACACCGGAGATGTTGGCGGGACAGCGCCCCTCTCTGTCCTGCCCGTCCTACGCAGCAGCTACGGAGGGTGGACCGGACATCTCCCCCACTTGGGGGGAGATCAGCCGTCGCGTCGACCTTCGCCAATTATCAGCGTGGCAGGAAGAGCGAGGCATCGAAGCTGCTAATCTCCCCACTTGTGGGGGAGATGTCCGGCAGGACAGAGGGGGGCGCGAAGGATCGCGACGTTTCTGTTCCTATCGGGTTACCGCACTCTCCCAACTCCCTGTCTCGGCAAATCGCCTCAGCACCGGCGCCGGCTCGAAAATCGCCCGGCCAGTCTGGCCATGCCAATGCTCCAGCCGCTCGACGATCTTTGCCGCCCCCTCGAGCCCGGCCCAGAACATCGGCCCGCCTTTGCCGATCGGGAAGCCGTAGCCGTTGATCCAGACGACATCGATATCGGACGCCCGCGCCGCGATGCCCTCCTCGAGTATTTTCGCGCCCTCGTTGACCAGCGGATAGAGCGTGCGCTCGATGATCTCCCTCGCGCCAATCACGCGTTGCGCAATCCCGAGTTCCGCCGCCTTGGCTCGGATCAGCTTCTCGACTTCCGGATCAGTTGCCGGCTCGCGTGAGCCACCCTCGTAGCGGTACCAGCCGCGCCCGGTCTTCTGGCCAAAATGGCCCTGCTCGCAAAGCGTATCGGCAATCACCGCGGTCTGGCCGCGCGCCTTGCGGTTGCGCCAGCCGATGTCGAGGCCGGCGAGATCGCCCATCTGGAACGGGCCCATCGGCCAGCCGAAATCGGTGAATGCCTTGTCGACCTGGCTTGGCGTCGCGCCTTCCAGCAGCAGGAATTCGTTCTCGGCGCCTCGCGCGGACAGCATACGGTTGCCGACGAAGCCGTGGCAGACACCGACGACGACCGCCACCTTGCCGATGCGCCGGGCGAGATCGCTGACCGTCGCCAGCACCTCGGGCGCGGTCTTCTCGGCGCGCACGATCTCCAAGAGCTTCATGACATTTGCCGGCGAAAAGAAATGCATGCCGAGCAGATCCTGCGGCCGCGACGTCGAGGCGGCGATCGCATCGACGTCGAGATAGGAGGTGTTGGTGGCAAGGATGGCGCCGGGCCTGGCGACCGCATCGAGCTTGCCAAACACCTCCCTCTTCACCGCCATGTCCTCGAACACGGCCTCGACGATCAAATCGCAATCGGCAAGGTCGGCATAGTCGGTGCTGCCCTTGAACAGCCCGAGCCGCTGCTGCCTGACCTCGTCCGTCAATGAGCCGCGGCTGACCGAAACGGCGTAGTTCTTCTCGATCGTCGCCAGCCCGCGCCGCAGCGCATCCTCGCTCGTCTCCAGCAGGGTCACCGGCAAGCCGCCATTGGCGAAGGCCATGGCGATGCCGCCGCCCATGGTGCCGGCGCCGATGATGCCGACGCGGTCTATCCGGCGCTTGTGCAGATCCTTGCCCGGTATTTTCGCCGCCTCGCGTTCGGCGAAGAACAAATGCCGCTGCGCGCGCGACTGGTCGCCGGAAACGAGTTTGAGAAAAAGTTGCCGCTCGGCGGCTAAAGCCTCGTCGAACGGCAAGGTGATCGCATTGCGCACCGCTTCGGCGCAAGCAAGCGGCGCTTCCAGTCCACGCGCCTTCCTGGCCAGCTCGGCCGCCTGGGCGTCGAAAGCCGCAAGATCGGTCTCGGAAAGACGGCCATTGCGGTCGCGCACCGGCACGAACGGGCCGCCTCGATCAGCCATTTCGCCGGCGAAACGAACCGCCTGCGCCATCAGGTCGCCGTCGAAGACCGCATCGGCAAGACCGACCGCCTTGGTCTCGTCGGCCGAGATCGGCGTTCCGGAAACGATAATGCCAAGCGCTTTGGCGGCGCCCACCAGGCGCGGCAGGCGCACCGTGCCGCCGCCGCCGGGCAGCAGGCCGAGCTTCACTTCCGGCAAGCCGAGCTTGGCGCCCCGGTCGGCGACGCGGAAATGGCAGCCGAGCGCCAGTTCCAGCCCGCCGCCGAGCGCCGTGCCATGGATGGCGGCGACCGTCGGCTTGGCGATGGTCTCCAGCAAGGCGATGATCGCGCGCAGCTCCGGCTGCTCGACCGGCTTGCCGAATTCGGTGATGTCGGCGCCGGCGACGAAAGTGCGCCCGGCACAGGCGATGACGATGGCCCTGGCGGCGGGGTCGTCGCGCAGCGCGGCGAGCGCCTCATGGAGCGGCTTGCGGACGTGAAAACTCAGCGCGTTGACCGGTGGGTTGTTGATGGTGACCACCGCCACGCCATTCTCGTTCGCGACGCTGACTGAACTGGACAAGCGAAACCTCCCGAGACCGGCTGCGATCGCGCAAGGGTTTACTAGGCCCGCCAGCGAATGGGAACCCGAACCAGACTTGGCGCAACGGTTAGTGGAGAGCGGCTAGTTCCCCGGCACAGGGATTCTTGAAAGGTTGCCGTTTGTCTTAGTGCAAGATTTTCCGTTCATTTCCGTGAAATCAGCGCAAACGCTGGGGATTGGTTGAAGCCGCCCCAACCTCGTCATTCTATGGCGGAGCAAGGAGCGAAGCGACGCGCGCAGACCATAGAATCCATGCCGTGACTTGGAAGCGCTGCTGCGGTGCAGAATTTTGCTCCGTTGCACGCCTTGGCGAAGGTAACGGCATGGATTCTAGGGTCTGCGCGTCGCTCCGCGCCGCTCCGCCCTAGAATGACGATCGTGATGGGCGTTTCGGCCAATCTCCAACGCATGACACCTGCCAACGCAAACAGGGCCGACCGGGTCAAAATCCCTGTGCAGTGCCACTAATTATCCACCCGGCCGAAAGCCGGCACGTCGCCGATCACGTCGCGCTTGTCCTTGCCGCAGGCGAAGGTCTTCGCCTTGTCGTCGGCGAGCTTGCGCGCCTGGTCGTTGGCCTGCGCGTTGCCGGTGGCTAAAACCAGGCCGATGGTGCAGCCCTGGTGCTCTTCCGGCTGCGCCACCTTGGCGACGACCAGCACGTCGATCGACTTCTTCTCGTCCTCGGGGTTGCTCACCGAGCGGCGATGAATGGCGGCGAAGGGGATCGCGACATCGCCATTCGTCTCGATCCGCCATTCCACCTTCGGACCGGACCCGTTGAAGGCGGTGAAACTCTCCCAGACCGAAGTCATGTCGTCCGACGGAAAGCCGTAATAGACGGATTCGCGTGCGTCGTCATAGCCGATCAGCACCGGGTAGCCGCGATAGCCGGAGCAGGCAAGGTTCGCCCAGTCGCCGTCGCCTTCAGCGGCTTGCGCATAGGTGACGCAGTCCTTCTTCCAGTCGAGATCGGTGTAGGCGCTGGAGATGTCGCCGGCCTCGGCCGCCTGGCACAGCCCAGCGAGGGCAAGCGGGATCAGAAGAGCACGCATCGCGGACAACTCCGTTCGAGTTGCCGAAGCGTAGCGCCAATCGCTATTTCTTCAAGCTGGCTTCGATGAGCAGGTCGGCGTTGCGCGCGACGGCCGCCGCCGGTCCGCCCTTGCCGAAGAGCTGGCCGCTGATATAGGCGCCTTCGATGAGAAGCAGCAGACCGTCGCCAAGCGTGTCGGAATCGGCGGCACCCATCGCGGCCGCCATGGCGCGCAGGCGCCGGCGCAGTTCGTGCTTGTTGTTCTCGCTCACCACTCGCGCGGGATGCCCGCGCTCGGGATATTCCACCGCCGCGTTGGTCATGCCGCAACCGCGATAATCGGGCTTCTGCGTGCGTTTGCCGACACGAGTGAGGAAGGCGATGATCTGGGCGCGCGGATTGCCCGGATGCGCGTCGACGGCCTCGTCGAAGCGTTCCCAGAATTCGAGGTCGTATTTGCGCAGATAAGAGGCCGCGAGCTCATCCTTGGACGGGAAGCTGCGGTAGAGGCTCGGCTTGGTGACGCCGGCGCGCCTGACGATCTCGTCGACACCGATCGCCCGGATGCCTTCGCGATAGAACAGGTCGAACGCCACGTTCAGGATCTTGTCCGCCGCCTTCGGGACCGGGGCATCGCTCAACGACGCATCAATTTTCTTGTCCGATGACATGCAAACAACTCGCTTGACAATGTTACTGACCGGTACGTATGTATGGCGTGATTCCATTGCAACGTACCGGTCAGTAACATGATAGCCCAGTCCCGCCCATTTGGCCAGCGCTACGCTTTCGTCGTGGTGGCCGTCATTTTCCTTTGCCTTTTGATCGCGGCCGGGCTTCGCTCGGCGCCGTCGGTGATGATGGTGCCGCTGGAAGAAAGTTTTGGCTGGCACCGCGACGTGACTTCCTGGGCTGCCAGCGTCGGCATCCTGCTCTACGGCCTCACCGGGCCGTTCGCGGCGGCGCTGATGGAGCGCATTGGGCTCCGCCGCACGCTGCTCGGCTCGTTGCTGGTGATGTCGGGCTCGACCGCGCTCAGCCTGTTCATGACCGAGCCCTGGCACCTTTTCATCACCTGGGGCGTGTTCTCCGGTATCGGTTCAGGCGCGGTGGCGAGCGTGCTCGGCGCCACCATCGTCAATCGCTGGTTCAAGACCAATCGCGGCCTCGTGATGGGCCTGATGTCGGCGTCCAGCGCCACCGGCATGCTGGTGTTCCTGCCGCTCATCGCCGCACTCGCCCAGTCCGGCGGCTGGAAGCCTGTCGCGATTGCTGTATCGGTGGCCACGGCGGCGCTCATCCCGTTCGTCCTGCTTTTGGTGCCCGAACGTCCCGCTTCGATCGGCCAGATGCGCTACGGCGCCGATGCGGGCGACGTGCCGCCGGTATCGCCGGCTTCGCAAGGCAACTTCCTGGCGCATACGCTGAACACGCTGCGCCGCGCCGCCGGCACCAGGGTGTTCTGGTATCTGTTCGCCACCTTCTTCGTCTGCGGCTTCACCACCAACGGCCTGGTCGGCACGCATCTCATCGCCTTTTGCGGCGACATGGGTATCGGCGAGGTGCAGGCAGCCGGGCTCTTGTCGATGATGGGTATCTTCGACCTTATCGGCACCACGCTGTCCGGCTGGCTCACCGACCGTTTCGATCCGCGCAAGCTGCTCGGCGTCTACTACGCGATACGCGGCCTGTCGCTGATCTACCTGCCCTATTCCGGCTTCTCGGCGACCAGCCTGGTCATCTTCGCCGTGCTCTACGGCCTCGACTGGATCGCCACCGTGCCGCCGACGCTGAGGCTCGCCAACGAGGCTTTCGGCGACCGCAGCGGGCCGATCGTGTTCGGCTGGATCGTCGCCGGCCATCAGGTCGGCGCGGCGGCCGCCGCCGCCTTCGGCGGCACGATGCGCGAGCTGCAGGGCAATTACGAGCTGGCGTTCCTGATTGCCGGCATGACCGGTATCGCGGCGGCCTGTATCTCGCTCTTGATCAACACGAGCCGGCCGGCCTTCGATCCGGAGCCGCAGGCGGCTTAAGGCGCGTCGATTTTCGGGTGAGGCCGGCCTGCAAACGGCAGTCTCCTGCGCTTCCGGTGCTCACGTACGAAAAGTACGCTCCGCTCCGGTTCTCGGAGACCACCATTTTCGGCTCGCCCTGACCCGAATCTCGACACGCCTTCCGGCGACGATGGTGGTCTTCACTAGTCTGTTCATTGTTATCAAAACTTCATGGTTCCGAGACACGCCTGAAACATTGAGGCGAGAGCTTGGCGGTCCCGTTCAATGCCATCCGGAGACAGCCATGAACAAGCTTTCGTTGACCCGCCGCGCTTTCGTCACCTCAGCCAGCGCGTTCGGGCTTGTCGGTGCCTCCGGACTGGCATTGCCTTACTATTCCCGCGCCAACCAGCGCCCGGCCTTCACGCATGGCGTCCAGTCCGGCGACGTCGACGCCACGTCCGGCATGGTGTGGGCCCGCACGGACCGTCCGGCGCGCGTCATGTATGAGGTGTCGACGACAGAAAGCTTCGCCAACGCCACCAGGCTTGCGCCGCTCGATACCTCCCCGGCCAGCGACTACACGGTGAAGCGGCTGCTCACCGACCTCGCCTCCGACCAGGATATCTTCTATCGCATGGTCGCGGCCGATCTCTCCGACATCAACACCGTCTCGGAGCCGATCGTCGGCCGCTTCCGCACCGCGCCGTCGTCCAAGCGCGACGTGCGCTTCGCCTGGTCGGGCGACACCGCCGGCCAGGGCTGGGGCATCGACGAAACCGGCATGAAGACCTACTCGACAATCGCCAGGCACACGCCGGACTTCTTCCTGCATTCCGGCGATACGATCTATGCCGACGGCGCCTTGAAGGACGAGGTCGACCTGCCCGGCGGCGGCAAGTGGAAGAACGTCGTCATGCTCGACGGCAAGCGCAAGGTCGCCGAGACGCTGGACGAGTACCGCGACCAGTGGAAGTACAACATGATGGACAAGCACGTGCTTGGCCTCTCCGCCATCTGCCCGACTTTCTACCAGTGGGATGACCATGAGGTGCTCAACAACTGGTCGGACTCGAAGGACCTGACCGCCGACAATCGTTACACGGAGAAATCCATCCATGTGCTGGCGGCGCGTGCGGCACGCGCGTTCCATGAGATGACGACCATTCGCTACGAACCGTCGGAGCCCGGCCGCGTCTACCGCAAGATTTCGCATGGGCCGCTGCTCGACGTGTTCTTTCTCGACATGCGCTCCTATCGCGGCCCCAACGGCCCCGATCTGGAGGAAACACTGACGGCGAAGTCGCGCATGATCGGCGAAGAGCAGTCCAAATGGCTGAAGCGCGAGCTGGCGAATTCCAAGGCAACCTGGAAGATCATCGCCGCCGACATGCCGCTCAGCCTTGTCGTCTGGGACGATGCGGCGAAGAAGGCTGGCTTCGAGGCCGTCAGCAACAACGACAATGGCGCGCCGAAGGGCCGCGAGCTCGAATTCGCCGATGTGCTGCGCTTCATCAAGAATGCCGGCATCACCAACACGGTGTGGCTCACCGCCGACGTGCACTACACCGCAGCGCATTACTACAACCCCGACAAGGCGCAGTTCCAGGACTTCAACCCGTTCTGGGAATTCGTCTCCGGCCCGATCCATGCCGGCACGTTCGGCCCCAACGACCTCGACATGACCTTTGGGCCGGAGCTGAAATTCATCAAGGCCCCGACCGCCGAGCAGGGCCAGAACCTGCCGCCATCGGCCGGCCTGCAGTTCTTCGGCCTCGTCGACATTTCCGGCGCGACCGAGCAGCTCACCGTGCGGCTGATGGACCGCGACGACAACGAGCTCTACAAGGTGACGCTGGATCCGGTGCGGTCGGCGTAAGGATCTGTAAAATCAGAGGTGCCGTCGCGAGACCCCCCTCTCTGGCCTGCCCGTCCTTCGCAGCACCTGCGCTGCAGCTTCGGAGGGTGGACCGGCCATCTCCCCCTCAAGGGGGGAGATCGGATTTCGCATCGGCTTTCGCCAATTTCCAACGCCGCAGGACTGGCGGCGGGATCAAAGCTGCTAATCTCCCCCCTCGAGGGGGAGATGCCCGGCAGGGCAGAGGGGGGGCGCGAAGGATCGCTACGTTTGCCGCATTCCGCGCGGCGATGATCAATCCGGATAGCAAGCCGCGGGAATTTTCGGCCATACCGCCGTGTCGCAGTTGGCGTCCTTTTGCCGCTGCTTGAAGGCGGCGCTGACTGGGCCAGTGACGATCGGGTCGACACCGTCGGGGGCGTCGGCGAACATCTGCTGCGCGGTTTTGACGTCAGGCGGCGCGATCGGGTTGGCGTCCCTCAGCGCGGCTGCCGACTGCGCGGCGCCTGCCGCGACAAGCACACCAAGCGCTGCCCACGCAAAAACCGGACGCAATCTGGACATCTGATCGGTCATGAACATCGAACTGTCCGGCCCCTCAAAGGTTCCGCCTTGGTTAACAGAATCATTTCACACTAAGACGTTTAAGAATCAGTGACCATTAATTGGGATAGGGCCTCCCCTTTCGCAATTGCGAAAAACCTTGTATGAGCCGCGCAACCGAAAAGGGCGGCGCTTTTGGGCCTGCCGCCCGCAACACTCCCGAGACCAGACAATGAACATCCGCAATATCGCGATCATCGCGCACGTCGACCATGGAAAGACCACCCTGGTCGACCAGCTCCTGAAACAGTCCGGATCGTTCCGCGACAACCAGCGCGTCGCCGAGCGCGCCATGGATTCCAACGACCTCGAGAAGGAACGCGGCATCACCATCCTCGCCAAGGCGACCTCGGTCGACTGGCACGGCACCCGCATCAACATCGTCGACACGCCCGGACACGCCGATTTCGGCGGTGAGGTCGAGCGCATCCTGTCGATGGTGGATTCGGCGATCGTGCTCGTCGATGCCGCCGAAGGGCCGATGCCGCAGACCAAGTTCGTGGTCGGCAAGGCGCTCAAGGTCGGTCTCAAGCCCATCGTCGTCATCAACAAGATCGACCGTCCCGATGCCCGCCACATCGAGGTGGTGAACGAGGTGTTCGACCTCTTCGCCGCGCTCGACGCCACCGACGAGCAGCTCGATTTCCCGATCCTCTACGGATCCGGTCGCGACGGCTGGGTCTCGGAAAACCCCGAGGGCCCGAAGGACCAGGGCCTGGCGCCGCTGTTCGACCTCGTCGTCAAGCATGTGCCGGCGCCGACGGTGCATCCAGGCCCGTTCCGTATGATCGGCACCATTCTCGAGGCCAATCCGTTCCTCGGCCGCATCATCACCGGCCGCATCGAGTCGGGCACGCTGAAGGCCAACCAGGCGGTCAAGGTGCTGCACAATGACGGCGCCCAGATCGAAACCGGCCGCATCTCCAAGATCCTTGCCTTCCGCGGCCTCGAGCGCCAGCCGATCGAAGAAGCCCAGGCGGGCGACATCGTGGCGATCGCCGGCCTGTCGAAGGGCACAGTCGCCGACACGTTCTGCGATCCGGCGGTGAGCGAGCCGCTGCATGCGCAGCCGATCGACCCGCCGACCGTGACCATGTCCTTCCTGGTCAACGACAGCCCGCTCGCCGGAACCGAGGGCGACAAGGTGACCAGCCGCGTCATCCGCGACCGCCTGTTGCGCGAGGCCGAAGGCAATGTCGCGCTGAAGATCGAGGAATCGCCCGACAAGGATTCGTTCTTCGTTTCCGGCCGCGGCGAATTGCAGCTCGCGGTGCTGATCGAAACGATGCGCCGCGAGGGTTTCGAGCTTGCCGTGTCGCGTCCGCGCGTCGTCATGCAGAAGGGCGAGAACGGCGAATTGCTGGAGCCTGTCGAGGAAGTCGTCATCGACGTCGACGAGGAGCATGCCGGCGTCGTCGTGCAAAAAATGTCGGAGCGCAAGGCCGAGATGGTCGAGCTGCGCCCCTCCGGCGGCAACCGCCAGCGCCTTGTCTTCCACGCGCCGACGCGCGGCCTGATAGGCTACCAGTCGGAACTGTTGACCGACACGCGCGGCACCGCGGTGATGAACCGGCTGTTCTTCGCCTATGAGCCCTACAAGGGCGAATTGCCCGGCCGTACCAACGGCGTGCTGATCTCCAACGAGCAGGGCGAGTCCGTCGCCTATGCGATGTGGAACCTGGAAGATCGCGGTCCGATGATCATCGATCCGGGCGTCAAGGTCTATCAGGGCATGATCATCGGCATTCATTCGCGCGACAACGACCTTGAGGTGAACGTGCTGAAAGGCAAGAAGCTCACCAACATCCGCGCCGCCGGCAAGGACGAAGCGGTGAAGCTGACGCCGCCGATCCGCATGACGCTGGAGCGGGCGCTGGCCTGGATCCAGGACGACGAGCTGGTCGAGGTGACGCCGAAGACCATCCGCCTGCGCAAGCTCTACCTCGACCCGAACGAGCGCAAGCGCTTCGAGAAGTCGGCCAAGGTGATGGGCGCGGCGTGATTTTCTGACTTCTGATCGTGTCCGAGAGGGGCGGAGCACCGGGTGCTTCGCCCCTCTCTCGTTCATCCGCTGGCCGCGCGGATGATGGCTTGGTGATCCGGCTCGCCGGCCAAGTCGATGCGGATCGTTGTTCTGGCGCGGGCCGGCTTGCGCAGGGCTTTGATCCCGTCCTGATCGACGACCAGCAATCGCTTCTCCTCCAGCGCCTGAAGCCGCGAACGCGAGATGCCGAGTTCGTTGGCGAGCAGACGGTCTAGACGCAGCGATGTCGGCATTTCGAGCCCAAGCTGGAGTTCCAGCGCGCTCGCGCTTTCCCTTGTCCCTCCAACCACCTGTTTGAGCACGGCGACATCGGGAAATTCCTCGACGCGTCCCGCATGGTTGCGCAACGCAATACTGTCGAAAGCGTGGCGCCGCGCGAGCGCCGGATCGTTGCTTTCGAGCGCCTGTAGCAGGGCGGGTTCGATGTCACGCCGGTTGCAGCGCTCGAAAATGCCGAAATTCCAGGAATTGTCGCAATCGACGCAGTGGTAGATCAGCCACACATCGATGCGCTTGCCATTGGCGTTGACGCGGAATTTTCCACTGCAGCGATAGGCCTTGAGGGTTCCGCAGCGATTGCAGTTGATGAGAGGTCGAGGCGCGATTGCGGGTGCGATCGTCCAGTGGATACGCAGGTGGCCGGACATGCCGATAAGCCCTTCCCGTCGGGAAGTTCTTCAGGCCGGCGATGTCGAGATGCCCATGCGGGCACGGCGTGGCGAAAGACTGCGTGTTTAAATCAGGCGTCGGCGTGGGCGACGCGCGGCTCAGCAATGCCAAACCGGTCTCGAACCGCCGCCTGAAGAACACATGAGATGGAGCAGACGCGCCAATGGCTGCGCCTGCGGTGCATTCGGGGGAGTTGGCGAGACCGGCGGTTACTGAGGCAAAGTGACGCTCGAAAATGGGTAAAGGGCGGGCTTTTCTAGCCGGAGGGCGGTGGAGGAGCAAGCGGTTAACCGCCGAGGTCGGCGCCGCCCCTCATTGCCCAACCGGGCATTTCTCCCCGTATAGTGACGGGGAGAAAGAGCCGGCCGCGACGCCGGCGCTCTTTCTTCTAGGTTACCGATTGGCGAAACCGTCGGCGCTAGCGTCCCTTCGCCCCGTTTACGGGGAGAAGATGGCGGTAGCCAGATGAGGGGCAGCGCCGGCGTCAGCGTGTCCGAACCGGATAGATAGGTAACAGAATGGACTGATTAGATGGGTGACAGTTTTCTCGTTTGCCGGGAGGACCGG